>JADMIJ010000049.1 GCA_015478655.1 Acidimicrobiales bacterium | reverse complement strand
ACGCCAGCTGTTCGAAGGTCACGCCTGGCTGCCCGCCGGGGCCTGAATAGTTACAAAAAATCAATCCGCCACCTCCACGGCTCCGAAGAACCACCAGGGGCCGAGAGATCACAGGGAGGGCCATGAGACGGCGCGGGGTCCATGACAGGTGGCGGGCCAAGGCGGCTGCGGTGCTGGTCACGGGCAGCCTCTTCGGAGCGTCAGGCGCGGTGGTCGTGCTGCAGGGAGCAACCATCCCTGCAGGCGCGACAACGACGAGCACCTGTTCGGGACCGGACGGCTTGGGCTACTGGCAGGTGGCTGCGGACGGTGGGGTCTTTGCGTACGGCACCGCCAAGTTCTACGGCTCGACGGGAAGTCTCCACCTCAACCGGCCAGTCGTCGGCATGGCTCCGAGCGTCGACGGTCGCGGCTATTGGCTGGTGGCTTCCGACGGCGGCGTCTTCAGCTTCGGTGACGCATCATTCCAAGGATCGACCGGTTCGATTCCGTTGAATGCTCCGGTGGTGGGCATGATTCCGACGGTGGACGGTCAGGGCTATTGGCTCGTGGCGCAGGACGGCGGCGTGTTCAGCTTCGGTGACGCAACCTTCTATGGCTCATTGGGTGGGATATCCCTCAACAAGCCGGTAGTCGGCATTGCCAGTACCAAGGACGGCAGGGGGTACTGGATGGTGGCGTCGGACGGTGGGGTGTTCACCTTCGGAGACGCCCTCTTCCACGGATCACTGGGTGGCACCCGCCTGAATCAGCCGGTGGTGAGTATCGCCGCCACCCGAAACGCCAACGGCTACGAGCTGACCGCTAGCGACGGTGGGGTGTTCAGCTTTGGTGACGCCAGCTTCTACGGGTCCACCGGCGGCCTGCACCTCAACCGTCCTGTCGTCGGTATCGGTGGGACCTTCTTCGGTAACGGATACACGCTCTCGGCGTCCGACGGAGGCGTCTTCAATTTCGGCGATTCGAGCTTTTGCGGATCTGCAGGTTCCCTCAGGCTCAACCAGCCGGTCGTCGGCATGGCCTTCTTCTGATGACCTCGACTAGCCGTCACTCTGCTTCGTCCCCTTTGAGCAAGGAGCATTGAATGCCTGAAGTAACCCGTCGTCAATTTATTCGCAACGCATCGATCGGCGCCGCCGCCGCAGGGGTCCTGGCCGTCGGCGGCCCCGGAATTCTCAGTGCTGTCGAAGCCACGGTGGGTGGCTCCCCCACCGCCTTGCCTGCCAGCCAGGAGCCAGATGCCCAGGAGGGATCGGACGTATTCGCCCGCGTGATCGATGCCAAGGCGGGCCATATCAAGATATTCGTCGGGGAGAGGTCAGTCGACTACACCGATCAGGCCCTGGCCCAAACGCTGCTCCAGGCAGCTCGGTGACCGCCCGTCCCATGACCGCCGCAACATCAACACTCCACGAGGTGAGCTGAGCCCATGTCCTCCCACAGAGAAGCACCGGCCATTTCCAAGGATCCGGTGGCCGACAGCACCGACGTCTACGCCTTCGTCAGCCCGGATGCCCAAAGCACAGTGACCATAATCGCCAACTACGTTCCGCTTCAGGAGCCGGCGGGCGGGCCGAACTTCTTCGAGTTCGGAGACGACGTCCTGTACGAGATCCACATCGACAACACCGGCTCGGGCACTCCGGCCATTACCTATCAGTTCCGATTCACCACCACGATCACCGACCCAGGCACGTTCCTGTACGCCACGGGACCGATCACCTCGCTGACCGACCCGAACTGGAACCGACGCCAGACCTACACCGTCACGAAGGTCCAGGGTGAAGTCTCCACGCTGCTGACTCCGATGGGTGGCCCCAATCCGTTGTCCTGTCCGCCCTGCAACATCGGCCCCCGCTCCACTCCCAACTACGCCTCTCTCTCCGGGGATGCCATCTACCGCCTGTCGAGTGGGGAGATGGTGTTCGCAGGCCAACGGGCCGAGGGATTCTTTGTGGACCTCGGCTCCATCTTCGACTTAGGTGACCTACGTCCGCTCTCGCCCGACCAGGTGATACCCGGCTTGGCGGCAGCCGGGATCGACACGATCGCGGACAAGAACGTCCACTCCATCACCATTCAGGTACCCATCAGTTCTCTCACCAGCAATCAGCAGACGCTGACTGGGCCCAACGACCCCCACGCCGTGATCGGCGTGTACACCACCGCCAGCCGTCAGACGGTCACGGCGATCAATCCAGGGACAGGAACACACACCAATTCGGGGCCGTTCACTCAGGTGTCCCGTCTGGGCAGCCCGCTGGTCAATGAAGTCGTGGTGCCGATGAACCTGAAGGACTTCTGGAACAGCCAGCCCCCCGTGAACGACTCCCAGTTCGCCGCCGCCGTCCAGCATCCGGAGTTGCAAAACCTGCTGCCGGCCCTGTACCCGGGAGCGTTCCCCAACCTGCACGCCTACACCAAGCCGAGAGCAGACCTGGTCGCCATCTTCGCCACCGGCATCCCGGGATCGGTCATCGGACCGTCGTTCGGCGTCGGCACCTTCCAAGGGGGGAACGTGATTGCCGAAATGTTGCGGCTCAACATGGCCATCACCCCCACCGGCCCCGGCGGGGCGGGAACGAGCACCCTGGGCCTGCTCGGTAACGATCTGGCTGGGTTCCCGAACGGACGGCGAGTGACCGACGACGTGGTGACCATCGAGCTGAAGGCGGTGGCCGGAGCCACCATCCCGTTGGTGGACCACACCTTCACGCCCGATGCCGCCGTCGCAGCGGTCAGCCAAGGTGTCACCTCGAACTCAGCGGCATACCAGTCCAGCTTCCCGTATCTGGCCGATCCCTACCCTGGGTTCTCCAACCCGGCGACAACCCCCTCCAGCAATCACAACACCAGCCCGTGAGCGCCCGATGTGTGGACTGACGGAAAGATGATGCCGCTGACCTCAACCCCCGACGAGGAGCCTTTCGTCGATGACTTGAGCAGTGACTCCCCGGAGTCCCTCGTGCTCGACATCGGTGACGATATTGGTGCCCTCATTCTGTATGCCGATGAATCCTGCCTGGGCAGAGAGATCGACGTCACTCCGGTTGGTCATCCGCACAGCCATCAGATCCACACCATGATTCGTCGCCGACGGTCAGTGGACAGCGAATTCATCGCCGGCGTCTATCCGGAACTGCGCCAGGGGACCTATACCGTGTGGGGCCTGGATGAGGGTGCGCTCGCAGAAGTGACCATCGGAGGAGGGCGGATCACTGAACTGGATGTCGGCGACTGCGCGGGACCCGGTTCCGACCCTGGGCCCTCGTCTCGGTAGTCGAGGCCAGGGTCTCCGCTCGGACCAGTCCTTCGTCACCGGGTCGTTGCCCAGCTCACCCCGACGAGACCGGGTCTCAGAGGGGTGGCGCGTCTCGCACTGCGATTCGGTGGGCTCCCGGTGCGAGCGCACCAGGGCGCGGCCATTTCAGCGGACGGACCGCCGGGGGCCCGGGCACGCGCTCAGGCCGGGGTGAACGCCACCGGCAGGGAGATGGGCGACCGAAACGCCATGCCGTGGATGTGCAGGTCCTGGTCGGGGGCGGGGTCGAGATGGAGGTCGGGCAGCCGGTCGAACAAGGTGTTCATCGCCACCCGGGTCTCCATCCGGGCCAGATGCATCCCCAGGCACACGTGGATGCCGAAGCCGAACCCCACGTTCTGGCGGGACTCGCGGAACAGGTTGTACCGGTCGGGCTCGGCGTACTTGCGCTCGTCGCGATTGGCCGCACCCAGCAGGAGTGCGATGTCGGCACCCTCTTCGATGGGCACCCCGGCGAGCTCGGTGGCGCGCGCGGCCCTGCGCAGGATCACCGTGACCGGCGGCTCCCAGCGGATGACCTCCTCGAACGCCGGGGTCATCAGCTCCCGATCGGCAACGACGGCCCGCAATTGGTCGGGATTGGTCAACAGCCCGTAGAGCAGACTGCCCGACGCCCGGTACGTCGTCTCCACACCAGCCGGTAGGAGCAGCCGCAGGAAGGAGTAGATCTCTTCGTCAGTGAGCTGGCGTCCGTCCACCTCGGCCACGACGAGCTCGCTGATCAGGTCGTCCGCCGGCTGCTGCCTGCGTTCCTCCAGGATGCCGGCGAAGTAGTCACGAAGGGCCTCGGAGGCAGCCATGCCGCGCTCCCAGTTGGCGGCCACGCTGGTGATGGCGATGGCCCACCGCTGAAACACGGGGAAGTCCGAACGGGGCAGACCGAGGATCCGGGCGATCACCTGGACGGGGAAGTTGAAGGTGAGCTCCTGCACCAGGTCGACGTGGCCCTTGTCGGCGAACCCGTCGATGAGCTCATTGACCACGCACTGCACGAGGTCCTCCTCCCACCGCTGGAGGACCTTGGATCGGAAGGTGGGCGAAACGAGGGCCCGGTGCACCCGGTGGTCGGGCTCGTCCATCTGCAGGATGGTGCGGCCCATCACCGCCCCCATCACGCCCTCGTAGACGGTCGAGGAGAAGGTCTCGTTGTCGCGCAGGACCTGGACCACCTCGTCGAATCCGAACACCGTCACCGGCGGCGGGCGGTCGGGGTCCGCCGGGGTGGCTCCGTCACCGAGGTCCACTGGGCCCACATGCACGGGGCTCTGGCGGCGGAGCTCGTGCATCCTCGGGTAGGGATCCCGGATGTTCCCCGACACCGTGTCCTGCAGTTCGAACGGATCGAACCGGTCGGGCACCTGGTCAGCCCCGGTGTTGGCGGTCATCGTCGACATAGTGGCCTCCTCGTGCGCGGACACGGGCCTGCTCACCATCTGGGGTCAGGTGCCACGCTCTCCGGCCAAGTCTAACCGAACGTTCGTTAGAATGTCACCCCCCACCGTCGGCCGGGCCGCATTCGACGCCAGCCCCATTTGGCCCGACAATGGGTTCCGTGCCCTCGTCCGCCTCCCTCGACAAGACACCGAAGCGACCCCCGGGGTCGGGCCAGCGCCAGCACATCCTGGCCGTGGCCTTGTCGCTGATGGCCCAACACGGCGTGGACGGCACCAGCATGCGCGACCTGGCTGCGGCCACCGGGCTCAACGTGGCGTCGCTCTACCACTACTTCCCGTCCAAGGGCGACCTGCTGGTGGCCGTGCTCGAGGAGCACGGTTTCGTGGACAACCTGGCCTCGGCGGCGCCCCCTACGCTCTCCCACGACCCCACAACGGGCCTCGCCGACCTGCTCACCGACATCCTCCTGTCCATGCTGGAGGTGGAGGACTTCGTCCGCCTGATGCTCGGTGAGGTGATGCGCGGGGATGCGACCGCCCATGCCGTGGGTGTCGACCTCTTCGCCGCCACCCAGACATCGTTGGAACGGTGGCTCGACGAGGCCCGACCCGGCCTCTGCGACCCCGAGTCACGTCCAGCCGCGGCGCGGATGCTCCGGGCCATGATGGTCGGCGTCTTCGTGGAGCACATGGCCGGCGTGCTCAACGACGACGGGGGCGACCCCGCCGAGGTCTTCCGCCAGCGTGCCCGCGAGGCGGCCGCCCTCTTCGAGGGCAATCGGCCACCCGACTGAAGCCGGGTGGTCCCGGCCCCAGGTCAGGGCAGGCGCTCGATGACCGTGGCGTTGGCTTGGCCGCCACCCTCGCACATGGTCTGGAACCCATAGCGGCCCTCGACCGCTTCCAACCGCGTGAGCAGCGACCCGGCCAGACGCACACCGGACGCTCCCAGCGGGTGGCCGATGGCGATGGCTCCGCCGTGAGGATTGAACCGCTCGGAGTCGGGGCCGAAGGCATGGGCCCACATGAGGGCGATGGCGGCGAAGGCCTCGTTGCACTCGATGGCATCGAAGTCGTCGATCTTCATACCCGAGCGCTCGAGCAGGCGGTGGGTCACCGGCACCGGGGCGGAAAGGACGATGGCCGCGTCGTCGGCGGCCACGGCAAAATGGGCCAGTCGGGCCCGGATCGGCAACCCCAACCGCTCGGCCACCGACCGTTCGGCGATGAGCATCGCCGCCGCGCCGTCGGTCATCTGGGAGGAGTTCCCCGCCGTGATGTCGGGCGCGGTCTCAGGCTCCCAGGACTGGGCCGGCGGCAGGGCCCCCAATGTGGTCATGGAACCACCTCGCCGGATGCCCTCGTCGGAGGTGAGCTCCTCGCCGGTGAGCGACCCGTCTTCCGCTTTGATCGGGACAGCCACTGCTTCGCGGGCAAAGACGCCGGCGTCCCACGCCGCCGCCGCCCGCCGGTGGCTCTCGAGCGAGTAGGCGTCCATCTCCTCCCGGGTGATCCCATAGCGATCGGCCAGCACCTGGGCCACGCGGAACTGGGCCCACAACCGCCCTTCGATCGCCGACAGGAACGACGGAGGGAACGGGCCCGTTCCCCCGCGGGCGTTCGCGGCCATCGGCACCCGGCTCATCGACTCGACGCCACAGGCCACCACCATGTCGTAGTGGCCCGCCACCACCCCGGCGGCGGCAAAGTGCACCGCCTGCTGTGAGGACCCGCACTGGCGGTCGACGGTGGTGGCCGGGACGTGCTGGGGCAGCCCGGCCGACACCCAGGCGTTCCGGGTCACATTGGTGCCCTGCTCCCCGACCTGGCCGACACACCCACCGATGACGTCGTCGATCCTGCCCGGATCCACTCCCGCCCGGTCGAGGAGGGAGCTCAGGGCGAAGCCGAGCAGATCGGCCGGATGCCAGTGCTCCAGCGCCCCTCCCCTCTTGCCGAACGTCGTCCGCAGGACATCGACGACGACGGCGTCGCGACCTTCTGTGCTCATGCTCGCTCCCCTTCTTCTCGCGCCCCGTCGCCCATCGGAGTCCCGCACCACCGCGGCGCTCCCTCCGTGGGGCGGGAAGACAGCCGCTCAGCCGTCCGCCGATAGCATCTCGGCCATGTCAGATCCCCAGACCCTCCTCTACGAGGAATCAGACGGCGTGGCATGGGTCACCCTCAATCGCCCCGCGGCCTACAACGCCTTCGACTCGGTCATGCAATCGGAGCTGCGCGACCTGTGGTCGATGCTCCGCAAGAACGACGATGTCCGGTGCGTGGTCCTCACCGGAAGTGGGGACAAGGCATTCTGCACCGGGCTGGACCGGGGCGAGATCCAGGACATCGACGAGCTGCCCGAGGGGAAGCTCCCGGGCTACAACACGCCGTGGGACTTCGACGACCCGGGCAAGAGCGTCTGCCCGAAGTCCAACGACCTGTGGAAGCCTGTCATCGCCGCCGTCAACGGCATGGCGTGCGGAGGGGCCTTCTACATCCTCGGTGAGGTCGACTTCATCATCGCCGCCGATCACGCAACCTTCTTCGATCCCCATGTCACCTACGGCATGCCGGCCGCCTTCGAACCCATCTTCCTGCTCCACAAGATGCCCTTCCAGGAGGTCGTGCGACTGTCCCTGCTCGGTGCCCACGAGCGGATGTCGGCCCAGCGGGCCCACCAGGTGGGGCTGGTCTCCGAGGTCGTGCCCCTGGACGAACTGCACTCCCGCACGGCGTGGGCCGCGCAGGCCATCGCCGACCAACCGGCGCTGGCCGTCGGAGGCACGGTGCGGGCCCTGTGGACGGGCCTGGAGCTCACCCGCCGCCAGGCACTCGACCACGCGTTCCTGTTCACCAACATCGGCACCGACGCCGCCTCCCTGGCCGAAGGCCAGCAGCGCTTCTCGTCGGGAAACCGGATCGATTGGCGACTTCGTTGAGCTGATCAGAGCACGGCTCCTTTGATCTTGAGATCGAGGATGGCGTCCATGTCCAGTCCCAACTCCTCGAGGACCTGATCGGTGTGCTCCCCGTGCTCGGGGGCACGGGTGAGATCTGGGGGCTCCTCGTCGAACTGGATGGGAGAGGGCACCATGCGGAAGGTGGTCCCCGACGCCGATTCGACATCGCGCAGATACCCGTTGGCCAGCACCTGGGGGTCGTCGAGCAGCTCCTCGGCCGTCTGCACCGGGGCCGACACCCCGTCCACCTCGTTCATGACCGGCTTCCACTCCTCCAGGGTCCGGCTGGCGAAGATCTCGTCCAGGGTCCGACAGCACTCCTGGCAGTTCTCCGCCCTCGCCACCGAGTCCACATAGCGGGGATCGTCGGCCAGGTCCGGCCGGCCGATCTTCGTGACCAGGTCGGCCCAGAACCGATCGGACTCGAGCATGACGAGGGACAGGAAACGGTCGTCCTTGGTCTTGTAGTTGTTGATCAGCGGGTTCGGCATCTTGGTCCTGTCCCCGCGGGGCATGCGGCTGAAGCCGAACAGATCGGCGGCCAGCACCGTCGCCCCGATGGACCAGATCCCGTTGGCCAGCAGCGAGTTGTCGACGATCACCGCCTCCCCGGTCCGCTCCCGGTGGAAGAGGGCGGCGGCGATCCCACCGGCGATGGTCTGGCCGCCGATGACGTCCCCGAACCCCGGCCCCGGTTGGCTGGAGGGGTATTCGCCGGGGGCGGTGATGATGTCGGCCCCGCCGCCGCGCCCCCAGAAGGTCGAATTGTCGTAGCCGCCGCGTTCGGACTCAGGCCCCCGCTGGCCCAGGGCCGAGCCCCGCACGTAGATGATGTTGGGGTTGGCGGCCCGGATGTCGTCCACGTCGATCCTGAGCTTCTTGCGGGCCTGGGGACGGAAGTTGGTCAGGAACACATCGGCGGTAGCGGCCAATTTGAGCAGGATCTCATGGCCGTCCTCGCTCTTGAGGTCGAGGCCGACACTTCGCTTGCCGCGGTTGGGCAGCTCGATCATGTGGTTGACCCCGCCCGGGCCACTGGGCACCAGTCCCGAGTTGACCAGACCACGCTGGGGGTCGCCCTGCTCGGGGTGCTCGATCTTGATGACGTCGGCCCCCCACTCGGCCAGGACGGAGCCGGCGATGGGCACGTACGTCCACGCCGCCAGCTCGACCACCCGGATGCCGTTCATGATGCCCTTCACGTTGTGCTCCTTTGCCCGTCGTCTATTCGGGGAAGGCAAACGCTGAGATGTCCAGCGTCCCGACGGCCATGGCTCCCATGGTGCCCCCGTCGGTGAGGATGTTCTCGCCGGTGATGGACGAGGCGGCCGCGGAGTTCAGGAAGATGATCGGATAGGCCTGTTCCTCGGGCGTGGCCCGGCGGCCGAGCGGGATCGGATAGTTGTCCATGAACGCCTTGCCCACCTGGTCCTCGAAGTCCGGCATCATCGGCGTGTCTGTGGGGCCGGGGCTGGTGCAGTTGATCCGGATGCCCAACTTGCCGAGCTCGAAGGAGCGCCAGATCGTCCAGACGATGATCGCCTCCTTGGACGGGGCGTACCCGCTGGCGATCTCCTCAGGATGGTCCTCGATCCACTCCACGGTGTCGGCAAAGCCGTCGCAGGTGACCAGCGGCATCCACTTGGCGATGTTCCCCATCCAGCCGGCGCCGGCGCCCGACGAGATGCTGGCGATGGCTGCGCCCTCGCTCATGTGCCCCACGACCAGGTCGGTCAGGTGTCGCATCGATGCGAAGTTCACCACCATGGTATCGACATCGGAGAACCGACCGCCGGGGAGGCCGGCGCAGTTGAACAGGCCGTGGATGGTCGCGCCGATGGCCTCGACGGCAGCGGCGATGGCGTCCGAGTCGCGGAGGTCGACCGAGTGGTAGCTCGCCACCTTGATCGGAGGTTCCTTCAGATCGAGCACATGGACCTCGGCACCCAGCTGGTCCAGTTCCCGGACGGTGGCCGCCCCCATGCCGGCACCGCCACCACCGCTGACGATGACGCGCTTGTTCTCATAGCTCCACACGGATGTCATGCTGATCCCTTCCTGCTGCTCACCGGGGCAACCCGAGCCCGTGCTCGGCCACGATATTGCGGTTGATATCGCTGGTTCCCCCGGCGATCGACACGCCCGGCGCGGCGATGAAGTTGCTCGTCCAGGCGCCCTCCAGCCCACCGGAGCCGAGCAGGCTCACCGCCAGGTCGGCCAGTTCCTGGGTCGCCCGGGCCCACATGAGCTTGGCCAGGCTGCCCATGGCCGGAGAGGGTTGGCCGCCACGGCCAACGGCCTCGAGCTCGCGGGTGGTCATCCAGCGCATGCAGGAGATAAAGGCATAGAGCTGGGCCAGCCGGTCACGCTCGACCGAGGTTGCCTCCACGCCCGACTGCCGCGCCTCGGCGAGCAGGTCGTTGAACCGGGCGGTCAGGCCCAGGTGGAGACGCGCCACACCGGCCCGCTCGTGGCTCAGGGTGGTCATGGCCACGCGCCAACCCTCATGGATCGGCCCGAGCAGCGCCGTGGCCGGAACCCGGACATCGGAGAAGAAGAGCTCCGAGAACGCCGCTTCGCCGGTCATGGTACGCAAGGGCCGGGCTTCGACGCCGGGGGATCGCATGTCGACCAGTAGGCAGCTGATCCCCTTGTGCTTCGGAGCGGTGGGATCGGTGCGGGCGTAGAGCTGGCACCAGTCGGCATACTGGCCGAGGCTGTTCCAGGTCTTCTGGCCGTTGATCACGAACTCCCCGCCGTCTGCGAGCGCAGTGGTCCGGAGGGAGGCCAGATCAGATCCGGAATCGGGCTCGGACATGCCCTGGCACCAGATCTCGTCGCCCCGGAGCATGGGGGCCAGGTAGCGGTCCTTCTGCTCGGCGGTCCCCACGGCCATGATGGCCGGCGCCACATTGGCCACCCCGATGACATTCACCGGTCCCGGTGCCTTGAAGCCCGTCATCACCTCGTGAAATGCCAGCTGCTCGGCCACGGAGGCGTCACGGCCCCCGTACTCGGCCGGCCACGAGATGGCCGCCCAACCGGCATCGGCGAGCACGCGGTTCCAGGCCCGCAAAATCTCAACCGTCTCGGTGCTGACCATGCCGGCCTGGCCGGCCGCCACCACCTCGGGCGTGAGATTGGCCCGGAGCCAGTCGGTCAAGGAGCGGCGCAGCTCGTCGTGGCGCTCCGGGCCGGGGGACCCCGGGTCGGGACCGTCCCCCGGGGCCCGGTCGGGCGCCAGGGCTAGTGAACCGTCGATGCCCATGGCCCCCCTTGGTCGCCATCCCGTCGGCACGCCGTCCGTGCCTGCTCGGAGTGCGAGGCTATCCCACTCCCGCCGGGCGCGACAATCCCGTTTTCAGTGCTCCGGATCACGCATCCTCGAGCAGAATGGCTCGCTCGGGGCAGTTGGCGACGGCGGTGCGGGCCTGGTCCTCAAGGCCGGCCGGCACGTCGGGATGGATGACCGTGCTGTAGCCGCGATCATCGCTGTCGAAGAGGTCGCCGGCCAGGGAGTAGCACCGGCCGTGGCCCGTGCACCGTTCGGTGTCCAACACGATTCTCACTCCTCCATCCTAGGCCCCGACCCCGTCGGAGGCGCTGAGGGCGAGCTGGCCTCGTCACACCGCCCACCGGCTCGGAAACGGCGTCGCTCCCGTCACCGCGGGCAATCGACGTTCAGGCGTCGGGGTCGGCTCCCAGCGCCGGCAGGCAGAAGCGGAGGATGTGGGACCGGGCCCGCTCCTTGTCCATCGGTCGGCGCTGGCGCACGTGGGGTCCAGCCACGCTCCACACGAGGTCGAAGATCGAATAGGCGTCCGGGAACGGGTCGGTCTCGGGAAACGAGCCGTCAGCCGAGCCCCGACGGATGGCCTCCAGCAGGGGTGAGACCAGCCGGTCCTGCAGGGACGCCTCCTCGGCCTCGTAGCCAACAGCCTGGCGGGCCACGCCATTGAACATGACCAGGCGCTGGATACGGCGGCGGTCATAGGCGATGGCCAGTACCTCATCGATCCACCCGCGGACGGCATCGACGGAGGTGCGGGCCTCCTCGACCCTTCGGGCCACCGTGTCCACGTCGGCTCCCGATGCGGTTCGGAACATGGCCAACAACAGGTCGTCCTTGGATTGGAACTGCCGGTAGAAGGCACGGGTGGACAGCCCGGCGCGTTCGAGGATGTCCTGGACGCTGGCCCCCTGAAATCCGTTCCGCCGCATGACCTTCAGCGCCGCGTCCATCAGCTGGCTCCGCTCTGCCTCGGACTCCGGAGTGGACCGGGCAGCGCCGGAAACCGCATCGTCGGCGACAGCGGGCATCCGGCCAAGGATACCGGCGCACCGTCCGGAGCGCCGGAGCCGCAGCCACTCGCACCCGGGTGGGGGCCCAATGGCGATCTCTGCGCCCGCTTCCGGGTCTCGAACCTCGGTCAGTCCCGACAGCTCAGCCGAACAGATAGTCGTCCATGGCCCGGTGGTAGTTCCAGATGGTCATCTCCTGAGCGGTGTTGAGGCGGTGGCCGTCGTAGGCCCGTGAATGGAGACCGGCGGTCACCTCCGACATGTTGGAGAAGTCCTGGCTCAGGATCTCGCCCATGTCGCCGTCGCGCCAGTCGTCGAAGAACTGGGGTGGGGCGGTGGGCAGCCCGCCGGCGGGCGGGAGCTCGAGGCCCTGCACATCGAAGATGCAGCGGTTCGGGTCGGTGGGGTGTGGCCGGGCCCGGTAGGCCAGACAACAGCCCATGTCGATCAGGAACACCGTGTTCGGGAACATGTGCCAGTCGTACATGGCCCCCTTGAGCTGATCGTCGGTGACCTCGGGGTAGTCGATTCCGGCGGCGCGGGCGTGGTCTTTCCGGAGTCGCTGGTAGATGGCGTTGCCCGCCGGGCCGTCGGCACCGTCGGTGGTGACCAGTTCGGCCGCCGCCGCCAGGTCCGTCTTCAGGTAGAGGGCCCGGAGCTCGCGCAGCGAGTACTCGACGTTGCGGTGGATGGCCCTCGGGTCGGCCCGGTAGGCGGCCCGGAGTCTGGTCGAATCGCCCTCGGGCCCGTAGCGGAAGAGGTCGGCATGCCGCGAGTGCAGGCGGAAGAGCTCGTTGAAGGTCGACCCGTACTGCTCGCACTCGGCAATGGTCGGCGGTGTCGGGCGCTTGTCGGGACGCAGGAGCTGCGGGTGGGTGCCCGGCACGTGCCAACTCTCGATGAAGGCGTCGAGGGACGTCTTCCAGTTGGCGGGGAGCGCGACCGACTTGTACCAGGCGATCCGCATGTCCTCCAGCTTGAAGCCGTCCAGCCGCCGAGGCAGGGGGCCGAGGAAGTCCTCGAGCGGCTCGGGGTCAGCCTGCATGTTGATGAAGACCCATCCGCCCCATTCCCCGACCCGGCACTCGGGGAGGCAGAACTCCTCGGCCGGCCGGGGCTCGAAGGCGGCCGCGTCCGCCTGGAATTTGATCGAGCCGTCGAGGTTCCAACGCCACGCATGGAATGGGCACCGGAACTCGCCGATTCGGCCCTGCCCGTTGACCAGCCTGGTGCCCCGATGCCGACAGGCGTTGAAATACGCCTTCAGTCCGGCATCCGTGCGAACCACGACGATCGACTGGTCTCCGACCTCGAAGTTGACGTACTGGCCCACCTGCTCCACCTCGTCGAACCGGCACGCATTCAACCAGGTGTTGGGGAACAGGCGCTCGAATTCGAGACCGAGGAACTCAGAGTCCACGTAGCGGTGCTTGGGCACGAACGCGGGGCCCAATCGCCATCGCTCGGGCACCTCGGGCGCCAGTTGGCGATCAGGCAGGCTGGTCGTGGTCATCGGCGCCATCCATCCCCTCGTTCATCCATCCCCGAGCCAGTTCCCGATCCGGTGGGCCAGCGCGGGGTCGGCGTCCTCGCTGCCCGGCTCCTCGGACCACCGCCAGGCCGACGCCTCGATCCGGTGATGGCCGAGGAGGGCCTGAGTCCCGTCGAGCATCGTGGCGCCATCGGCCGTTCCCACCAGGAGCAGGCGCGGCGGGGCACCGTTGGCCCACACCGCGTCCGGGAGGAGGGCCACATGCCCCGGGGACGCGTCGATGCACACCACCGAGGTCGCAGCTCCCGCCCACAGCAGGCCGGCCCCCAGCGCCACCACCCCTCCCTGCCCCCAGCCGATGAGCACCGGCTCTTCGAGCTTCAGGTCGTCGAGGAGATCGCACACCTGCACCACGGCCTTGGTCAGGGAGATGCGATCGGTCCCGTCGAATCCGGGGAGGATGCGGTACCAGCAGATGCCCGCCACTTCCATGCCGTTGGCGGTGTAGGCGTAGTCGCCGATCGGCGCCACCACCCTTCCCACCGCACCGCTGGCCATCGCCACCCCGGTGAGGTCGTCAGGGGCTTGGCCCTCGCGGTGGAGCACCACGGTGGGTGGGCCCGCGGCCCCTGCCGGGGTGTCACGGTACGCGAGCTTCATCGTCCACGCCGCGTTCGGGGTGAGCGGTTGGCGGCGTGCACCCCGGCCAGGAACCCGAACACCATGCCGGGGCCGATCGTCGAGCCTCCCCCGGGATAGCCCTCGCCGAACACTCCGTCCACGCAATTGCCGGCACCGTACAGCCCGCCGATGGGTGCCGACGTCCCCAGTATCCGCCCGTTGCTGTCGATGCGCGGCCCACTGTTGGTGTCGAACGTGGTGCCGACCAACGAGATGGCGTGGAGCGGACCGTCGGCGTCGATGGGATACATGAGGGCGTTGGGCAAGCCATTGTCGGGCGCGGCGGGCCCGTGGAAGGCGAATTCGACGGCCTTCGACCCTCGACCGAACTCCTCGTCGTGTCCCTTCTCGGCCATGCTGTTGAAGCGCGAGATGGTCGTGGTCAGCGTCTCGGCGAAACCGGGCGCCAACGACACGGGGGCGATTCCAGCCGGCATGGCGGCAATCGTACGGTGACGAAGCCGGTCACCCAGCGCCTCGGTCAGCCCCGCCACTCCTGCACCCGTCGTGACATGATCGGCGACGGCGCCGGGCGGAGGGATCGGGTAGCGGCCGCCGAAGCGCTGGGCCGTCCGTTGGTCAAAGACCATGAACATGACCCGATTGATGTACTCATCGCCGGCGAAGACATGGTGCACCCGTCCCCGGGATTCGTATTCGCGCTTCTCGTCGATGGCCCGGACTCCGAACCGGTTGACCAGGATCATGCTGTCGCCGGGCACGGCCCACACGTCGAGGACGGAATTGGCGTAGTCGTCCACTGCCTCCAACACCTGTTGGTTCCACCAGCCGTTGTGCATGCCCCCGAACTGCGCGCCGGCCCGGGTCCCCATGTCCACCAGGTCCCCGGTGTTGGAAGGGACCCCCGACCCACCGGCGATGGGGCCGTGGAGGAACCGCTGGCGGAGCTCAGGACTGTGGGCGAACCCCCCGGAGCCGAACACCACCCCTCCGTGGCACCGGATGCTCCGGCGGGATGTCCCGTCGTCCACCACTGCCCCGGTGACCTCGCCGCCGTCGAGCACCAGGTCGACGACCCTGTGCTCCAGCCGGACCTCGGTGGAGCGCTGAGATGCGAAGTCCATGAGCTGCCGGACCAGCTCGCCCCCGTTTCCCGCCCCGCCACCGGGCGCCACCGGCTGGATGCCGCGGCCCCGTACAGCCCGGTTCTCCGCAAATTCGTAGTAGTCGGGGAACATCTGGCCGTCCCAAGTGGACCAGGGCGCCTCCATGTGCACCGCGCCGATGTCGGCCAGACGGCCCATCACCTCGGCGCCCCGGTCGTAGTACGTCTCGAGCAGGGCGTAGTCCGCCGGCTGGAGTCCGAGGCACGGAGCATCCGGGTCGTAGGCGCCGGGATAGCCCACCCGGGCCATGTAGCCCAGTGCGTGGTCACGGGGGTCGTCGATCCCGGCGGCCCGCATCACCGAGTTGGCGTAGATGTGAGCCACACCGCCCGAGCACGCGGTGGTGCCGCCGTGGACCGACCCCTTCTCGCACACCACCACCCTCCCCCCGCCACTGAGGGCCCCGGCCGCAGCCGAGAGCGCCGCCGCACCGCTTCCCACCACCAGCACGTCACACTCTTCGGGAGGGACGGATCGATGGGCCATCGGGGAGGGCAGGGCACCGGGCCGGTGCGCCACCCCGGCCAACTCGACCACCCGTTCGCCCAGGGAGAGCCGGTGCGTGTTTTCGGCCATCGTCGACGCCCTCCCGAGATCCAACCGCATGCCCCCCGGACCGTGCACGTTACGATACCAGCGCCCGATAGAGCCACGGGGGGCCGGGGGTTGACCGCAGACATGGGACTGAGCGCAGACGACCAACTGGCCATCCAGAAACTGGCGGCGCGTTACAACCACGCCATCGACAGTGGCGATGGCGTGGCCTACGCGGGCACCTTCGTCGACGACGGGGTGCTCGACGCCGGCGAGCTGGTGGTCACCGGGCGCGCCGCCCTCGAGGAGTTCGCCTCCTCATTCGCCAGCTCGGTGCGGAGTCCGCGCCATGTGGCCACCAGCCTGCTGATCGAGGGTGGCGACGGCGAGGCGGTCCTCTCGGCCTACGTCCAGATGTACGCCCTGGTCGGCGATCCTCCCCACCAGGCCATCACCGCGTCGGGGACGTACGGCGACACCCTGGTGAAACTCGAAGACGGCTGGCGGTTCGTCCGCCGCACGTTCACCGCCGACACCTGAGGGCGAGCCGGCCCACCCACTCCGGCCGACGTCGGGGACCCACGCTTCAGGAGCCAACCGGGTCCGGTGTCCCGCTGTCCCCTTCACGAGTCGCCTGCGCCTGCCGCTCGGCCACCTGGCGCGGGAGCAGGCCCTTCCGGGTGGCCATGAACTCGCGCACGTCGGTGGCGGCGCTGGCGATGGTGGTGAAGTCCGCGGTGCTCTGCAGGTGGACGCGCATGCCCATGGTCTCCCAGGCCCGCTTGACCCCGGCCTTGATCGTCAGGATGGTGGTCAGGGGCATCTGGGCGATGGTGGCGGCGGTCTCCTCGACCGTGGCCTCGAGGTCTGCCCTCGGGACCACCCGGTTGACCAGTCCCCACTCCTGAGCCTGCTCGGCGGACAGGGTAGGAGACAGGTAAAGGTACTCGTAGGCCCTCTTCCAGTTCATCAGGGCCCACGGCTCGACCAGGGTCTGGGCGCCGGGGAGCCCGAATCCCTGAGGCAGCGGCATCTGGAAGTAGGCGTCGTCCGAGGCGATGGTCAGATCGGTCAGATAGCCATAGATGGTGCCGCCCCCCAGGCAGTAGCCGTGAACCTGGGCGATGGTCGCCTTGGGGAACTCCCACAGGTTCAGCGGCGGCCAGACGAAGAGGTCGTAGTTGTGCGACTTCCAGGTCCGCTCCGGCGTCGGTCCGGTGGTCGGGTACACCTTGGCCATCTCCTCCGGCTCGACGATGGCGTGCCCGGCACAGAACCCCTTGCCGTTCGCCTTCACGATGAGGACCTTCACCTCATCGTCGCGATCGGCCCACTTCAGCGCGTCCTCGAAGTCCCACACCTGCTGGGCGGTCTGGATGTTGGCCTTCTCCGGCATGTTGAGGACGATGCGGGCGACGCCCCCCTCCTTCTCGTAGATGATGGTGGCCATCTCTGTGCGCTCCATGCGGGCTCTCCAGATCGTTCGGGGTTTGTACGGGGTGGACGGGTTCGTCGGCGACCGCGGTCGGGCCACCAGGGTACTCAGGGGCTGTCGATGTGCCCGATCTCGTCACCGACCAGGTAGGACTGCCCGGTGCGGCCGACGATGTGGATGACACCGGAGGCCGGGCAGTCGACGTCCATCTCCACCTTGTCGGTCTCGAGCCGGTACAGCACCTGGCCGACCGTCACCTGGTCACCCTCGGCCGCCAGCCACTCGACGATGGTTCCCTCGGTGACGGCCACGCCCGCCTGGGGGATCCTGATCGGGGTTCTGCGATCATCACTCACGTTCAGGATCCGCCCCCTCAACTGTGGCCGACGAGCGCTCGAATGCACTCGGCGATCCTGGTTCGCTCCGGATAGTGCCGCGCCTCCAACCCGGACGCATAGGGGACGGGCGAGTACACCGCACCCAGCCGTTCGACAGGGGCCGACAGCCGCCCGAAGAGGTCGTGCGACACCATCGAGGCGATCTCCGCGCCCGGGCCGGCGAACTGGGTGGCGGCGTGCACGACGACCACCCGACCCGTCTTCGCCGCGCTGGCCAAAATGGCCTCCTTGTCCAAGGGCACCAGGGTCCTCAGGTCGAGCACTTCGACGCTGATGCCCTCTGCCGACAGCACCTCGGCTGCGGCCAGTGCCTCCGGAACCTGCCAGCCCCAGGTCACCACGGTGGCGTCCTCCCCTGCCCGCTTCACATCGGCCACGCCGAGCGGCAGCTCGAACCGCCCGGCCGGCACCGGCCCCCGGATGAACAGCAGGGACATGGTTTCCATGAAGATGCACGGGTCATCGTCGAAGATGCACGAGTACAGGAGGCCCTTGGCATCACGAGGGGTGCTGGGCACCACTACCTTCAGACCGGGGGTGTGCATCATCCACGCCTCGAGGGACTGGGAGTGCTGGGCCCCGAACTGACGTCCTCCGCCGACCGAGGTGCGGATGGTGATGGGAACGTTGGTCCGGCCCCCGGACATGTAGCGGAGCTTGGCGGCGTGGTTGGCCACCTGGTCCATCGCCACGGCGAAGAAGTCCATGAGCATGACCTCGGCGACCGGGCGCATCCCGGCCAGCGATGCGCCGATGGCGGCTCCAACGATGGCCTGTTCGGAGATCGGGGTGTTCCGCACCCGCTCCCGGCCGTAGCGGGTGGAGAGGCCCTTCGTCCCCTTCATGACCCCGCCGATCGGGTCTTCGATGTCCTCCCCGATCACGAAGACCTCCGGATCCTCGGCCATGGCCAGGTCCAGGGCCTGGTTGACGGCCTCCGACATCGTGATGGCCGGGTCCTCCGGTGCGCCTGCCGGCTCCTGCGAACGGCGGTCCATCATCCGGGGAGGTCTCCCTGGCTGGAGAACACGTCGGTGAACAGCTCGTCGGCCCCAGGCGGCGCTGCGGCCTTCGCCGCCGCCACCGCCTCCTCCACCCTGGCGGCGACGTCGTCCTCGATCTCGTGCAGCACGCCTTCGCCGATCCCCCGGTCACCGATCAGCCACCGGCGGTAGCGGGCCACCGGCTCGTCCGCCTCTGCCCGCGAGTACTCGTCCGCATCCATGTACTCGGTGGTCGACCCGAAGGTGTGCCCGCCCAGTCGGTAGGTCATGCATTCGAGGAAGGTCGGGCCGCCGCCGTCCCGAGCTCGCCCGATCGCCTCACCGGCGGCCTCGTCCATGGCCGGGACGCTGTTGCCGTCCACCGTCCGGGCCTCCATCCCGTAGCCGCGAAACCGGTCGGCCAGGCTGCGGGTCCGGGTGAAGTCGGCGAACCTGGTGTGCTCGCCGTACTGGTTGTGCTGGCACACGAATATGACCGGGACCTCCCACAGTGCGGCCAGGTTGCAGGCCTCATGGGTGGCGCCGATGCTGGTGGCTCCGTCCCCGAAGTTGACCACGGTGACCTGGTCGGTGCCCCTCAGCTTGCTCGACAGGGCCAAGCCCACCGCGATGGGCAGCCCGCCGCCCACGACGCCGGTCGTGACCATGAGCCCCGACTGCGGGTCCGAGAGGTGCATCGGCCCACCCTTGCCCTTGGAGGTGCCCGTCACCTTTCCGCACATCTCGGCCACCAGCTCGTCGAGAGGGATCCCCTTGGCGATGCAGTCGTGCATCCCGCGGTAGGTGGTGACCATGTAGTCGTCGCGGCGCAGGTGCTCGCAGACGGCCGCGGGGATGACCTCCTGGCCCCGCACTCCGTAGTAGGTCATCCGGAACTCTCCCGAGTTCAAGCCCAGGACGATGCGGTCCTCGGCGGACCGGATGGTGCACATGGTGCGGAAGATGCGAAGGGCGGCGTCATCCGACAGTCCACTGGTCGACGGCCGGGAGGGAGGAGTGCCCCCATCAGAGGTCATCAGCCCGCCTCCCCCGTGGCCCTCAGTCCGACGGCCGCTTCCAACCAGGATCGCAACACCTTGCGGTCCACCTTGCCGAAGTCGTTGTACGGGATCTCGTCCACCGTCACCAGCTGCTCGGGGATCTTGAAGCTGGCGATGCGCCCCGTGCAGAACTCCCGCAGCTGCTCGGTGGTCAACGGCTCCCGGACGACGGCGGCAGCGCCGACTCGGCTCCCCATCTCCGCATCGGGCACTCCGACCACCGCCACGTCCCGCACCGCGGGGTGGGTCCCGACCACTGCCTCAACCTCCGAGGGGGAGAACTTCTCGCCGCCGCGATTGATGGTGTCGGCGAGGCGCCCCGACGGGTACAGGTAGCCGTCCTCGTCGGCGGACACCATGTCGCCCGTGCGGAACCATCCAGCTGGGATCGACGGGTCACCGGTCTGTGACTCCGGGATCACGGTGTTCTCGCTCTTGACCCAGAGCTCGCCCACGTCTCCCGGCGGCACGGTCTCGAGTGTCGTGGGATCGACGATCCGGACCTCGATGCCCGGGAGCGGGCGGCCCACCGACGTGAGCCTCTTGGCCGAATGGTTCCCGGGCCCCAACAGGGTGATCGAGCCCATGGTCTCCGTCTGGCCGAAGGTGTTGGCCAGTGCCACACCGGGGAGGGCCTCCATGGCCCGGCGAATCAGCTCGGGGGATGCGGGGGCGGCCCCGTACGTCAGCGCCGTCAAGGAGCTGAGATCCGTGGTGGCGAAATTCGGATGGTCCAGGATCCGGTGCAGCATCGTCGGCACCAGGAACGAGGTGTTGACGCGGTGCCGTTCCACCAGCGCCAGCCACTCGCCGGCATCGAAGCGGGTCTGGGCCACGGTGGTCGAGCCCTTGGCCAGCGCCACCACCAGCCCCAGCATGCCGCCGATGTGCACGAACGGCACGCACATCAACGCCACGGCGGGGACGGGGTCGACGGTCGGCGAGTACGCAGCAATCCGGGAGGCCACCATCGAGTGCGGGAGCGGCACCGCCTTCGGGGTCCCGGTCGTGCCACTGGTGAAGAGGACGACGGCTGCCTCACCGGGGTCGGCTTCCCGGATGGGCCCGGACCGGTGGCCTGCGCCACCCAACAGCTCCTCGGCGCCGAGGACCATTTCCTGCCCGGCTCGACGGAGGGTCCCGGCTGAGGGGGCGCCGGCCACACCGATCGGACCCGCCTCCGCCACCTGCCGGAGGACCCGCAGTTCATCAGCCGTCAGGCGGGGGTTCATCAGCGCGGTGGCCGCTCCGGTGTGGGTTGCGCCGATCAGGGCGGCGACCGACACCAGACTGGTGTCGTCGACCAGGGGGATACGCCATCCGGATTCGGCACCGGCCGAACGGAGCGCGGCGGCACATTCACCGATGGCCACCTGGAGCTCCCCGTAGGTCGTGTACGTCCCGTCGATGACCACGGCCACCCGGTCGGGGTCGGTGTCGGTGACCCGCTCGACGATCCGTCCGAGGGAACTATCCGGCGACATCGGACTCCGACCTGGCGGCTCGCTCGTCGAAGGTAGCCGACCGAGAGCGCCCGTCGTCATGCTCCCCGGTCATCACAGCTCCCCTCCTCGTCGACGCGGCGATCCTAGAGTCGGAACGGAGACCACGCCATCAGCGTGTGCCGGACGTCAGGCCAGGGGGTGACGTCGCCGGCGAGGGAGGGGGCCCGGATCTGACCGCGGACGGCGTCAGTCCGTCGGTTCGCTGCCGACCACACCCACGAAGCTCACGCATTCCCCCGGGCCGCCACCGAGGTTGTGGGTCAGTCCCAACGTGCGACCGGAATCGGTCACGCTGGCGATCTGGCGCTCCGGTGGCGCCTGGCGTCTCAACTGGAGCCAGCACTCGAAGAGCATGCGCAGTCCTGAGGCACCGATGGGATGGCCGAAGCTCTTGAGCCCGCCGTCGGGGTTGACCGGAAGCTCGCCGTCCCGGTCGAACGTTCCGGCCAGGACCTCCTTCCAGGCCGTTCCCCGCTCGGCAAAGCCGAGGTCCTCCATGAGCACCAGCTCCGTCGGTGTGAAGCAGTCGTGGACCTCGGCCATGGCCAGCTGGGTCCGGGGATCGGTGATGCCGGCCTGCTGATAGGCGTCGGCGGCCGATCTGACCACCTCTTCGAAACTGGTGTAGTCGTAGTTGGGGTCGATGACCCCGGCAGCTGGACCAGCCACGAAACTGAGCCCCTTCACGTACAGGGGCGAGTCGGTGTAGCGGGCCGCGTCCTCGCTCCGGCACACCACCACCGCGGCGGCGCCGTCACTGACCCCGCTGCAATCGAAGACGCCCAGCTGCCCGGCCACCAGGGGCGAGGAGGCGATCTTCTCCATGGAGACCTCCTTGCGGAACTGTGCCCGTGGATTGACGGCGCCGTTCTGGTGGTTCTTGAAGGCGATCCGGGTCATGACCGACTTGAGCTCGTCGATGTCCACCCCGTACTTGTGGGCATAGGCCGGCACCAGAAAGGAGAAGGCCGCCGGCGAGCTGAGCCCGGCGTTGGTCCCGTCGCCGACCTGCCGGATTCCGGTGAGGCCGGAATACCCGGAGTCCTTCAGCTTCTCCACGCCCACCGCCATAGCGAGGTCGTAGGCACCGGAGGCCACCGCGTAGCAGGCATTTCGAAACGCCTCCGAGCCCGTGGCGCAGAAGTTCTCGACCCTGGTCACCGGCTTGTAGTCGATCTTCAGCGGCTTGGACAGGGTGATCCCGGACTGTCCCGACCCCAACGTGCCCAGCCAGAAGGCGTCGACGTCCTCGAGCGCGATGCCCGCCGAGTCGACACAGGCCACGGTGGCGTCGGTCAGGAGGTCGTCCGCACTCTTGTCCCACAGCTCGCCGAACGGCGTGCAACCCATCCCCACGATCGCCACCCGATCACGAATCCCCCTGCTGGCCATGTCAGCCTCTCCCTTCTCGGCGCACCGCGGCGGGCACGGCTCCCTGGCCGGCTCCGACCTGGTCCGGGGCCGCGACGCCGTCGGACACCGGCCGCGCCTTCCAGAAGTAATTATGCACACCTTGGGCGGTGTAGAAGCACCGGAAGGTCATTTCGATCCGGGTGCCGATGGCCAGGGCGCCGAGGTCGACGTCGGTCATCTCACCCCGATACCGGCCGCCACCGTCGAAATCGATGACCGCCCCGACCATCGGGGGGGAGAGGCTGTAGGCCAACTGGTCGACGGTGTAGGTGGCGACTGTTCCCCGCACGTCGGCCAGGCGCAGTGGCTCCATGCGGTCCACCGAGTGGCAGGAGAGGCAGACCCGGGTCGGGGGGAGATGCACGAATCCGCACTCGAGGCAGCGGCTGGCCGCGAAGCCGAACTTCCACCCCTCGTTCCGCCGCATGGCGGGAGCGTCAGGTCGTTCGGGATCCGGTCGCCGTGGAGGTTCACGTCGGAGGTTGCCCCGCCATGTGAGATACACCGCGTAGGGAAGATCGGTGCGGCCATGGTCTACGGCGTCCGCCACATCGACCAGTCCGGCGTGGCGCCGAGCGGCCTGGACCCCGGGCAGTGCGGGCGTGGTCCGGAGCACCACCGCGTCGGCGCCATCGGCCACGCACAGCACTGCGATCACCTCGCCGGATGAAGCCCGCTCCAGCACGTCGGCCAGCCCGGTGGCCGACTGGGCCGCGCCCAGGTTTCCGACCCGGGCGGCGTAGTCAGGTGCCACGCGCTCAGCCGGAACGCCGAGGGTGCTCCGCAGCGAGGCCACCGCCCGGGCGTGCAGGCCCGCCACCACCAGGTGGTCGATATCGTCGACGGTGAGCGCGGCTCGGCGGAGCGCCTCGGCAAACGCCTTCCGGGCCAGAGGAACGAGGGCCTCCTCCCCGAAGCGGTCCTCCCACTGCCGGGAGGCCGTCTCCCCCGGGACCCGCCATCGGTCGAGGAACTCGTCGGTCACCGAGGCCTGGCCCAGCACATCGGCCACCGCACCCTCGGATGCGAACACGAAGGCCGCGGCGCCGTCTCCTCCCTGGCTCTCCTCCGCCCCGCCCGGCAGTCCCGTCCGCAGGTCGGAGAGGACCGCTATGGCCGGGTGGCGCTCGCCGGCCAGGGCCGCCATGCGCATGGCGGCCCAGCCCGAACGGACCGAACCGCAAAGGTCGTAGGCGCCACTGCCCGACGGAAGGCCCAGGGCTGCGTGGACGGTGGTGGCGTTGGTCTTGTCCAGGTAGGCCGGATCGGGCGTGGAGAAGAACAGGTCATCGGGGACAGGAACACCGGCAACCTGCAACGCCCGCCGGGCCGCCTCCACCCCGAGGGTGGTGGTGTCCTCGTCGTACGACGCCACCGCACGGGTCCCCCGGCCGGGCGACGTCCCGAATGCCGCCCCGATGGACCCGCGTTCGAGACGCCAGTAGGGAAGGTAGGTGCCCCACGAAACAATCCCCGAAGCCATCAGTGCTCTCTTTCTCGTCGTCCCACGGTCGGTCGTCCCACCGGTCGTCGCCCCACCTTCAGTTCCCGACCCCGGCCAGACGGGCGGCCTGGGCCTGCAGCGCAGTCCGGTCCGGCTTCCCCATGGCCAAGAGGGGGAACTGGTCGAGGTTGACGACCAGCTCCGGGGTCTTGAACCGGGCCACACCCTGGGCCGAGAACCATTGCCGGCATTCCTCCACGTCGAGGGCACCGTCCCCGACCACAAAGGCGGCCACGCGCTCCCCGAGCCGATCGTCCGGGCATCCGACGACCACAGCCTGACGGACACCCGGGTGCAGCTCGAGAAGTCGTTCCACCTCGGCCGATGCGATGTTCTCCCCCGCCCTGATGATCACGTCCTTGCACCGGCCGACGATGGTCAGCCAACCATCGGCGTCGAGGGTCCCCAGGTCACCGGTGGCGAACCACCCGCGGCGCACGGCTTCGCGGGTCTGGGCCTCCTCGCCATAGCCCACGAAGAGCTCGGGGCCCCGCAAGAGGACCTCGCCGCGCGCTCCCTGCGGAACGGTCCGACCGCTCACCGGGTCCACGATGCGGATGACGCAATCGCCCACCGAATGCCCGTCGGTGTCGCGGGCACGGTCGGGCCCGTCGGCGGCCGTGCAGGTGGTCACCGTCGGTGCTTCAGTCGATCCGTAGGTGCGCTTGACAGTGGCACCCAGGCCCTGGCGGGCAGCGTCGATGAATTCGGGGGTCACCCCCATCCCGCCGCACGAGACCACCCGCAGGGTCTTCGCCCGGGCCGACAGGTCGGGGACGTCCATCATTCCGAGGAAGAGCGTCGGGGGTCCGATCATGAACGAGACGGAGTGCTCGCCGGCCAATCGCACCCCGAGCTCGGCATCCCATTTCTCCATCAACACCACCTTCATGGCCGCTGCCCCCGGGACGAGCACCGAGTTCAGCAGGCCCGAGACGTGGGCCAACGGCGACGGCATGAGGGCGACGTCGGTGCTCGTCAGCCCATGGGCACCCACCATCGAGCGGGCCTTGTAGGCCAGGCCGCGATTGGTGTGCAGCACCGCCTTGGGATGACCGGTCGAGCCCGACGTGAACAGCACCACCGCCACATCTGCGCCGCGCCCGATCCCCACCGCCACCGGCCGACCCGACAGGAGGGTGTCGAAGTGCGGATCCCCACTGCGTACACCGATCGTCCCCTGGTGCTCCGCCAAGGGCATGCCCGCGGCGGCGAACGACGCCGTCGGCTGCAACGATGCGATCATCCGGCCCACCTCGGCCGGCCCCACCTGGTGGTGGATGGGAGCGGCCACAGCACCGAGCCTCCAACAGGCGCGGAACAATGCGATGGCCTCCCACCAGTTGGGCAATTGGAAGGCGACGACGCCACCTTTCCGAACCCCGATCGACCGGAGTCCACCGGACAGCCCGGCAACCACCCGCTCCAAGGTGGCGGCATCGAGTCGGACGACGCCGTCGACGACGGCCAGACCAGTTGCGGGCCGGTGCGACGACAACAAGTGGTCGAGCGTCGGGACATCCCATGCGCCGTTCGGGCGCAAATACCGCGTGGCCTCAGCCTGGCGGTAGGTCGATCGGAGGATCACCGGCTCGGGACGGGCCCCTCCACCGCATCGGGCACGGCCAACCGGACCGGTGGCGCGTCCTTCCAATTGGGGATCCCGTCGTCGGGCTCGGCCACCGGGTACTTGCTCTCGTGGATCTCAGCCCAGTGGGAGTGGTTCAGCTGATGGAGGGTGAAGCAGGCTTGCAACGAGTTGTAGAAGCCCATGTTGTCCACCGTCTGGTTCACAGACTCCTTGATCATCAACGCGGTCATGGTGGGGACCTGGGCGATGCGACGGGCATAGTCCAACGTCCGCTCCGACAGCTCGTTCGTCGGGAACACCTTGCTCACCATGCCCAGCCGGTGGGCCTCGTGCACGTCGATGGCGTCGCCGGTCAGCATCATCTCCTTGGTCCGACGGGGCCCGAACTCCCACGGGTGGCCGAAGTACTCCATGCCGCACATCCCGAGCCGGGTGCCTACGACATCGGCGAAGTACACGTCATCAGCGGCCACGATGAGATCGCAGGCCCACATGAGCATGAGGCCGGCCGAGTACACCGACCCCTGCACCTGAGCCACGGTGATCTTTCGCAGATTCCGCCACCTCAGGGTGTTCTGGAAGTAGTAGTGCCATTCCTGGAGCATGCGGGCCTCGGCCCCCTTGCGGGTGGCGCCATTGATGGTAGAAGTGCGGTGTTGGTTCGGTCCGGGATCGCGTTCGGCCCTGGCCTCCTTGGACCCCATGTCGTGTCCGGAGGAGAACAGTGGTCCCACTCCGCCGAGGATGACCACCCGCACCTTGTCGTCCTCTTCGGCCCGGCCCATGGCGTCGTCGAGATCGACGAGCAGTCCACGATTTTGGGCGTTGCGGGTCTCAGGTCGGTTGAGCAGGATGCGGACGACCTCACCGCCCTCGAGTTCCTCGTATGTCACGTATTTGTAGTCGGCCATGTCCGGACCTCCTCCTCGTCGTCACCGGAGCCGGTGCAGCGCCACGGTATACCTCGTTTCGAATCAATCCCCCCGTGGGGGAGGCGAAGGGCCCGGCGGCGGCCGGGCACCGCACCCTTCGACCGGGCCGGACCCCAACCGTCAACCGCCCCACGTGGGCGCCCCGTCAGTCGACGATGCTCAATGCCACCTTCGGGCACGACCGTACGGCCTGCTCCACCTTCGATCTGAGCCCCTCGTCGGGCTCCTCCTGGAGCACGTACAGGAGGTCGTCGTCACGCACTTCGAAGACCTCGGGGGCAGCCGCCATACACAGGGCATTCGATTCGCAACGGCCCCGGTCGACGATCACCCGCATGGGCGGGAGTGTACCGAGAGTCCAACCTGGAGGCCACCTCCCAGGCCAGCGGCCACGTACCGAAAATGCCATTTCCGCTGACCCTGCCCCGCTGGTAACATGGCAAGACAGGTTCCGGTGAGGTACTGGAAGGTACGCAGTTGCACCGCCGCCAATCTCGGGCTGTTCGGAACCGGCGGATGCAGCGAACCAGAGAAAGGCGACAGCCATGTCTCCGCGAACGTTGGATTTCCCGGTCTTCGATGCTGACAACCACATGTACGAGACCACCGACGCCTTCACCAAGTACCTTCCACCGGAGTATGCCGGCCTCATCAAGTACGTCGAGGTCGACGGGCGCACCAAGATCGCGGTGAACGGCCTCATCAGCAACTACATCCCCAATCCCACGTTCGAAGTGGTGGCGGCTCCGGGGGCCCAGGAGGAGTACTTCAAGAGCGGCAATCCCGAGGGCAAGTCGCGCCGGGAGATCATGGGCAAGCCCATCCGCTCCCTTCCGGGATTCAGCGCGCCCGAGCCCCGTCTCCAACTGATGGACGAGTTGGGCATCGATCGGGCTCTCATGTGGCCCACCCTGGCCAGCCTTCTCGAGGAGCGGCTGCGCGACGACCCCATGGCCACCCACGCCGTCGTGCATGCCCTCAACCAATGGATGCACGAGCACTGGACGTTCAACTACGAGTCGCGCATCTTTCCGACGCCCGTGATCCACCTCGGAATCGTGGAACAGGCCGTCGATGAGCTCGAGTGGGTCCTCGAGCGGGGGGCGAAAATCGTCCTCATCCGCCCTGCTCCCGTACCCGGGCTGCGGGGACCTCGCTCGATGGCTCTGCCCGAGTTCGACCCCTTCTGGAAGCTGGTGGTCGAAGCCGGGATCCCGGTGGGCATGCACGCCTCGGACAGCGGCTATCAGCGGTACATGAATGAGTGGGAAGGGGTCACCCGGGGTGAGATGACGCCGTTCAAAGGCGGATCCGGGTTCATGGCCATCATCGGCCACCAGGGCCGGCCCATCATCGACACGGTGGCCTCCCTCATCGGCCACGGGTTGTGCAGCCGGTTCCCCGAGCTGCGATTCGCCCCGGTGGAGAACGGCAGCAACTGGGTGCGCCCGATCCTCCGAGACATGGAGCACGCCTACGCCTCCGCTCCGAAGTCCTTCGACGAGGACCCGGTGGAGGTGTTCAAGCGGAACATCTACGTGCATCCCTTTCACGAGGAGGACCCGATGGGCCTGATCGAGCTCCTGGGTGTCGACCGCGTGCTGTTCGGTTCGGACTACCCGCACCCGGAGGGGATGGCCGATCCGCTCAGCTTCGTCGACGAGCTGCAGGCGCTCTCCCACGCCGATGTGGCCAAAGTCATGGGTGGCAACCTGAACCGGCTCATGGGCTTCGAAACCGCCGCCTGAGCCGAGTCCTCGTGGTCGACAGTGCTGACGCGTACGTCGAGGTCCAGCACAGGCTGATCGCCGTGATCAGGGACCCGGCCACCGACGTCGGGACACCCGTTGCCGCCTGCCCGGGGTGGTCCGTCCGGGACGTCGTCGCCCACCACGTGGGTGTCGTCGTCGATGTCGCTCAGGGGAATTTGGGCGATCTGGGCATGAACCTCCTCGATCAGTGGCACGATCCCGAAGTCCAGCGAACCCGAGACACGATGACCGCTCGCCAGGTAGACGAACGACGGAGCCGCCCGGTTCAGGAGTTGACGGATGAATGGAACCATGTCACCGGGGTGGTGGCGCCCATGATGCGGGGCGAGGTGGCCATTCCCCCATCCCTTCCGCCCTTTGTCGGGTACGTACTCATCAATGATCTCGTCGTGCACGAGACCGACGTCCGTGCCGCGCTTCCCCTCGGCCGGGCACCGGCGAGCCCGGCGTTGTCGCTGGCCTTGGCCGGCTACTCGTTCAGCCTCGAGAACCGGATCCGTCAATGTGGCGCGCCGTCCCTCGTCCTGGCCTATGACGGCAAGGAGCGCCGACTCGGGGACGGAGAGATCGGAGCCACTGTGCATGCCGATCGGCACGAGCTCGTCCGTGTGATGGCGGGAAGAAGGACCCGGGATCAGATCCTCGGGCTCGAATGGGAGGGCGATCCTGCTCCTTACCTCGACATTCTCTCCGAGTACGGTCCGGTCACCCATCAGAGCGAGGATTGACAGCCTGCTCCCCTGCCTCAGCTGATCGATGCGGTTGCTAGCTTGTGTCGGTGAGCGACCGCGACGAGCGCGACTTCTGGGATCGTCGCGCTGCCGCCTGGGAGCGACGGGCCGATGCGCTCAGCGCCTTCTCCGACGGCTACGGAATTCCGGCCATGGACGCGCTGCATGTCGAACGCGGGGAGGTCGTCCTCGAACTCGGGTGCGGACCGGGAACGACTGCGATCGAGCTGGCGGCGCGTGTCATGCCCGACGGGCGCGTGGTCGGCGTCGACATCTCTCCAGCCATGGTCGCGGCTGCGACTCGCCGGGCCGCCAGTGCCGGGGTGAGCAACGCCAGCTTCGTTGCCGTTGATGCCCAGACCGGCGACCTCGGCGAACACTTCGACGCCGCCTATTCGAGGTTCGGGGTCATGTTCTTCGCCGATCCCACGGCGGCGTTTGCGAACATCCATCGTGCGCTGCGGCCCGGAGGGCGCTTTGCGTCCGTGGTGTGGGGCCCGCTGACCGACAATCCGTGGATGTTCGTTCCCACGCTCGCCGCGGCCCAGGTGCTCGAGGCGGATCTGACGATTCCCGGTCCGAGCGAGCCAGGCCCGTTCTCTCTCGCAGAAGACGGACGTGTCGCCTCGCTTCTCCATGAAGCCGGGTTCGTCGACGTCACCGTGGACATCGTCACCGATTCGCGCATCATCCTTGCTGCCACCGCAGACGATGACGTGTGCACCTTGCTCGAGGTCGGCCCGCTGGGCGAGGCATTCGATGCGGCCGATGCGAACATCCGACAGGTAGCGGTCGACTCGGTCCTGGGCGCCATCGAGCCCTACCGCGACGGTGACGCCTGGCGGCTTCCCGGTTCCGCGCTGAAGGTGACAGCGCGCAGGCCGTAGCATGTCGTCCGTCACCGACACCCACGTCGAAGCGGCGATTCGCGATCGGACGAAGCGGTGCGCTTCCTCGACTCTGGCGTGGTTCAACGCGATTCGCAAATGAGCGGGGTCTGGCGCTTGCGAGAGCAAACAGCTGGCGCGGCGCGGGCCAGAAGGATGTCCCGCCGACCTGGTGATAGGGGGCAGTCTGTCCTTAGATTTTGTGGGAGTTGTGGGTCCACAAAGACGGTCCATAAAGACGGGACGACTCCCCGGGGCTACGTCGGTCGTCTCAATCTGTGACTGAGTCGGAGACGAACCTGTTGGGAGTTGCGGCTCAACCGGAGACTGCGTAGAGCTTCCAGGTCCCCGGCACCCCCTTCAGCATGTGCTCACCTCGGTCATTGAACTCGATGCCCGAGCCAACCACGAGGTCCTTGACGGTGCCCGAGACAAGAACTTCGCTCGGGGAAGCCAAAGACCCGACGCGAGCTGCGATGTGAACGGCGAGGCCGCCCAGATCGTTGCCTCTTACCTCGCATTCACCGGTGTGGAGACCCATGCGCAGCTCGATACCGAGGGCTCGGGTGGCGTCGATGATCACCTGGCCACAACGGATGGCTCGGGCCGGACCATCGAAGGAAGCGACGAAGCCATCTCCCGTCGTGTTGACCTCCCGACCTCGGAAGATCCGAAGCTGTTCGCGGACAATTTGATCGTGGCGATCCAACAAGGACCGCCACCGTTGATCGCCAAGCGAGGCGGCATGTTCGGTCGATCCGACGATATCGGTGAAGAGTACAGAGACCAGCACTCGGTCGATGTCGGTTACCGGTCTCGTACCGGTCAAGAACTCGGCCACTTCGTCGAAGATCATCTCCTGCTGGCTGAAGATCAACATGTCGTGGCCCGGCAGCGCCACGAACTTGGATCCCTCAATGTGCTCAGCCACATAACGCCCATGAGCCATGGGCAGGAAGCTTGGATTGTCGGCGCTCAGGACCAGCGTGGGCGCCCGGAGGAGCGGGAGCACCGGGCGAACATCGAGGTTCCGAAGCAGGTAGTCGTACTGTGCGGCCGCGGTTCTCGGGGTGACCGACGACCGGAAGAGGCGAGCAAGAGCATGGCGGCGGACTGGGTCTTCCGGGCCAGCTGCACCAGCAAGCGAGAGAAACTCCGGCGTGCCCCAGTGGGTCCGGAGGAACTCGATGACCAAATCGAGCGCCTCAGGTGTGAAACCGATCGGATAGTCGTCAGCGACCAGATAGCGGGCACTGGTATTGCACAGCACCAGGGAATCGACCCGTTCGGGATGGGCAGCGGCATAGAGGATCGCGATGGGGCCAGCATCGACCGTGGCGAGAATTGATGTCTGCTCGGACCCGACCGCGTTGAGGACGCTTTCGATGTCTTCTGTCCACTCCTCCCATGTTGGTATGGCGTTACGCGGCACACCGTCAGATGCCCCTGTGCCTCGTCGGTCGAGAAAGATCAAGCGGCGTAACGACGCCAGCCGTCTGAGGAAGTCGGCAATGTCGGGGTCCTCCCACGCCATTTCGACGTTGCTGCCAAGCCCGTTGAAGAAGAGGAGGTCGGAAGGTGCCTCTCCGAGGACCTGGTAGGCAACGTCAGCATCCCCGACGGCCACGTACTTGGTGTCCGGACGGCTCATGAGGCAAACAGTCTGACTTGCATTCCAGCTCGATGTTGCAACTCTTCTCCGGCGAGGCTGTGCGGCGCCACGAGCCTCGTCCTCACTGCAGACGCCATGAACGATTCGCTGCCCGAGGCGATCGACCAGACCATCGCGTTCATCAACCAATACGTCGAGCGCTGGCTGTCTGTCGGGCAGCGCTTGACCATCTGATCGTCCGAGGGTCGAGTCGCGACCATTTGGACCACGTTCGATAACCGCCGCTGACCCGGTGATCTGGGGCAGGCTGGCGTCTGTGGATGCCAGCGACGAACGCGACCGTTTGGCAGCGCGCCCTCTGGCCGTGCAGCGTTCGAGGTTGTTCGACCAGCACGCCGGGGCCTACGACCGGTTCCGGCCGA
>JADMIJ010000175.1 GCA_015478655.1 Acidimicrobiales bacterium | reverse complement strand
GCCAGGATCACGCCAACGAAAGTCCAGGTCGAGGATCCGGATGACGTTCTCGGCACCCACAGGTCCCCGGACGGTCAGGACCGGCTCGCCCGTCGCCCACTCCACCTGTTAGTTATTAGTGGCGCCACTAACAACTAACGGATAGAGTGATGCCATGGGAACCGAAGGCCTCGAGGCAAGAGACGCCCTCGCCGCGGCGCTTGAGGCGCTCGGCTGCTCGCTAGCCGAAGAGCCCCGATACGGTGACCAGCACCCTGACCTGGTCGTATCCACCCCCAACGGGACGACCGTCGCACTCGAGGTGAAGGCGGCCGCGCACCTCGACCCGGCCTCGGTCCAACGGCTCGTGAGGACCGGTCCGGAGCGAGACTCCGTCACGGTATTCGTGGCCGACCGCATCTCGGAGGCAGCCCGGGCGTCCCTGGCGGACGAAGGCCTCAGCTGGTTCGACCGACGCGGGCATCTACGGCTGATCGCTCCAGGCGTCTTCATCGATGCCGAAACGGCGCCGGTCGAGCGGTTCACCGAGACCAAGGCCGACGGGATCAAGGGCAGGGCAGGGATGGCCTACGCGGTCGCCTCGCTGCTCTCCCCACAAGAGGGGCCAACCATCCGAGGCGTCGCCCGAGGCGGAGGCCTGTCGGCTCCATCGGTCAGCGTCGCCGCCGCGTCGCTTCGCCGCGCCGCCCTCGTCGACGACGGGGGTCGCCCGCTCCTCCCCGATCTGTTCTGGGCCGTGGCGGAGCAGTGGAAACCGACCTTCGTCCCCCTCGGCGGGAACCTCACCTCCACCCTGGCGGGCCAGGCCGATCGGCTCGGCGTGTTCGGCGACCCAGCTGACCCGGGCTGGTCGCTCACCGGTACCGTCGGCGCCTACGCCTGGGGTGCGCCTCTCGTGGCGGCCTCGGATCTACCCCCTGAGTTCTACGTCCCCGACTCCCGGACGCTGGCGCTTGCCCGCCGCGTCTTCGGCGACTCGACCCCCGGGCAGCACTCGTGCTCGATCGCCATTGCCCCGACACCTGCGGCCTGCGAACCCAGAAGCAATCTCCCGGGCGCCACAGCGGTCGAGTTCGGGCAGTTCCTCTTCACCAGGCCGCTCTTCGTCGCGCTCGAACTCGCCAATGATCCAGCACGCGGACGCGAGATCCTCGCCGATTGGACACCCGAGGACGGCTCCCGTGTCTGGTGAGGACGTGCCCATTGTCGACCTCGTAGGAGGCGGGGTGGCGGCGCTCGTCGAATCTGCCGACCGAATCTTCGCAGCCCGATCCGATCGACCGATGGCGATCATCGGGGGACTCGCAGTGACGTGTCGCTGTCGGACCATGGCCCGCGCTACCGCCGACATCGACGCGGTGACAGGCCCGGACGGTGCGTTCGGCATCGTGAGTGACCTGGGAGCCGAGGAGCTGGCCGATGCACTCGAGCACCGCCGCCCGCATTCCGATGAGACGACCGTCGACGTGGATGGTCGTAGCGTGCATCTTGCCGTCAAGGACGGACGCCTCATCGTTGACGACGTCACCATCGACGTGATCGACACTCACGAGCTCGCGCCTGCCGACCTTGAGGGTCTCGATGCGAAACAGCAGCTGTTTATGGCGTCGCACCGCTGGGCGTTGGAATCGGCACAACCGGTCCGCCTCCGGGTCGCTCATCGATCGCCCGATGGAGACGTTCTGTTCGATCACGCCACACTTGCCGTCGCCACTCCGGCCGCACTCGTTGCCATGAAGCTCCATTCCCTCCAAGATCGGAAACTGGCGCGCCCTGAGAAGGCCGCCTCGGACACCGAGGACCTGTACCGGCTCCTGCACGAGCACGACACCGGAGGACTGGTGGCTGACGCCGTAGCGGAGGCACCGTACGGGCTGCCGGAACTGGTCCTCGACGCGGCGGGTCGAATGCTCGTCAGCGACTCACTTGCTCGACTCCGGAGCCTGCGGGTTGATGGCGGACCCTCCGCATCAGCCATCGGTGCTGCTGACTTTGAGTTCGTCGCCTCTGAGTTCGTCGACCGGCTCAGCGAGCAGATCGGGATCGAAGGCAGGTGACTTCGCCGTCATCGAGACTGAAGTCGGCTCGGAGCCTCCCATCCAGGGGCGAAGCAGCGCCTTGCAGTTCAGACTCGAACATCCCAAGGTCACTCCGCAGTGGCCGCTGACAACGACCTCACTCGATAACGCGTCCCCCACCGAGGCCGCCGGTATTCGAGGGCGAATCTTCCCCAACTCATTGAGTCCGCAGTCGATCGATCGATATATGGGACAGTGAAAGCTGGGCGATGGGCGCTGTGCTCGCGAAAGTTGCCTGCTGCAGAACGGCACTTACACTTATGCCATACCCCGAGACTTCCCGTCGGACGACCGCGACTTGAACCGAGGATCGTCACAAGTCGATGGGCGTCTCAGGTGATGGTCAGCGGAATGGTGGCCTGGACCGTGGTCTTGGTCTTGACCTTCTTCTTGCCGTTGAGGGCGATCACCGTCTCGGTCACCTGAACCGTGACCGAGCTCGCACCAGCGGCCAACTTGGCACTCGGAGTACCTGATAGGACTCCGCCCGAGGACAGCTTGAGGCCCTTGGGGAGGATGACCTTCTTCCACTTGAAAGTGGTGACGTAAGGACTGGTGCTCGTTCCCGCTCCAGCTTCCTGCAAGGTCACCGGACCGTAGGCGACCCCTGGTGTGGCACTGGGGAGGGATGACGTGGAGATTCTGAAGCCAGGAGGAACGCTGCCACCGCCGATGGCCCCGATATTGCACGGTGTCGACCAAGGTTTGCCAGTCTGGTCGTTCCCAGTACAGGCTGATGCCGCTGTCACATGGTTGATTGCGGCGCTGCCTGGCTCCAAAGCGATGGTCTTGGTGGGACCGCCGTTGGAGGCTAGGCCGCTCGGGTCGAGTCCGGCGGTGGTATGTGACAGCGAATGGTTGCCTCCTGAAATCCGCAACTCCCATCATCGTCGAGGTTGTAGCCGCTGTCGGTGACGGTGCCACTGGCAGCGACGCAGTCCAGCCCGGCACCACTGTTGGCCACGATGGTTGCAACCAGGGCCACCGCCCGAGCGCCTGGGTCATCGATGTAGATCCCTCCGCCGTCGCCGGAGGCGGCGGTATTTCCCGAGAGGGTGACGTGGGTGAGGGTTGCCGTCCATTTGTTTTCGATTCCGCCACCGTAACTATTCAGGGCCCCTGACCACCTGATCCACCGCCAGGGAGAACACCGCGC
>JADMIJ010000174.1 GCA_015478655.1 Acidimicrobiales bacterium | reverse complement strand
CAGGTCGCCTCGGAGAACGCGAATCGAGACCCGAGAAAGACACCAGCCACCTAGCCGGCCTGCTCGACGACCGGGGTGGCCCCGGAGAGGTCCAACCGACGGAGGTAGAGATCTCGGTTGTGCGGATAGCCGACCGCTTTGGGAAGGAAAGCATCAAATGCGATCCAGAAAGAACCCGAGGTGTCCGTAAACACTGACTCGCCCCCTGGGCCTTGCATGTCCGCACCGCTTGAGAGAATCGGCTGTGACAATGGCTTGGTGCACGGACCTTGGGGGCCGGTGCAGGTGGACACCCCGACGGCATATTTGGCGCTGTTCCAGTTGTTGCCTGAGTAGACGAGGAAGTACCGCCCGCCACTTGTAACCAGGTCAGGAGCTTCGACCACACCTGCCTCCCATGCTTGGCTGGGTACCAGCAGTTGAGCCGGGGTCGCGTTCGTCGCGAACCCGGTGCCGGCCGCATCGAGCTGCTCAGACCATATGGTGGCCGGTCCGGCGCCGCCGTTCGACTTCCACACTAGGTACGTTCTCCCGTCGGCATCGACGAACGGCGACGGGTCGAGTGAGCCGCCCAAGGATGGCTGGCACTCGAGCGGCGCGGATGAGGTGTCACTGAACGGCCCCTGGGGCTGGATGGCCGTTGCCGCCGAAATACACTCCTCTCCGCCTCCCGGACCGGCAACATTGGCGGCGTAGTACAGCACAAAGGCGCCGTTGATCAGGGCTACGGCGGGTGCCCAGGTCGCGCCTGGGGTCGCCCAACCCGGGAGACTTGGCAGGGCGTTCGCGGCCGCATTCCAGTGGACCAGGTCCGTGGACTCGATGATCTGGATAGTGCCCGCCACTGAATTGGTGGCGTACGCGAAGTAGGTGTCTCCGACGAGGATGACGCCCGGATCCGGGAAGTCGAACGGGTAGACGAGGCCTCCGCCTGCCCCACCCGCCAGGGTAAGGCAGGCACCGGAGACCGCGGCGATGTCCTGGGCCGCCTGGTTGTCGTCATGAGCCGATATCTGCTGGTAGGAGCTCTGTACGCCACCGAGACAGGTCTGGAGCGTCCCGATACCGACTCCCTGAAAGAACGCCTCGGCATTGGTGCCGGACAGCGTCTTCTCGGCGGTCGCCAGTTCGCCCATAGTTGAAGCCACTGATGCCTGAAGGACATCCCGGTGATTGGCGGTTAGCGCTTTTGCGTAGGTCGTCGCAGCCAGATTGACTCGCGATCTCGACAGCTTCTGGTGGGCGGCAACCAGGTCGCGGTGTTCTTGACGATCATGGGCGTGAGCGGCTATGTCCGTCACGATGGCAACGGTCATGACACTCAGAGCGACGAAAGCTACAACGACCACCCCGACTCGCCTCCAAGGCGACCTAGCCATTGGCGGCTACGACACGGGCGCAGCTTGTGGCCACCGCATTCAAGGCGTCGATGGCCCGATGCTGATCTCCTACGGCCAACGCGTTCGATGCCTGCTCAACTCCGCCGAGGCACACCTGGAGGTCGGCAATGGTCAAGGTCTGATGTGACACATTGGCCTCAGCATTGGCGAGCGCGGTTTGCATTCCCTTGAGTTGTGCGGCGTCCTGGGTGAGCGCCGTCGAGGCTTGAGTGACCTGTTCATGGACGAGGCTGAGGTTGCGACGAACCGCGGCCAGATCGGCCAACACGGCATGGATGTGCTGACGAGTCGTCACGAGTGAGGCGTGGGCATGATCGATTTGAGTGTTGGCCTGGACCTCGTTCCCCGTCACATAGCCCAACCCTGCAGTGAAGACCGCGACCGCCAGCCCTCCGATGATCCACCTCCGGCGATGGTTTGGTCGTCTAGCGACCATGTCGGGGGTATTAGAAAGATCAAGGCCACGCTCAAGTGCCAGGACGTCGATGGCCATGGATGCTCCGCCGTTCTCGCCAGCCCTTCTCAGGCCAGGTCGTCATGGACTGTTCTGAAATGCGGGTGTGCCGAAGGATAATCTGGCCGACCCCTGCTGTGGTGGACAGGTGCGCTCGGGCCTGAACTCGGATTGGGACCCGGCTCACCGGGCGAGAAGCTGACTGGCGCGAACGATGCCCTATCCGCTGTGGCAAAGTCGCCTCAGCAAAAGGACTAGCGGTTACCTGGGGTGACCTGGGCCCCATAGTGCTGCCCAAATGGGCCGAGGTACTCGGTACCGTTCCAAGTGCCGTTGAAGAACGGACCGGGAGCGGTAGGCGTTCCCGTCATGTTCAGAACGGAACGGTGATGGGAACGCTTGTAGGTGCCCTTTGGTACTGCGAGCGTCACTGGGTCCTACCCCAACGCTTCGCCCCATCATGGCACTGTTCAATGGGACGGTCACCGGGGACTGCTCAACGGGCGAGACTCAGTTCACGTATGTGAGTTGAGACGGCGGCGTCCGCGTCTGAGCGGACTCGCCTGGAACCCGTCGGTCGGGCGGGGCGCAGCGTCGAAGGATGGGCCTATGACGGGGAAGTGACCTTAGCCTCGATCCACCGATCAGCGACCTGGCGGGCAGTCGTTTGACGTGATCGACGGCGTCACGGTCGAGTGATGATGTCTAAGCGCGCCGAGGAGGCCATCGGCGCCGATGTCCGATCCTGACGGTCCGCCGCACGATCTTGGACGTCCCATCGAGGTCCTCGACCACCATGGATTGGAGTACCTGATGGTCGGAGGGGTTGCCGCCATCGGATACGGCGCAGAGCGCCCCACTGAAGACGCAGACTGCGTTGTACGCCGGGAGCGGGCTAATCTCAACCGGCTCGCCGACGCCTTGCAAGAGCTGAATGCTCGTCTCCGCGTCGGCGGGATGACCGACGCGGAGGCCCGGCTGCTTCCGGTCCAGATCGACGGTACGACCCTTGATATGGCCAGCATGTCGACGTGGATGACCGATGCGGGTCCCTTTGATGTGCTCGCCGGTTTGGAGGCTCCGGACGGCCGTTTGGTTCCGTACGAGGAGCTGGCCAGTCGGGCGATGGTGCTTCGGGGCGATGGGTTCGTGATCCGGGCCGCGAGCTTGGAGGACATTATCCGAGCCAAAGAGCGGGCCGACCGAGGTAAGGACCGAGAGGCCCTTGTGGGTGCCGACAACCCATCCGACCAGGTCACGCGGCGAGCCGGTATTCGCGAATGATGCCTCCGAGAACCTCGCTACGACGTAGCCGTGTCGGATCGGGATTGTCAATCAGGTCTGGCGCGACCTTCAGGGTCCGGGGTGCCTGCTGCTCTAGAG
>JADMIJ010000048.1 GCA_015478655.1 Acidimicrobiales bacterium | reverse complement strand
GGTCGCCTCGGAGAACGCGAATCGAGACCCGAGAAAGACACCAGCCACCTAGGAGCGTTTGGTCGGACTCTTCCGTGCTCCGCTGGCTCTTGCTCCGCTGGCCTTCGCCTTGGCGCTCTTCGTGGTCGGCCCCAGGGCTGTCTCCGCGGCCGTGCCATTGTCACCAGGCGAGTCGGCGGACTTGATCGTCTCGGGGTCGCCGGCTCTCTTTGACGATCGCGTTGCGGTTGCCGTCCTGCTCGCTGCCGGCTTCGCACCGTTGGCCCTATTTGCCGCCGCCTTGGCCCCCTTGGCCCTCTTCGGGGCCTTGGCCCTGGCGGCCTCCGTCCCATCCCGGCTGTTCGTCGCCGTCTTCTTGTCGGCCGGTGCCGGGGCCGGAGCGTGTTCGGTCGCCCTGTGTGGACGCCTGGCCGAGGGCTTCGATGCCGGAGTGGCCCTGGGGTGGGACCCCCCGCTGGCGGGACCCGAGACCACCGCCTTGAGAGCACGGGCCGCACTGCCGGGAGTGTTCGGGTCGACGTTCTGGACCACGGCGTGGATGGCGTCCCGGGCCGAGTAGCCGCCCGAGTGGAGAGTCCCGCCGGTTCTCGTGCTCCGGGTCAACGACCTTCGGGCGAGCCCCAGCATCACATGGTTCGAGGTGGGCTTCTCGTGCCCCGCCATCTTCGAGGCCGAGTTGACCAGCGACACATGCGAGAACGCCTGCGGGAAATTGCCTACCAGTCGTCCGACCACCGGGTCGTACTCCTCGGAGAGCAGTCCCAGGTCGTTGCGCAGGCCCAACAACCGGTCGAGGAGCTGACGCGCGTCGCGGTCGCGACCGAGCAGAGAGAGACAGTCGGCCAACCAGAACGAGCAGGCCAGAAAGGCCCCCTCGCGTCCCGTCAAGCCGTCAACGTCACCCGTCTCCGCCGTCCGATAGCGGAGGACGAACCCGCCCTCCACCAGCTCGCGCTCCACGGCCTCGATGGTGCCCCGAACCCGTGGATCGTGTGCAGGGAGGAAGCCCACCAGGGGAATCATCAGCAGGCTGGCGTCGAGGTCGTCGGAGCCGTAGTACTGGGTGAACGAACCCTTGCCGGGGTTGAATCCCTGGTCGCAGACCTGGTCGTGGATCTCCGTGCGAATTTCTCTCCACTCGTCGACAGGTCCGTCCATGCCGTACTCCTCGGCGGTCTTGATGGCGCGATCGATCGCCACCCAGGCCATGACCTTCGAGTGGGTGAAATGGCGCCGCGGGCCTCGGACCTCCCAGATGCCGTCGTCCGGCTCGCGCCAGCCGTCCTTCAGGAAGTCCATGAGCGCCAGTTGGAACTCCCATGTTCGGTCCTCGGCACGTTCGTGGGTCTGCAGGGATTCGTACAGCGCGGACATCACCTCGCCGAAGACGTCCAGCTGGAACTGGCCGGCTGCGGCATTGCCGATTCGCACTGGTGCGGAATCCTGGTATCCGGGCAGCCAGTCGATCTCCCACTCATCCAACCGGCGCTCGCCCGCGGCCCCGTACATGATCTGCAGCTGGGCCGGATCACCGGCTGTAGCCCGCAGGAGCCAATTTCGCCACGCCATCGCCTCCTGATAGAAGCCCCCTCGCATCAGGGACTCGAGGGTCAGTGTGGCGTCGCGCAGCCAGCAGAACCGATAGTCCCAGTTGCGGCTGCCTCCCAACGTTTCGGGCAGTGAGGTGGTGGCGGCGGCGACGATGCCGCCCGTCGGCTCGTAGGTGAGGGCCTTCAGTGTGATGAGCGAGCGCATCACGGCATCCCGATGATCGCCGACATAGGTGCACTGTGACGACCAATCGGTCCACCAGAGCTCGGTGTCCTGGATCGCATACCCGGCATCCACCGGGCGGGGAGGCTCTTCGCTGGCCGGGAACCAGGTGAGCGAGAAGGGCACCCGCTGGCCTTCGGTCACCGTGAACTCACCGACCGTGGAGAAGTCTCGACCTTTGCATTCGATGGGGGTCCAGAGCGAAAGGCCGTCGGGACCGGCGATGGCTTGCAGGGTGCCGTCCATCCGGCGCACCCACGGGACGATTTGGCCGTACCCGAATCGGATGGTCAGCTCCATCGTCATGGTCACCTTGCCCCGCACGCCTTCGACCAGGCGCACCACCTCGGGGTGGCGCTGCCGGATGGGCATGCAGTCGACCACCCGGACCGTGCCCTCGTCGGTCACGAACTCCGACTCGAGCACCAGGGTGTCGCCCCGGTAGTGGCGGTGGGTGGCGAGGTGGGAGCCCTTGGGAGCCAACTTCCACGATCCGTGGTCCTCGTTGCCCAAGAGCTTGGCAAAGCATGCGGCCGAATCGAAGCGGGGCAGGCACAACCAGTCGATCGAACCGTCCCGGCCCACGAGCGCTGCCGTGTGCAGATCGCCAATGATCCCGTAGTCCTCGATACAAAGCGTCATGTTCCCATGTCTAGTCGGGGGCATCCCCTGGTGGGGCCCCGGGCGACCTCCCGACCGGGATCCTCCGGTTCAGCCCGGGGCGCAGGCACCGGTGCCGATCGGCGCCGAACCGGACTCCGCCTGCACCACCCGGGACAGCACCCCCGGCGAGGTGAGCGCGTAGCCGATGTCCCCGTTGGTGGTGGACCGTGAGAAGACCACGCCGATCACCTCGCCGTCCGGCTGGACCAGGGGGCCGCCCGAGTTGCCCGGTCGGACCACCGCCTGCACCTCGTACACGTTGCGCACCGTGAGGCCCTGGCCGTAGATGTCGCGACCCTGTGCTTCGAACACCGCCATGACCCCGGCCGGCGCGGCGGTGAACGGACCGCCACCCGGATAGCCGAGCACGGCGGCCTCGACCCCCCGTGAGACCTGGTCGGGATCGAGCTGCAGTGGTGGCTCGTTGAGGCCGCTCACCCGCATCACGGCAAGGTCATAGGAAGGATCGAACAGCACGACGACCGTCGGGTGCGGGAGACCGGAACTGTCCTGGACCACAGGGTGGGCGATCCCGGCGACCACATGGGCGTTGGTGACCACGAGGCCAGGACTGGCCACGAAGCCCGAGCCCTCTTGGATCTGCCCGCACCCATCACCGACGATCTTGACCGTCGACGCCCCGGCCCGGATCACTGCCTGTCGGAGCAGGGCATTGTCGGGAAGCGACACGGGTCCCGCAGACGCTGGCGCCAGTTGAGCAAAGACCGGTGGGAACCCTTCGGCGGAGAGAAAGCCCTGGACCCGCGAGAACACCGAGGGCGGGGCGGGAAGCAGGGTGTCGAGGGAGCGGATGATCTTCGACTGGTCAATCGATGCGTTGAGGCTCAGCGAGGAGCTGTTCACCAGGGTATTGGCCAGCAGCCAGGCGGCCAGAAGCGAGGCGACCACCGCCACCACCACGCCGAGGGCCGAGTCCACCGAGCCGGCGATCCCGCGGTGGACCCGCCGGAAGGCCAGGTTGCCGGCAACGCGCCCGACGATGCCGCACAGGATGGCGACACCCAGCATGGTGACCAACGCCACCGAGGTCCGAGCCGACTGGGCGTGCACCTGTCTCACGGTGACCGAGGCGAGCATGGCACCGAGGTACAGCCCGATCCAGAACCCCCCGAAGGAGAGCACCTGGACGATTGCACCCAGTCGCAGGCCCTGGATGGCCGCCAACGCCACCACGACCACCACGATGAGATCGACCAGGTTCACTGCGGTGTCCTCGTGCCGTTCGGCAAGTCTGAGTTGACGGAGAGCCGATGGACCAACACCACCGGCCTACGGTAGACGGACTTCCTCCGCGCCTGGACGTCATCACCGCCCGACCGGGGTCGGCGTGGCAAGATCTCTGGCGCAGTCGCACCATCGGTGGCGAGGGGCCGGTTTGAGGGCACGCATAAGGAGTGAGCGGGTTCATCGTGAACGGTCAGACACCGCCCTCCCGGGGCGTTCGAGCGCTAGCGGACCTGCGATCACCCCGTTCGGGGTGGAGCCCGCATCCCCTGGCTGCAGGCGGCGAGATCGACAACGACGTCATCAAGGTCCGCTGAGTTGCCTCACCGAATACTCCGCGCGCCGTCTGCCCGGATCGTCCGCCTCTGCGGCACCGGATCCGCTGCCATCTGATCGGGGATCGGTCATGGTGTCGAGGAAGACCGTGTCCGGATCCGTTCGTCACCGCCTTGGTCCCGTGACCTCGCTGGTGTTCGTGGTGGCCGTCGCGGGCGCCTGCAGTGCCGGCACATCGCCGTCCGGCCCGCGATCGGGGACCCCCATCGCCAACGGCTCGCCATGGTTCGGCGCGTTGACCCCCGCCGCACTTCCGGCACCGGTCAACTCCCTCAGCGCCTTGGACTGCCCAACCGCCAGCTCGTGCTGGGCCGTCGGCTCCACAGTCGGGGGAGCCGGGGCGTCGAACGGTGCGGCCGTGATCGCCACCACGGACGGTGGCTCCACATGGAGGGGTCAGGTCATCCCCGCGACGGTGGGCTACCTGTCCGGAATCTCCTGTTCCGACCAACGCCACTGCGCGGCAGTTGGTCAGGCGGACCAGGCGTCCAATGGGCAAGGAGCCGTGATCACCACGTCGAATGGTGGAGCCACGTGGACACAGTCGCCGCCACCCCCCGGCATTCTCGACGTCACTGCGGTGTCATGTGGTGCCGACCGCCGGTGCATGGCCATGGGAACGGCAGCGGTTGGCACCGTAGCCCTCGTCTCGGTGTCGCCGGCCTCGGGGTGGGTACAGGTTGGGGCACTGCCGGCGGGCGTGGCGGGCGCCGCCGACATCTCATGCTCGGACGACCTGCGCTGTTGGGTGACCGCTCACACCTCGATCGATGTGGACCGCGTTGCAGGAGCTGTTGTGCTGACGACCAACGGGGGGCGGACCTGGACCACGCTCACCATGCCGACAGGGCTCGGGTACCTCACCGGTGTGTCCTGTCTGAGCGGGCCTGCCGCTGGCAGTGGGGCCCTGCCGCTCCCGTCATCGACGACGACCCCGCCCAGCACACCGGTTGTGACCGCGACCTCGACGACAGGACCCACGACGACGTCGAACGGGTCCGGCCCCACCGCCACCGGCGCCCGGGTCGGAGTGGCCGGAGCTCGATGCACCGTGGTCGGGACCACGGCCCGCAGTCCTGGCATTGCCCGGAGCGGTCACGGACTCATCCTCACCTCCACCAATGGCGGCGCCCACTGGACGAACCAACCGGTGGTCGCCACCGCTGCTGCCCTCACGGACGTGTCCTGTCCGGCCTTGGACTCCTGCGTTGCGGTGGGGAGCTCAGTGGCCACCGCCACCCAGGCCGGTGTGGCGGTCTTCACCGGATCGACCGATCATCCCTGGAAGAACGCGGCGGTGGTCGGATCGGCCCAACCCCTGTCGGCGGTCAGCTGCGTCTCCAACTCCCGCTGTGTCGTGGTCGGGGAGTCGACCAGCGAGCACCTGGTCGGGGGCTGATCGGCCGGCCCGGCCATCCACCGGGCATCGCGACCCCACCACTAGCCTCGCAGGCCATGGCAGGGCATCCGTCCCGATGGAGAGGGCGTCCCGCCTCCGACAGGGCCGGGCTTCGCCACCTGGAGTGCCGGGAACGGCTCCGCCCGGGCGGAACGGGCGATCGGCACCCGGGATGACCACCAAAGTGGGTGGCCGGCCACGTGCCCGATGACCGGACCACGGCCACCGAGCTGGGGACGGCTCTCGGGACGCTTCCGTTCCCCGACCTCGCCTCTGCCCTGGCCCGCCGCCCGGATCAACTGCGCATCGCAGACGGCGCCTGGGACCGTCTCGAAGCCATCAGCAATTCCGGCCGATTCGCCGCCGAGTTGGCTCTTTCGTTCGCCAACGGCCGAGCGCTGCTCGACGCCCGGGACGGGCTCCGCGGCAGAACTCCCCTGACCATCGAGTGGACCGGGGGCCGACGGCCCCCCGGGGACGAGGTGGCGCCCATCGACCTCCGCATCGACCACGTCTACCTGGTCAGCTGCAAATACCAGTCGGATATTCTGGCCAACGCCTCGCCGGGCCGGCTGTTCGATGGGCTGCTTGCCACCAGCGGGGACTGGGATCGGACCGACTGGTACGAATCTGTGGCGTCCGTCGAGCTCACGGCTCTGTACCGGGCCTGCGTCTCGGCCACCGGGCTGACCGGGTTTCCGCCGGCGGTGTCGGAATGCAGCCGGGACGAGCTCGTCGCCCTGAGGAAGGCCCTGGCCACGCGGGCCTATCCGGATGCCCCGTCGCGATCCGCCTATGACGCGCTGTGCCGGGCGGTGAGCGCGGCCTCGGCCCGTCGGTGGTCAGAGCGGCTCGAGTCGTCGGGCGTCGCACCCGAGACCATGCTGTGGCGGCTGTTGCGCATCGGCAGCGCCCCCTATTTCGTCCTCGGGATCGATCGCCGGACCGGTGCGCCCGCCCGCTTTCGCATCGCAGACCCGTGGGACTGGCGGGACCAGTTCACCCTGGACGCGTTCGCCGTGACCCCGGCGGTCGCCGGGCAGCCACGAGTCGATTGGACCGGCACCTACCGGAGCCGAGGGGACGACAGGACGCAGAAAGTGGCCGGCCATGTCGAGATCCGGTGGAGCCACGGCCGCTTCGCCCAACCTCCGGAGGCCAAGGTGTATCTCGACACGCCGATGGCGGACCTTCCGGGCTATCACCCCCTGGAGTCGCTCGTTCGCTCGCAACCGAGCCTGTGGAGCACCGTCTCACCGCACGGGCGAGATGGGCCATGATCGAGCGGTGACGTGGGACGGAGAGTCGTACCAAGGGCGGTTCGACGCGCTGGCGGCGGCTGGGGCGGACGTCCATGGAGAAGCCGATTTCGTCGCCCGGCTGCACCCGTCCTCGGTCCTGGACGCCGGTTGCGGGACCGGTCGGGTGGCCAGGGAGCTGGCCCGAAGGGGTATCGGCATCGTAGGAGTCGACCGGGATGAGTCGATGATCGCCACCGCCCGCCGGTTGGCGCCCGAACTGACCTGGCTGGTCCGGGATCTCACCGGGTTCGACCTCGGCCGATCCTTCGACGTCGTGCTGATGGCCGGAAATGTTCCGATCTTCACGCCCCCGGGCACCCACGCCGCGCTGGTGGCGGGTTGCGCATCGCACCTGGCCCCGGACGGGTCACTCGTCGCCGGCTTCCAACTCGACGAGCGGTACCCCCTCGCCACCTACGACGAGCACTGCCGACTCGTCGGGCTCGAGTGCACGGGCCGGTGGTCCACCTGGTCGCGTGCACCCTTCGCCGCAGCAGGGGACTACGCCGTCTCCATCCACCGGGCTACCGGCTGATCGTGGGACCCCGGGAGAATGACGCGGGGCGAAATCCCATGTTCGTCTACGACGAACAGCTGACCACCATGATCCTGGACTACTGCCGATGGCGACTGGCGCTCGACCCGGTTCCGCTCGACTTCGGAGGAGCCCAAGCCTCGTCATTGGCTGCGAGCCTCGGGGGACTGATCAACCACGAGGGAACGGACCCCCGTCGGGTCATGGACGTGTTCGACGGCGAGCTGGCCACGGCCGTGGTCTCGTGTGACAGCCCTCGCTTTCTCTCGTTCATTCCCGCCGCCCCGACCAAGGCCTCCCTCCTCTTCGACATGGTCGTCGCCTGCTCCTCGCTGCAGGGAACCTCGTGGTTGGAGGCAGCGGGCGCAGTGGCAGCTGAGAATCAGGCCCTCGGCGTTCTCGCCGACCTGGCCGGGCTCCCCCGGGGCGCCGGCGGGTGCTTCGTGTCGGGAGGGTCGGCGGGAAACCTCTCGGCCCTGATGGTGGCTCGGGACACCGCCACCCACCGCATGGGAGACCGTTCTCCCCACCGACCCCTCATGGCGGTGAGCGAGGAGGCGCACTCGTCGGTGGGCAAGGCCCTGCGGGTCCTCGGGGTCGAGGCGCTCCTGGTCCCGTGCGAGGATCACCGCCTCACGGGGGCAGGCCTGCAGTCCGCCCTGGAGAGCCAAGCCAGAGGTGCCGATGTCATCGCCGTGGTCGCCACCGCGGGCACCACCAACGCGGGGATCATCGACGATCTGGACGGTGTCGGCCAGATCGCCCGCCAGCGGTCGCTGTGGTTCCATGTCGATGGGGCCTATGGCTGTGCCGCCCTTTTCGCCCCCTCGGTGCGGGATCGATTCGCCGGCATCGAGATGGCTGACTCCTTCGTGGTGGATCCTCACAAATGGCTCTTCGCACCTTTCGACTGCGCCGTCCTCGTGTACCGGGAGGCCCAATCTGGCCAAGGCCGTCCACACCCAGGACGCCTCCTACCTCGACGTACTCCACAGCGACGCCCCGGAAGAGTGGAATCCCAGCGACTACGCCTACCACCTGACGAGGCGGGCTCGTGGCCTACCGCTTTGGTTCTCACTGGCAGTCAACGGCACGGACGCCTATCGCGACGCATTCGAAACCGTGCTCGACGTTACCCAGCGGTCGGCCGATCTCATCGAACGCTTGCCCTATCTCGAGCTGGTGCGTCGGCCCGAATTGTCGGTTGTCCTGTTCCATCGGACCGGGTGGCGTCGGGCTGACTACGAATCGTGGTCGGCCCGCCTCCTCGCTGATCAGATCGGTTTCGTGGCGCCCACCACGTGGGAGGAAGAACCGGTTGGCCGTCTGGCTCTCCTCCATACCGACACCTCGGTAGCGATCATCGAGGAGATCCTCGCCACCATGGCATGAGCTACGAGTCGGTGTCACCGGCGCTATAGGAGTGGGCACCGGTGCCCGCTAGCCGACCACGATCCACAATCAGGTATTCGTCGCGGATCGGACGGTCCGCAAACCAACATTCGAGAATCTCGCGGACGCCGGCAGCGTAGCGAGCCTGTGCCGAGAGCGAGGTGCCCGAGATGTGCGGGGTCATCCCCTCGTGTGGCATGGTCCGCCACGGGTGCTCAACGGGCGGGGGCTGTGGAAACCACACATCGCCCGCGTACCCGGCCAGCTGCCCGTTCTCCAAGGCGCGGACCACTGCATCGCGGTCACAGATCTTGCCCCGGGCTGTGTTCACCAGGTAGCTGCCGCGCCGCATCCGATCGAACATGGCATCGTCGAACAGGTGCTCTGTCTCCGGGTGAAGGGGTGCGTTGATGGTCACGACATCACACTCGGGAACCATCGATGCCGCGTCGGGGTGGAAGGTGAGGTTCAGTTCGTGCTCGAGGTCTTGGGGAAGACGATGACGATCGGTGTAGTGAAGCCGCACGTCAAACGGTTTGAGCCGCCTCAATACCGCCAGTCCGATGCGCCCGGCGGCCACGCTTCCCACCGCCATTCCCTCGAGGTCGTACGATCGCTCCACGCAGTCTGCGATGTTCCACCCTTCCTTCACCACCCACTCGTGGGAGGGGATGTAGTTCCGCACCAGGCCCAGGATCATCATCACCACGTGCTCGGACACGCTGATGCTGTTCGAGTAGGTCACCTCGGCCACGGTGATGTTTCGCTGCATGGCGGCATCCAGGTCCACATGATCCGAGCCGATCCCTGCAGTGAGCGCCAACTTGAGCTTGGGTGCCCTGGCAATTCGCTCGGCAGTCAGATAAGCGGGCCAGAAGGGCTGGGAGATGACCACGTCGGCATCCACCAACTGCCGTTCGAACTCGGAGTCAGGGCCGTCCTTGTCCGAGGTCACCACCAGCGCATGTCCCTCGGATTCGAGGAAGGACTGAAGGCCCAGCTCGCCGGAAACCGATCCGAGCAATGCGCCCGGGGTGAAATCGGTCCCGCTCGGGCTGGGCAGGGACTGGCCACCGGGATAGTGGGCAAGCCTCGGAATGTCGTCCCTGGCATACGAGGTCGGGTACCCGTCGACCGGATCCGGATAGAGCACGCACAGCACTTTCAATTCCGTCATGTGATCCTTCCGTGTTCCTGGGGGGACGCCTGCTCAGACTGTGCCATCGGCTACGGAGCGAGGCTATCCAGATGTGCGACGCCTATCGACCGCCGGTCCGTCCCGTGCCGGGCTGTCGGCGTCAGGTCCGACCGGTGACCTCGATTGCCAGGTCGAAGGCCCGGGCCCTGTGGTCGCGGCCGTCGGCCCGGCGTCACATGAAACACTGTGGCCCCAGGCGACAAGGAGTGGAGCATGGCATCAGAGGTCCGGGGCGTCGTGGCGATGGCAAAAGGCGAGCCGGTTTCACTGGTTACCGTCGTGGTGCCTGAGCCGGGTCCGGGGGAGGCGCTGGTGCAGGTTCAATCGTGTGGTGTCTGCCACACCGATCTCCACTACCGGGAGGGCGGCATCAGCGATGAGTTCCCGTTCCTGCTCGGTCACGAGGCGGCCGGCGTTGTCGAGGCGGTCGGGCCCGATGTCGTGTCGGTGCAGCCCGGTGACTTCGTCGTCCTCAATTGGCGCGCCGTGTGCGGAGAATGCCGCGCCTGCAAGCGGGGGCGGCCGTGGTACTGCTTCAACACGCACAATGCGACCCAGAACATGACCCTCTCCGATGGGACGCCCCTCGCTCCCGCCCTGGGCATTGGAGCATTCGCCGAAAAGACACTGGTGGCGTCCGGCCAGTGCACGAAGGTGAATCCCGCTGCCCGTCCCGAGGCCGTCGGTCTGCTCGGCTGCGGCGTGATGGCCGGTCTGGGGTCGGCCATGTTGACGGGTGAGGTCGGCACCGGGGACTCGGTCGCCGTCTTCGGCTGCGGCGGCGTCGGCTGCGCCGCCATTGCCGGTGCCCAGTTGGTCGGGGCGGCAACGGTGATCGCCGTCGACCTCGACGCCGGCAAACTCGAGCTGGCCCGCCAGTTCGGCGCCACCGACGTGGTCGATGCGTCGAGGCAGGACGTGGTCGCCGCGGTTCGGGCACTGACCGGAGGGTTCGGGGCCGACGTCTGCATCGAAGCCGTAGGGGACCCCACGGTGATGGAGCAGGCCTTCTACGCCCGGGATCTGGCGGGCACCTTGGTGCAGGTGGGTGTGCCGACGCCGTACATGCGAATCGATCTTCCGATGATCGACTTCTTCGGCCGGGGCGGCCAACTGCGTCCCAGTTGGTACGGCGACTGCCTGCCCTCGCGCGACTTCCCGATGCTGGTGGACCTCTACCTCCAGGGACGGCTCGACCTCGATCGATTCGTCACCGAGACCATCGCCCTCGAGGATGTGGAGGAGGCATTTCACAGGATGGGGCGGGGCGAGGTTCTTCGATCGGTCGTGATGATGTGACGGCCGCGCTGCTGGTCACCTCATATCGCCGATTCCGTCGCCGATTCTGGCCGCACTCGTCACCGGGAAGTTGAGCCCGTCCAACGCTGATGACGTCACCCGTCTTCAGCACCCGAAGCGACGAGGGAGTCGAACAGGACTCGGTGCGCGATCGGAACCCGAAGCGGGCGGGTCCTCCTGAGTTGGGAACCACCGTCCGCCGGTCGACCTTCGGTAGGCTCCTCCCCATGCCCAGCGCGTGTCGGCCGGCTCGGCCACGAGTGTCCCGGGAGGACCGTCGCCACGATGGCAACCGACCCGCCCGACACTGACCACGGTGGCCTGAAAGCCTCACGTCCTGTGGATCTCGATGCCTACAGGTTCGCCGTCTCCCAACTGACCGCCGAGGTGGATCTCAAGAGCGGCCCCGGGAGCGAATCGGACATCGAGGCACTGCTGACCGCTCGCACCGCCGAAACGGAGTTTCACCCCGTGCTCGAGTGCGCCCCCGACGGCAAGGATGCGGCCTTGGCCCAACTGCTCAGCGAGGTGCGGCAGTACCGGCCCAACGATCGCAGCTCGGCCAGCGACGTCTCCGGCCTCGTCCGGATCTACCTCCTCTCCCAGATCGACGCCATGTGGTGGTCCGGGGCCGACACCTTCGAGACCGACGAGGATGTGGTGGGCTCTACCGATCTGGTGAGCATGGAAGTGCTTCGCCGCCGGGGCTTGTTGCACTTCAAGTACCGGCTCCAAGCCCGAGGACTGATGGGTCGATCGCGGGATTGGGCCTTCCGTCGGCTCATGCCCCGGCGCCAGCCTCACACGGCGGGAATTCGCTTCACCCATGCCCGGCCCGAGTTGATCGCCCTGCTCAATCAGCTGGCGCAGGAATTCGCGGCGTCAGCACCGCCAGGTACACCGGCGCTGTGGGTGACCAGTGCAACCCGCAGCGTCGAGCACCAACGGCACCTACGCGAACTGGGATATGCGGCCATGATCCCCAGTGCGCACTGCTTCGGGTTCGCCTCCGATGTCGAGATGCGATGGTTCGCCGAATTCGGCGCCGATCGGATCTTGGCCGAGTTGCTGCTGGAGCACCAGAGATCAGGGCTGTGCAACGTCATCGACGAGGGTCAGGCCTGGCACGTCTGCATCAACCCGGCCGCCGTCGGTGAGCTCCGGAGAGCCTACGACGCGCTTCTGGCTGCCTGACCGTGTGCGGCATCGCCCTGATCGTCGGGCCGGGTGCCGATCGGTCCCTGTTCGACCGGATGATGGCGTCCATCCGGCCCCGTGGGGACGTCGAGGAGACACTGTGCGAGGACGGGCGGATGCTGGGCACCCAGCGTCTGCGGATCGTCGACCGCGATCACTCCGTCCAGCCGTGGGTATCAGCTGACCAGCGGTGGGCCCTTTGTTACAACGGTGAGGTCTTCAACTATCGGGAGCTCCGCGATCAGCTGATCGCACTCGGGCATCAGCTGCGCAGCACCGGCGACACCGAAGTCGTCCTCGAGTCGTTCCTCGAGTGGGGGGAGGAGGCCGTGCACCATCTGCGCGGCGAGTTCGCCTTCGCCGTCGTCGAGCGGGAGACGGGACGGGTGTATGTGGCGCGGGATCCCATCGGGATCAAGCCGCTGTACTGGTCCCACCAGGGTGGAAGGCTCAATGTGGCCTCGGAGGTCAAGGCATTGGTCCCCGTGGGGGCGGCCGTGGTCGAAGTGCCGCCCGGCCACGCCGGTTGGGGATCACCGCAGTGCCCACCCGAGTTGTCCCCCTACGTCGACCTGATGCGCCTGGCCGAAGGCGAGGATCCCATCAACGACCCCGACGAGGCTGGTCGGCGGGTGCGCGAGGCTCTCGTCGACAGCATCCGGGTGCGGGTCGACACCGACCTCATCGTGGGGGTCATCCTGTCCGGAGGGCTCGACAGCACCCTGACCCTGCTCCATGTGAAGGAGATGCATCCCGACTGCGTGGCCTTCACTGTGGGGACCGGCGACAGCGACGACCTCCGCTTCGCCCGCCGGCTGGCCAAGGAGCTCGGCGTCCACCACGAGATCGTCGAGCTCCGGCCGGGAGACATCCGTCTCAACGACATCCGCTCGGCCATCCAGATGGCCGAACTGACCGAGTACGGGGACGTCATCAACTCAGTGGTCTCCCGTCCACTGTTCGAGCGGGTGCACCGGTGCGGGGTCAAGGTGGTGCTGTCGGGTGACGGATCCGACGAGCTGTTCGGTGGCTACAGCATGTATGAAGACGTGAGCGCAAAGCTCAGCGGCCAACTCTTCCGCCACAATATCCGTAACCTCAGCCGGACCGAGCTGCAACGGGTCGACCGGACGTCCATGGGACAGGGCGTCGAGGCCCGCGTGCCGTTCCTCGACCTCTCCCTGGTCAAGTTGGCCCTTCAGATTCCGATCGACCTGAAGGTGCGCGACGGGATGGAGAAGTGGATTCTGCGCACGGCGTTTGCGGACATCATGCCCGACTACGTCCGCCGACGCCCGAAGAACCCGATGTCCCACGCGTCCGGCCTCCACGAGCGCATCCGGCTCTACCGACCTCTGTTCGCACGGACCTACCGATCCTTCGGGTACGACCTGGCCGAGCCCATGCGCCGCGACTTCTCCTCGGTGCTGGAGCGAAACGGCCTTGATCTCGACAGCACCCTGGCCGGGCCGGACATGCGGGCCGACTACAGCGCCGCCGAGCATGCCCGCGACCTGGCGGGCGCCGTCAGGTGGAACCTCACCGCGGCGGCGCGGCGACTCACGGGGCCGAGGTCCTGAGCCTCGCCTCGACAACGACCGGTCAGGTGTACCCGTGGGCGATGTGCTCGATCCACCAGTCAGGGGCGGCGTTCATCAGTGTCTGCAGGTCCCAGTAGTCCCACCACCTGACGATGACGCCGTCCCGGAGCTCGTGGACCGACACGAACGGGAGTGTGACCTGCTCGCCGGTGTGCCAATGCCACGTCTCCGAGTGCTCGGTCACCACCGTGTCATCCTCGGCCACCATCAAGCGCAGGTTGTGCTCATAGCCGGAGATCCGCTCGAGTCCGAGGCGCAGGCGGGAGACGATGAGCTCGGGCCCTCGGGCCACGTCCTCGGCCGGCGATGGAACGTCGGTGTACTCGCTGTCCGCCGCGAAGAACGATCCGATACGGTCCCAGTCGCGTTCGTACAGCGCCCCCCAGAAGGCTCGGATCCTCGCTCGGTTGTCCTCGGCAGTCACGGCGTCTCCTCGCAGGTGGCCCGGGTGGCGCCGACGGGAACGGGTGGACGTCCCGGTTGGAATGCCGGTCGGCCGGGACATGATCGCACGTCAGGCCGCGATGCGCGGAGTCCGCCTCCCGTCGTGTGCAGCCGGCCCAACGGAAAGGGCTTCCGGACTCTGCGGCGTCGGCGAGCCTGTTCCGTCGTGGGGGTTGCGCCGGTCACCGGAAGGAACCCTGAAGGGCTCAGCCAACTGGGACACCAGAACCCCGGGGTGCCAGCGGCCGCCCGCGGCCTGCTCGGTCCTCACCGGTCGGTGGGCCAGTCCGGTCCGACAGGACGGCGCCCCCCGGACAGGGAATCGGGCGCGACCGGCCAGCACGTCCCACACCGTGAGCACGATGCCCAGATTGCATCCCTCGGCATCCTCAACGGAGTGGTGCAGCCGGTGGTAGGCGGGACTGACCACGATGCGGCCCAACGGCCCCAACGACCAGGGGACGTTGGCGTGCGGGAGAGTGCCGAGGCAGACATACGAGGTGATCAGGAACGGGGCCAGGCCCGGGTCGCCCATCAGGGCGATCACCGGGACAGTGGCCAGGCAGAAGCCGGGGAGATGGCTGAGCGGGTGGGCCCGGAATGAGGTCAGGACGCTCAACTGCTCCTGACTGTGGTGGAGGGCATGCATCCTCCACAAGGGCGTGATCCGATGCTCCGCCCAATGAGCGAGCCAGTTCCCACCGTCCATGAGCACAAGGGTGACCCCTGCCAGCAGCCAGCGGGGACACCACGCCGCCCACGGGGCCCCGAGCCACCTGGCGTGGCTCCCGATCAGATGGGCGAAGGCCACACCCAGCAGGGTCATGAGCGGGACGACGGCCGCCACGTGGACCACGAAGAAGGCGGCGTCGTGGACATGACCCCTGGCGAACAGTTCGCGGCACTCGGCCGGCCACCATCGCTCGCACAGGAGGATCAGGACGACCACGGCCACGACCGCCGGTGCCACAAGGCGCGCCCGCCCGGCCGCCAGCTCCGCCCCCAGGCGCCCGCTGCGCTCGAGGGTGCGGACCCCGATCCAGCACAGCCACGCCGATCCGCCGGCCAGGACGAACGAGGGCAGGTACAGGCCGCCCCACCACCGCCGGGACCCGGTCCCGTCGGGCTCGACCGGCTCGCCTCCGGGGGGTGGCATCCGCGGCAACGCTCCGCTGAGCATCGTCATCGGGTCAGCTCCGGGCTCATCGGTCGGTGGGCATCAGTAGCCGTATCCCCCACCGCTCGGCTGGGTGACAGGTGGCGCCGTGACCGGTGGTGAGGTGGCGGGGGGTGCTGTCATCGGTGGCGCGGTGGCCGGGGGCGAGGTCGCGGGGGGTGCGGTCATCGGTGGCGCGGTGGCCGGGGGTGCGGTGGTCACTCTGTTGGATTGCGACGTTGGCGGCGGCAGTGTGGTGGTGGTCGTCGGTACCCCTGCGGTCGACGTCGCCGTCGCCGGTGGTGCCACCATTGCCACCGGGACCACGAACCACGTTCCACCTGTTCCCTGGCCGTTGGTGTCGCCGGCCTTGGCGTCTCCGGAGAATCGATAGAGCGGCATCCCCCTGAACGTCACTTGCCGCACTCCACCCGGAAGGGCGACCGTTTCCAAGTCGGACGAGCTGACGCCCGCACCCCCGATCACATGCACGGTCCCGGCCGGGACGGTCAGGGGAGGCCAGGCCGCCGCGCAGCCGCCTGTACAGGTTGGTTTGCCGGTCCCGTCCGGTGAATACCGGTAGAGGGTCCTCCCCGACTTGTCGATCAGGATCACCCCCAACGAGCCACGTGAGGTTGCCGCCACTGATGACGCCGTCGGTTTTCCGGCGGTCGTAGTCGTCGTTGCCACGCTCGAACCACAGGCGGCGGCAGCCAGCACAACGGCGCCGAGCGCCCCTCCGACCAACCACCGGAGATGGCCGGTTGCCACGCGCTTCGACTGACTGCCTGCCGTCGTGCCCTTCTCCCCGGCGATGCGCCCGTTGTAAACCGAACCGATGTGGACCATGGGAACAGCACCTCTTCCGCTCGCGTTCCCAGTACTACGCCGGATGGGGCGCTGGTGTTCAACCCGTGACCGACGACGCAAACTCGGCACGACACCCAGTCCCGGCCGTGGTGGAGGCGATCCCTCAGCGTGCCTTACGGGCGGCCTTCCACACCGAGCCGACCAACAACCCGGCCACCAGGAGCGCCAGGACGAACCCCGCCCAGTCCCGAGCCGAGTGGTCGAGGCACAGGAGTGCCACCGCACCGATGATGGCCACCGCACCGACGAACAGTTCCGGAGTGTCGCCGATCAGGAACTCCCACCAGAACCGTCCAGAGGCGGCCAATGCCCGGGTCACCGCCGATCGGGAGGACGAAGTGGAATCAGCCACGATCGGCCTCGACGATCGGCACGGCCGTTCCCAGCTCGACCGGTGTGTCCACCCGCGCCGGACGGACCGCTCGGATCAACAGCCACGCCACCGTTCCGTACGCCGCCACCAGCACCGGAATGGCCAGGTCGGATCCGGGCCAGTGGACCCCGACCCCCTCTCCCGACCAGAAGGTGCCGAAGCTGACAAGCATCAGGCCCACGCCCATCTTCAAGGCATTCTCAGGGACCGCCGAGAGCTGGCGGTGGACGACGAGCCCCACTATTCCGACCAGCACCACCGCCGCCGCGGCGGAGGCTGTGGCCAGGCCCAAGTTGTGCGACGTCGTGCCCAGGGTGATGACGATGACCACGACTTCGAGCCCTTCGAGAAACACTCCCTTGAACGCCACCACGAACGCGGTGGCGTCCCGACCCGCCGCCCCTTCAGACCCTGCCAGTTCCGCCACCTGCTCGGCAAAGATGGCATCTTCGTCATGCTTGGCTTTGAGCCCGGCCGCCCTCAACACCGCCTTGCGCAACCACTGCAGCCCGAACACCAGGAGCAAGCCACCGACCACCAGCCTGAGCACGGACAGCGGGACATAGTGGACCAACGCCGGACCGAGGGCGACGACCAGAGCGCCCAGCGCCGCCAGTGCGACCACGGCGCCCTCGAGGGCTGACCTCCATCCCCGGGTGATGCCCACGGCCAGGACGATGGTCAGGGCCTCGACCATCTCCACGGTGCTGGCGAGGAACACGGCCACAACCACAATGACGTTCCCGCTGTGGACGGTGGTGGCGATCATCAGCCGTCTTCCACTGGGCCGGTTGGGCCATCGTCATACGGACGACCGCCGTCCATGACCATCGCCTCGGAAGACGGATCCGACAGTGGCACTCCGGCGGCGCCTCCCGGAACGGACTCGATGGTTCCTCCTGTCATCGGTCTCCGCGGCATGCTCGATCACTCCTCTGACCCGGGCAACATACATCGGGCACGCCCGATGACGGGACAGGGGAGTTTCTCCCCGGCTCCGGTGCGGGAGGCACGGCAGCTCAAGGCCCGGCCGCGCCGCCCTTCTCACGGTTGCCGGCCGACCGGGTGCAGCGACGCCGGCTCTCCGACGGGCCGATCCCCTGGCAGGCTGAAGGCGATGGCCCCCGCCTGCCATGTGGCGTCCAGATCAGAGCCCGCCAGGAACCGGTCGTCTAGCTCGAGAATCATGGTGCCGTGGGCGAACGCCCAGAGCGCCTGGGACAGGTGGGCCTCACCGGCCACGATGAAGAACGGCTCACCGGCCCAGTCTTCGAGCCCGGCCAGGAGGCCGGCTCGGGGAAACGCCGACGAGGTTGTGAGCCTGTAGCGGTTGGGACGGGAGGTCGCCTGGGACCGGTAGGCGGCCAGGAGCGACTCCACCGGGCCGTCAGCCCCGGGGTCGGCCACCGAGTGGTGGAGGGCGTCACCCATGTCGAAGAGGGCGTCCTCCACCAACGCCACCTCCAGCGCCGCTTTGCTCTCGAAGTGCTTGTAGATGGACGGGGCCCGCATGCCGACGAGGGCAGCCAGGCGCCGCATGGTCAGCGCGTGGGCTCCTTCGGTCTCGAGCAGGCCGAGCGCCGCCCGAACCAGCTCCGCCATCCGCGCCGAGCGGACCCGGGGCTCGGGCCTGGATGTCACGCCGAGTCCCCCGTCGGCTTCCGTCACTCCGCCGTCCGGATCAGGAATACCGGGTGACGGGGGGCGACAGCCTCGATCTCCTCGTCCGTCGAATCGGCGTCGATCCCGTCGAAGAAGGCTCCGACCTCCATCTTCCATCGGCGGAGATAGGCGCGCAGCACGACCGTCTTGTCGTGGCCCGACACCTCGCTGGCCACCCAGTGCGTCCGGGTACGACCGAGGAGCAGGTCGAGCCGCCCAGCGGCGGCTCGGACGTTGCGCACCCACTGTCCCTCACCCCGGGCCGAGACCAGATAGCGGTCCCCGTCGAGCTCCAGGACGTTGACGGGAACCCGTTGGAGCGTCCCGGTGGAGCGGCCCGGCACTTCCAGCACGCGGCTCCCCCAGATGCTGAGTCCGATCCGGGTCAGGCCGGCCACGCTCCTGTTGGCCACATTCCGGGTGAACCAGCCCGGTCGGCGGTAGTGGGCGCCTTTAGGCGTCTCCGCGGGTCCCGGCAACTCTGTCCCGGGAATCTCGGCCCGGTCCCTTCCCTCGTCGCTTCGTCCTTCTGGCATAGCCTTCCTCCTTCTGACTTGCGCTTCTTCCCAAGCTAACGCTGTTAGCTCCAGAATACCTAACGGTGTTAGCCTTGTCAACCCTCTGATGAGCGGCTCACGACTCCGAATCGCATACCGTGGATCGCTCGCTATACATGGGGTCTGCATTCCGAGGACCTGAGGTCGTACGAAGTGACATGAACGATCCGCTCGAAGACGGTGGGATCGAAGACGACGCGGTGACCGTGGGAACTCCCTACGTCGGTCGCCGCTGATCGAGCGCGTCGACCGTGTTGCGCGACGAGAGGATCCTCCTCACCGGCCCGACGGGGCAGATCGGCCTCCCCCTGGCCGACTACCTGAGCCGGGACAACGAGGTCTGGGGCGTCGCCCGCTTTGGCGACGCGGCGGCCCGGGAGCGGGTGGATGCCCTCGGTGTCATTACGCGGTCCTGCGACATCGGGAAGGGTGAGTTCGACATGCTGCCCGCGAACTTCACCTACCTGGTCCACCTGGCCGCCTACCAGGGTCCGGGGACGAACTACGACTACGCCATCACCGTCAACGCCGAGGGCGCAGGCCTGCTGATGCAGCACTGCCGGACGGCCAAGGCGGCGCTGGTGATGTCGACTTCATCGGTCTATCGGCCTCACCAGGACCCGATGCACGCCTTCGTCGAAGGGGACCCGGTCGGCGGTGGTACCAGCCCATGGGCTCCGACCTATGCCGTCTCCAAGATCGCCCAGGAGGCCGTGGTCCGCCAGAACGCCCGGTCCCTCGGCCTGCCCACAGTGATCGCCCGGATGAACGCCTCCTACGGACCGAACGGTGGCCTCCCCACCCTCAATCTGGGCGCGGTACTGGCCGGGACGCCGATCATCGCCCGCTGGGACCCGTGCCCTTACTCGCCCATCTTCCAGGACGACATCAACGAGCAGGTCGAACCGCTGTTGGGCGCGGCCAGCGTGCCGGCAACCATCGTGAATTGGGGCGGCGACGAGATCGTCACCATCCAGGAGTGGTCGGCCTACCTGGGCGAGCTGACCGGCCTCCCGGCCGAGGTGGTGGTCTCGGAGTCCGTCGGGTCCCACCGGGGCATGATCTCCGATGCCACCAAGAGACGCTCACTGACCGGGCCGTGCCGGGTGGATTGGCGCCAGGGGCTCGATCGGGTGGCCGATGCTCGTGGCGTCTCGGCGGGGCGGGCCTGATGCTCGTGCCACCGGGGTGGACCAGCTCGCCACTTTGGGGCCAGGCGAACGACGCCGCGCACCGCTGACAACAAGGAGACACGATCGTGGACATCAAGGGAAGCGCCGTGGTCACCGGGGCAAGCAGGGGGATCGGCCGTTCGATCGCCATCGAGCTGGCGGACCGGGGCTTCGACACCACCGCGGCCATGCGCAATCCTGGCGACGGCGCCGACCTGGCCGCTACCACCGCGGGCCGGCTCACAGTGGTCCGCCCGGATGTCAACGACCCGGGCACCTATGACCTGCCCGGAGACCTCCGCGTGCTGGTGAACAACGCCGGCGTCGACTCCCCGTACCTGCCCGTCGAGCACTCCGACCTGGTGGACTGGCGCTCGCTCTTCGAGACCAACGTATTCGGCCTGGTGGGGATCACCAAGGCCGCCATCCCGACCCTGCGGGCCAACAGCCCGGCGGTTATCTGCAACATCTCCTCGTCGTCGATCCTGGCCTCCGTGCCGTTCTATTCCGCCTACCGCGCCAGCAAGGCGGCCGTATCGGCCTGCTGCGACAGCCTGCGCGTCGAACTGGCCCCCTCCGACATCCGGGTGGTGGAGATTCTGCCCGGCCCCGTCGACACGGACATGTTCCGCCAGAGCACCGGGGACCAGGCCGCCACCGGCTTCGACCGCTACCGGGCGATGGCTGATCAGGCCGCCGACCTTCGCCGGGAGACCGCCGATCCTCTGGTCTCGTCCCCGCAGGACGCGGCCGCACTGATCGTCGATGCCATCCTCGATGAGGGGGGACCGATGCGGTACGGATGCGATCCCCTGTCCATTGGACTGCTCGATCTCTGGCGGCAGTCGGACGACGAGACCATGTTCGACCTGACGGGCCGATCCCTCGCCGCCGTGACCGAGCCAGACACTCAGTAGATCGAGGCCGGCGTCGCACAGCCTGCCATGTCACCCCGGGTGCCGGTGCCGGAGGATGGATCCTCAGTCTCCTGCTAGTCGACAAGGAGGGAAAGACCCTCCGACACACGCGCCGCCGCCTCGACCTCGGACTTCAGATCTCCGGTAGACCCCGAGTCGAAGTCTCGTCGCAGCGAAACCTTCCGACCGGGTTTGATCCGCAGCGGCTCGACGAGATCGAACGCAAGACGCAACCGCTGGTCCATTGGCTCACTTTCCCGAGGATCGAGCGGATGTCCCGGATCCGCTTCAGGAGTCCACCAGATCGGCCCGGTAGTCAGGATGGTCGCTCAACCACTGCGAGGCTCGACGCATGCTGTCCTCGTTGTTCTTGTTGATGAACCGGTAGATGGGCCCCTCGAACCACCGCCACGGCCAGGACGTGAGGTTGTACGTCTCGTCGAAGTGGAAGCGGGTGCGGTTGGAGGCGAGAGGCTCGAGCCGGACATGACCGATCTGGTCGTTGCCGGGGCCGGCGGAGATCATTGTGTAGGTGTAGCCGCGCTCGGGCTCCACGTCGGTCACCAGCTCGAGGGCCGAGCCCTCACGCCCGAAGGGCATCTTGTAGATGACACGCCGCAGCCGGCCGTTGTGGTCTTGGTCGCCCGGATAGAGCACGTCGACACGCCGCACCATCGGCGCGTAGTCCGTCCACCGGTCATAGTCCTGGAAGATGGCCCAGATCCTGGCAGCGGAATGCGGCATGTCGAACGAGTATCGGTGTTCGCGCATGTCCCGCATCATGACGCAGGACGGCCGACCCCGCACGCGGGACGCGTGCCAGCCCCTTGGCCTTGCCCGCCTGGCCTCGCCGGGCGGCGGGGCCCTGGGCGCCGTCGCCCGGTCCAATGCAGCGATACCATCCGGTGGGCCCGGCCCGAGCCAGTGGCCGTTGGGGGCGCAGGGAAGGTGAGGCATGACGCAGGTCAACACGGTTCGGGGGCCCGTCGAGGGAGGCGACCTGGGGTCGACGCTCATGCACGAGCACGTGTTCGTGCTCAGCCCTGAGATCGAAAAGACCGCGGCGCAGTGGGACGAGGAGGGTGTGCAGGCCCTCGCCGTGCAGCGGCTGCGGGAGCTCAAGGACCTGGGGATCGACACCATCGTGGATCTGACGGTCATCGGACTCGGCCGGTTCATCCCCCGCATCGTGGCGGTGGCGGAGCGGGTGCCCGACATCAACATCATCGCCGCCACCGGCGTCTACACGTACAACGACGTGCCTATGTTCTTCCACTTCCGCGGCCCGGGCACGGTCCTCGGAGGTCCCGAGCCCATGACGGAGCTGTTCGTCCGGGAGATCCTCGAGGGGATCGGCGACACCGGGGTCCGTGCGGGCATCCTCAAGTGCGCGACGGACACGCCCGGCATCACCCCGGGGGTCGAGCGGGTACTGAGAGCGGTGGCCCAGGCCCACCGCATGACCGGTACGCCCATTACCACGCACACGCCCACTCCTCCCCAGCCCTGGGGGCTCGAGCAGCAGCGGATCCTGGCCGACGAGGGCGTCGACCTGGGCCAGGTGGTCATCGGCCATTCAGGCGGGACCCTCGACACGGGCTACCACGAAGCCGTCCTCGCCAACGGCTCCTACCTCGGCTTCGACCATTTCGGCATCGGCACGTTCTCGTTGGCCGAGCGCATCGAATCGGTCAAGGTGCTGTGCCAGCGTGGCCACGCCGGCCGCATCGTCCTCTCCCACGATGCGATGTGCCACGTCGACTGGTTCCCACCCTCACTGGCGTCCGGATGGAAGGACTGGCGCTGGACGCACATCCCCCAGGACGTCCTGCCCGAGATGCGGCGTTCGGGGATCAGCGAGGAGGACATCGCCACCATGATGACCGACAACCCGCGTCGCATCCTCGAGGGATGCGATCCCTACTGATTGGCGCGGCGGACATGCAGGCCCGGATACACAGGAGCGGGGGGTAGATGGCCGCGCTCGGCACCGAGACGGACGAGATCGCCGCCATGGCCGACCGCCATCCCGACGCGGTGGCCTGGCACAACCTGGCCGACGGCACCGACCTGACCTTCAAGGCCTGGGACGACCAGTCGAACGGGCTGGCCCGGGGACTCGCCGAGCGTGGTCTGGGTCCCGGACAGCGGGTCGTCATCGCCATCGATCCCGACGAGCCCTTTCCGTGGCTCATCGCCTACACCGCCGTGCACCGCGCCGGCGCCGTCGCCGTGCCGGTCAACACCAGGCTGGCCGAACCGGAGCTCCACTCCATCCTCATCCACGCAGAGCCCATTGCCGTCCTGGCCAGTGCCGAGCCGGGTACCGGCACCCGGTGGTCCGAGCTCGCAGGTGATGTGGACGGGATCGGAATGGTCGCCAGCACCGGGAAGGCACCCGGAACCGTGGACTGGTCGACGCTGTTCCATCCCGACACCTCGGCGCTCCCTCTCCGACCCGGCTCCCACGGGTCGATGGACATCATGTACACGTCGGGCACGACAGGAGCCCCCAAGGGAGTGGTCGTGCAGCACGACCTCCACGATCGGTCCGGCGGGGGCATCGACTGGAACGGGTCGGGCTTCATGACCTCGTCCCCCTTCTCGACGACCAGCGGCGCGCTGCTCGTCTACGGACCGATGCGGGCCGGGATGAGCGGGTGGTACCTCCCCCGCTTCGACGCCGGGCAATGGATCTCGCTGGTCGAGCTTCGACGACCGCTGATCACCTTCCTGGTGCCGGCCATGGCGCAGCTCATCGTGGCCGACCCACGCTTTGAGGGAGCTGACCTCTCCAGCCTGGCTGCCGTCACCATCGGCGGTGCACCCGTGTCCCGGGCCACCTTGCAACGCCTCGGCGAGAGGTTGCCGCGGGCCGACATACTCGTCGGTTACGGCCTGACCGAGTGTGGTGCGGTGAGCCGCTCCCCTGCCGGCGACCGCGGGCGCCACCTGGGCTCGGTCGGACTCCCCTTGCCAGGGATCGAGCTCAGGATCGTGGACGAAGACGGCAAGGATGCGCCACCGGGACAGGTGGGCGAGATCATCGTGAGGGGAAAGGGGCCGCCACGACGGTATTACAAGGCTGACACCGAGACAGGGCAGACGTGGCGGAACGGGTGGTTGTTCAGCGGGGACCTCGGCTATCTCGACGACGACGGCTTCCTCTGGATCACCGGGCGGTCGAAGGACCTCATCATCAGGGGGGGCCACAACATTTCGCCCGGCGAGATCGAGGAGGTGCTCTTCGCCCACCCCGCCGTTGTCGATGCCGTGGTGGCCGGCATTCCCCATGACGTCCTGGGGGAGGATGTGGGAGCCTGGGTCGTGCTACGCGAGGGCTCGGACATGTCGCCGGACGACCTGAGGGCCCACCTCCGGGGCCGATTGGCCGACTACAAGGTGCCACGGCAAGTGCGCCTCGTGCAGCAACTTCCCCGCAACGCCGCCGGCAAGGTCATCAAGCGCGAGCTCGAAGCGACCCTGGCCACCGAGGGACCATCGGCGGAACGCAGCCGGTGACAGACGACAAGAGGACAGTGGTCACGGAGCGGATCGGTGCAGTCGCCCGGTTGACCCTCAACCGTCCGGAACGCCACAATCCGCTGACGCCACGCTGCATCCGCGAGTTGCTCGGGTCCGTCGCCGGCGCCGCCGGCGATGCCGCCATCCGCTGCATCGTCATCCGCGGATCCGGTCGCTCGTTCTCCTCGGGCTACGGGATCCTGCCCGAGGACCTCGAGCCCGGCGACGCCGATGCCACCGGCGGCATCGAGGGGGACGTGGCGGCCATGCTCGAGCTGGCGGCGGGCTGGACCGAGGTCTGGGACTGCAGCATCCCCGTCGTCGCCCAGGTGCAGGGCAACTGCCTGGCCGGTGGCACCGACCTGGCCTTGCACTGCGACATCGTGGTGGCGGCCGACGACGCCCGGATCGGGTTTCCCCCGGTCCGGTCCATGGGCGTGCCGCCCACCAACATGTGGCTGTACCACCTCGGGCCCCAGTGGACCAAGCGGTTGTTGTTCACGGGCGACACGGTCAGCGGCACCGAAGCGGCCGGGATCGGGTTGGTGCAGGCGGCGGTGCCGGCATCGGGCCTTGACGACTACGCACTGGCCCTGGCGACCCGGATCGCCCTGGTGGGGCGGGACGTGCTCACCGCCAACAAGCGGGTGGTCAACGAGGGGGTCGAGCTGATGGGCCGATCGCGGCTCCAGCGCTTCGCAGCGCTCAACGACGCCGTGGCTCACCGCTCCCGCGAGGCCCGGGCCTTCACCGCCCGCGCCGCCGAGGTCGGGCTCAAACAGGCGGTGCGCGAACGGGACGCCCCCTTCGACGCCGGTGAGGACCCGTCCGGGCGCTGAGCACGAACGCCATGCCCCAGGACCGCCATCGCTCTGCGATAGGCCATTCCTCGGCTCCGGCACCCGCGGCCGGGAATCCTCATACCGGCTCCGAAGCGTCGATGTCCTCCTCGTGCCGGCCCGTTGCGAACCCGTGGCCGCGGGCAGAGATTCCTCTGCCCGCGGCACGAAGTGCCAATCAGAAGGTGTGATTCACCAACTTGGCCAAGCGGGCAGGAAGGGCGGCCTCGATCTTGCTGGCCTGAGCCGAGGTCAGTTTGTGGGCCGCGACAGCCTGAGTGATCTTGGCGTCAGCCGCGCTGTTCAAATCATTGACCACCGTTTGGGCGCTCACATTGTGCTCACCGGCAACCGTGGCGATCGACTTGCCCGAGCGCAACTCGGTCACCAGAGCCGAGGGCGTCACACCGATGGCCTTGGCGCTGATGGCCACAACAGCCTTACGGATTTGGCGGCGGTGGGCCCGGATCCAGGTGCGAACCTGTTGGTTCCCCGTGCTTGCGGGAGCGGTGGCGGTGGCGGATGCGGGAGTACCCGCATAAGCCGTGGCGCCTGACGCGGCACCACCCAGCAACACCCCACCGATCACGATTGAGGCGAGAGTCTTCTTCAGCATTTGGTCTCCTTGTATGTGCTACTCGTCAAGTTGGTTACGAGACACGATGGTGACGCCCTGACGTGAGGGACTGATGTCCGATGTGTGAGGATTCGATGAAGTCCCTGCAAGGCAGGCAGGCCAGGGTGTGCTGCATCTGCTCCGTTCCGGTGAGACTCCCCTGGGGAGCTGGTCGCGGACCGCTGGGACGGCGCAGCTCAGATGCCGTCAGCGGATGCCGGTCGGTGGTCCTCGTTCCTCACTCCCGATGTCCATCCTTCACAGGACAGATGGACTCCGTGGAAGGGATGGCGATCGGCGTACTCGACCGCGCGGTTCGCTCGATGGCAAAGACCATGCTGTCAAATCGCGCGCCGAAGAACTTCAGGTCCCGATGAAGGATGGGACGCAGCAGGGCTACGGGCAAACAGCCATGCGCAACCGCTGCCGGGCGGGAGGATCGCTCGTTTGTCCAGTGAACGGACGCCACTACAAGCTGGCGCGATCATCCAACCACACGTGTCCAGAGGAGCTACATGTCCTCGTCTCGCAAGACATCAAGGTTGCGAAAGGTCGGAGGGGCGTCGCACAGCTTCGCCAATTGGGCCGAAAACTCGGCGGTCTCCGGTCGATTGGAATTCTCCATTGCGGCGTCGTACGACGGAAACTCCACGATATGGACATAGGTGCGGTCGCTGTCCCGGTCTCGGGTCTGCGTTGCCTTCTCCGCTGTGCGGGTTCCCGCGGTCTTGGCGAGCCATTCGTCGAGCACGCTGTTGAATGCGTCGATATCGCCCGTCTTGAACTCGATGAGCTGTACGAACTTCATTTGTGACCTCCAACTTCCGATTTCGCCCCACCGAGGGCCGATCCTAATGTGGATGGGTCGGCTCCGGACGGGTGAATAGGCACGCAACGGGATCAGGCGTCAGCGAGGCTCAGTGCCGTTGCCGCTGCCTCATAGGGATCGTCAAGAGGCACGATTCCTGCGTCCAAGGTGCCGTCGGCCCGATTCAACGACCAGGTGCCGAGACCGATGACGGGAGTACCCCACCGAAGAGCCAGTGCTATCTCCGACAGCGTGCCGTACTCACCTCCGACCGCGATCACGACGGAGGCCGAGCTGACCACCAAGGCATTTCGGGCCTCACCGAGGCCTGTTGCGATCACAATGTCGACCCACGGGTTCGCAGCCGCCGCTTCCCGCCCCGGTAGGAGGCCCACCGTCAGTCCGCCTTCCGACTTGGCACCCCGACACGCTGCCTCCATGACCCCACCGAGGCCACCGCAGATCACAATCGCTCCGCTCAATGCCAGGGCCCCACCAACACTCTCGGCCAGAGCGATCACCGGCTCAGGCGCCTCCGATCCCCCCACGACGGCAATCTGTGTTGTCATGATCACCAAGCGTAGGTCTCGGATCCGCGACAGCGCCCACCGTCCGGTTCTACCCCGCCGGCCAGGGCGGGGCCTCGGGCCATCGGGCAGAGTATCGGTCGTGGTCAGTAACCGTGTGCTCGTCGATCGGCTCCGTGACGTTGTCGGCCAGCAGGTCGTCGTCGACCCTGAAGTGATCGCTTCATATACAACGGACTGGACGCGGCGGTTCGAGGGCCGCTCGGTGGCCGTGGTGAGGCCTGGTTCCACCGAGGAAGTGGCAGGTGTCGTCACGGTCTGCCGGGAGCTCGGTGTCGTCCTGGTTCCGCAAGGTGGCAACACCGGCCTGGTGGGTGGCGGCGTGCCGCTCAACGACGAGGTGGTCCTCAGCCTCAGGCGCCTCCGGACCCTGGATCCGGTCGATGCCATCGCCGGTCAGGTCACCGCCGGTGCCGGTATTGTGCTCTCCGAGCTGCAACGGGCTGCAAGTGCCTCAGGCTGGGGGTACGGGGTGGACCTCGCCAGCCGAGACTCGGCCACCGTCGGGGGCATGGTCGCCACCAACGCCGGCGGGACCCACGTCCTGCGCTACGGGGACACGCGGGCACAGCTGATCGGACTGGAGGCCGTACTCGGAACGGGATCGGTCATCTCCCACCTGGGCGGGTTGGTGAAGGACAACACCGGCTACCACCTGCCCGGCCTGATATGCGGGAGCGAGGGGACGCTGGCCGTCGTGACCGCCGCCCGGCTGCGCCTCATTCCCTCGATGCCGTGTCGAACCGTCGCCGTGCTGGCGTTCATGACGGTGTCGGAGGCACTCGATGCGTCGGCGATGCTCCGACGGTCTCTCCCCGCCCTCGAGGCCTGCGAGCTCTTCCTGTTGCCTGGGCTCGAGTTGGTGTGCTCGGTGGTCGGAATGGTGTCGCCGTTCTCGGGTCGGCACCCCGTCTACCTGCTCGTCGAAGTAGCCGACCATGCCGATCCCACCGACGCTCTGGCGGAGGCGACGAACTCGCTCGACCACGTGATCGAGGTGGTCGTCGCCACGGATCCGGGACCACGCTCCGAGCTGTGGCGCTACCGCGAGGCCCACACGGACGCCATCAATTCCCTCGGTCCGCCGCACAAGCTCGACGTGACGCTGCCACTCGGGTTGCTGGCCGAGTTCGTCGACCAGGTCCCAGATGCGGTGGCGGCAATTGCTCCGGCGGCTCGCACCTGGCTGTTCGGTCACGTCGGAGACGGCAACATCCATGTGAACGTGAGTGGCCTTGACCCTGACGACGACCGAGTGGACGAGGAGGTGCTGCGAATGGTTGGGGACTTCGGGGGAAGTATCAGCGCCGAGCACGGCATCGGTGTGGCCAAGAGACGGTGGCTCCACCTCTCCCGGACCGAAGACGAGATCGCGGCATTCCGGGCCATCAAGCGGAGCCTCGATCCCAACGGCGTCTTGAACCCAAACGTGCTCTTGCCGGCGGAAGAGCCGTAGCGATGTGCCGGCAATTTCGATGCCGCCGGAGGCATCCGAACCTCCAAGCTTCAGATGCGCTGTTGTCCGCACTCAGGTGCGTACCAGGGAGACACGAATCGCGGCAGTTACCGAGGCGTGAAGGACGTTTTGCACGTGGCCGTGCCGTTCCCCACGTTGACAATGACGCCAACGGGAACTCGGACCTGCGCCAGCCCGACAGAAAACGCAACGGCTGCGTTTCCGAGCCCATCCGTCGAACCGCCAGAAGACGAGGTATGGAATTTGAAGTTGACGGTCACAATGACTGGTGCGTTTGCGACTGTAGACTGTATGGTCGCCGTTTCAGTGCTGCCGCGAGTGGGACTCGGATTCGACATCGTGACAACGCAGATGCCAAGAGGCAGAGGAGAGACCGCCGAACCAAAGAACGATGAAGAGCCGAAGGTGAACACGCCACCGTCTGACGCCACAAGACGGTAACCCGACCCCGATCCACTCGCCTCCATGCCAACAATGGGTTGGTTGAGGGCGAAGTTGCCGGCCGATCCGTAGAAGGCGGCGTCACCGAAGGAGAAGATGCCACCGTCGGCGGCCACCAGCCAGTAGCCGCGGCCGTCAGGGGTCGGGGCCATCCCGACAACCGGTTGGTTGAGGGCGAAGTTGCCGGTCGATCCGTAGTAGGCGGCGTCTCCGAAGGAGAAGATGCCACCGTCGGCGGCCACCAGCCAGTAGCCGCGACCGTCAGCGGTCGGGGCCATCCCGACGATCGGTTGGTTGAGGACGAAGTTGCCGGTCGATCCGTAGAAGGCGGCGTCACCCAAGGAGAAGATGCCACCGTCGGCGGCCACCAACCAATAGCCCAAGCCGTCCGGGGTGGCTGCCATCCCCACGATCGGCTCATTGAGAGTCAAGGAGGCAGCAGATCCCCGAAAGTGCGCGTCGCCAAATGCGAACACTCCGCCGTCCGATGCCACCAAGAAATATCCCCCGCCATCGGGCGTCGCAGCGATGCCCACGACCGACTGTCTGGGAACAATACCCAGTGATCCGAAACCACTGGCGTCGCCGCACTGCACGACGTTTGCCGTGCCATCTGCTATCCAGTAGCCACCGTCGTCTGGCGTGGCCGCGATCCCCGCAACCGTACCGGGCGGCAGGAATCCGGAGCAGGTGCTGCCGCCAACGCGGCCGGCGATGGCAGCCGTCTTGAAGTGGGCCGCGGCGGCGGAGCCGGAGGCGATCAAGCCCGCGACAGCCAACGCGACGACCATGGGAATGCTCACGGCCAATCGGCCACTTTGTCGAAACAACGGAGACATCGTCTCACCTCGCCAGGCAGCTGCCGTGAGCGACGCTATACCCGCAATCTGCGCTGTGCACCGAGGACCACGAAACCCAATGCGCCGTCAGCCTCCGTGCGGCGACGGGGAGCGTTACGTGGGGAGCGCTACAGCCCGCTAGACGTTCAGATCGGCAGGCGGCTTGTTCACTGGCTGGGACATGTCCACCGGTGCCACGCTGAATCCGAAGACCGCTCGATAGGCCGGACTGCATTCGCGATGCAGGACCCGACCAGGTGCCTCGATCCTGGCCCCCGCACCGCATTCCATCACCGTTCCGTCTTCGAACGCGACGCGGTGGGTCCCGTCGACGACGAAGTTCACCGAGTCGAAGTCATGCCAGTGCAGATCGTTCTCTTCTGCTGGAACGTCGACTGCGATGGCACACCAGCCCCGATCGGCAATCTCCGCGAACGCCTCGGTTTCGGTGTCGAAGTGTCCCTCCGTGAGGGTGAACGCCATGTGACCTCCCAACTGTCGACCTACTCAACCTAACGGCGGCTTCGTCCGGGGACAACTGGCTTGAACAGCCCCCGCGTGAACGTTGGTACCCTGGTCCAGTAACCCATCCAGATGGAGTGAGGGGCTTGGCCCTGTGACCTCCAACCAACCGATCCACGGACACGGTGGTAACGCCAAGACCGATGAGGAGGTCACCATCATGGTGTCGAAAGCAATCGCGTCCCTGGACGCACGGCTCGAACAGGCCGATGCGGTCTTGACTGAGCAACGGGCACTCGGCATTTCCCCGGTGCCGTCAGAGCCCGAGCGGGAGGAGGTCCTGGTCAACCTTCGCTCCCTCGACGGCCTTTACGGCATGAGTGTCCGGCTACAAAACACTGACGAACAAGAGGAGAATGAGTCCCACGACGATGAGGCCAACAACAATGGTGCGTAACAACCGGCGGCGAGGTCCAAAGTCACCATCCTCGTCTTCGTCCCAGTTCCAAAAGTCCGGATCATCTGGGTCGAAGGGTGCGGGACCTACTGGTGTGGGCATCGACCAAGTGTAGAGAGGGCAAGGCGATCTACCTCAGCAAGGCCGCGGGCGACAAGCCGTCGACGACCGACTCGATGATCGAGACTTACCTACGCACTGGAGGTGTGGAATCGACCACGGCCTTCAGCTTTGGCTTGGTACATGGCCGAATCGGCTCGCGAGACAACGGATTCATACGTGTCGAATGCATCGGGGTCGGGATACATGGTGACTCCTATGCTGACCCCGACGGACAGGGTGAGGCCGTGGACATCAAAGGGTTCATCCATCGCTGAGATAATTCGTCGTGCGACGACCTCGGCGGCATCCCGAGTTGTGGCGCGTTGGACAATCAATCCGAATTCGTCGCCGCCGATCCGGGCGACAGTATCTTCATCCCGGACGGTCAAGAGCAGGCGCTCTGCCACGACGCGTAGCAATTCGTCGCCGACTTTGTGTCCATGAACATCGTTGACGATCTTGAACCTGTCGAGATCAACAAAGAGCATTGCGAGGCGCCGCTCGTCGCGGCGTGTGGTGGCCAAGGACTGGGTGACCCGATCTTCGAAGAGTCTGGAGTTGGCGAGCTCCGTGACCGGGTCATGGAGGGCCTGGTGACGTACCTCCTCAAGCAATGTGACGCTGTCGAGCGCAGTCGCGGCCAGACTGGCGACGCCGCTGAGGCGTTCTTCCAGCGTGTCCTCGAGCTCCATCACACGGTTGTCGCAGCCGGCGCAGAGCACTCCGAACAGGGTGTAGCGGGCAGCAATCGGAACGATGACACCCGAAGCCAGACCTATGAGCGCCAATATCGACGATAGGTCCGGATCTGACGTTGTCGCGACGAGGGTCGGCGTCGACATTTCGAGCAATCGTTCCGCCACATGTTCGCTGCGCAACGCTGTGGCCTCTGGTATCTCGAGTTGGCGGGGAGCTTGAGAGGCCGAGGCAACACGGGCGAGGTGCGCATCACCCTCGTCCCACAACAGCACGTGCGCCTGGTCGCATCCCGTGATCTTGGGAATGGCCTCAGCCAAGCGCTGGGCGACCCCGACCCGGGAGGACTGCTCTGCAAGTGCCATGCCAAGGGCAAGGAGGGCGCTGAGGGTACTGTTTCGGTCGCGGGATTCGGCCAGGGCGGCAGCCGTCTCGAGCGCCGCCGCCGCATGGCCGGCATAGGCCATCAGCAGCGATCGCTCTTGGGGCAAGAAGTGGAAGCCGTCAGGGTAGAAGACGGCGAGGCGCCCGAAGTGGCGACGACTCGATTCGATGTCAACCACTATGCGAGATTGGTCGTGTGGATCCTGGGCTGAATTCGAGACCTCGTTCGCGGCCACGTTCGCTTCATCCGGGCTGAAGCCCACAGAGTGGATTCGCGGAACAGAGTCGCCTGGTAGTCGTGCAACCAGCAGGTAGCGCGGGGCTCGAACCGCGACACCGGCTTGTCTGGTGATTGTCTCGAGCATCGAATTGACGTCGCGGATCGAAGCCAGTTCCTTAGCCTCGAAAATTCGTCCCGCCCCTGATCCGGTGGTGTCCGCGTCCGCGGAAA
>JADMIJ010000047.1 GCA_015478655.1 Acidimicrobiales bacterium | reverse complement strand
CTCCTCAGCCGCTGGTCAGCGGAACCTTCACCCCATAAGACACCAGCCACCTAGGAGGAGTCAGTATGGCAACCACGACGCCATCGACTGGCTGTGCCCGCTGTGGTCATCCGGGATCGCATGCACCCACGGACCCCTCTGGCTCGGGCGGGATGCCCTTCTGCGAAGCCTGCGACCGTTGCTGGTCCGAACGTCAGAACCGGGAGCGGCCGCCCCACCACGTCTGAGTGGAGCGCTCCGGATCGGCCCACCACCGTCGCCGCCACGACCGGTCAGCCCACCTACGACCCGGTCGCCACCCTCGTCTTCATCTGTCTGAATGGGTCGACGAGATTGTCACTTACGGAGGCGGTCTCCAGTACAGAACCTGCTGCACCGGCTCCGGTCCCAAGGCACGGACGAGGGATGTCGATAGGATCCGGGTACCCCGTGAGACCGTGGGCGGGTCCTCCTGATGCCCAGCGCGGCCCCACATCGGGACGTCGCCAAGCCACGGTGGCCCGCCGCCGGTGGCGGAGTTGTACGCTCGCACCTCGTGGTGACCGCGACGACACCCGCCGACCTCATGTCGGCTGGTCGTGATGGCCACTCCTGTCTCCTGGGTCAAGAGCAGGCAGCAGCAACGCAAAGACAATAGGCACGAGGTGAACACCACCAACCAGGGGGCAGTAGCTCAGTGGTCAGAGCAGGGGACTCATAATCGCGGCGTACACGTCTGACCTGGGACTATCCAATACCATCCCAAACCACCGTATAGACGTTGGCCAGGGGTTGAGTTCATTCCGAACCAAACCGACCGGGAGCGTTGTTGGGTTGTGTGTTGGGATGTGACCCAATGTGACCCAACCTGCTTGCCTACCGCCGCGGCCGACGGTAGGTTGGATTTTGCAGTACGGCACCCGGACCCATATAGGCGCTGACGAACCGAACCTGATCGGACAGTGGCCGAGTACAGAATCCGGGCTTGGTGGTGAGGGATCATCACTCCGTCGTGATACGGCCGGGAGGATCGCTCGCGTGCGAGGCGCAATGTCGCCGAGCGCGCGGTTCGCGAAAATGACCACCCGGAGTTCAGAAACCGTGCCTTCATTTGGGGCACCCTGACTCCGAGAGGTCCACACTCCGATGCCGTCCCTTGACTCAATCCCCGCCGACTGGCGGTCCCAAACCACCGTCACCGTCCCGGTAGCCGGGGCCATTCTCGGCCTGTGCCGCAATAGCGCCTACTCGGCCGCTTCGTCCGGCCAGATCCCTACCATTGCCCTCGGCGCGCGTCTTGTCGTCCCCGTGGCACCGCTACGCCGGATGCTGGGGGAGTTGCCAGCACAGACCGGCGACGCGGCATGAACGCCTTCGAGCAATCGGTTCACGATGCCCTTGTGAGACGAGGATGCACGGTTCTCCGAAACGGTTGGCCTGATTTCCTTGTGTTCACGCCCGGAGGGCAGCAGGGATACGCCCTCGAACTAAAGCGCGGGAGCGATCGACTTAGCGATGCTCAAATCCGGATGCACGCGGCCCTGGCCGATTTCGGAATCCTCACGCACACGGTTCGGCCGGAAGGCGTCGACGCCCTCCTGCGCCGCAAGGGTAGGCAACTATTATTTGGCTCGACGTTGGAGGCGCTGAACGGGCGTGTCGCCGAGATCGACGGTTTGAAGCGCCGGCTAGATCAAGCAATAGGTGACCTGCGGGCGGACCTCGACTCGACGACTGCCCTATTCGACGAACACCTGTCCGGGCAGAAAGCGCCGCCGACGAACGCACGCGAGCCGGCCACCATCGCCGAGCTGTTCGATAGAACGTTCGTCCACGGCGACGACGGCGTGGCGCCCGAAGCGTCTCATCCCGGTACGCCTAACAGCGCTCATTAGGGCCCACCCGACAACCCAAACACGCGGCCCATGACGGGTCCGCGTAGCAATCAGAAGCGGCAACGCAGGGATGACCGATGAACGATGTGGGGCAAACCCGGCTACCGGGCAACTCGCCAGACGACACCGACGACACGCCGACACGGCAACAGATCACCGCATGGCGGATGACCGTCCCGCGACGGATGCATGTCCGATCGTGCACGGCATGCGGGCAACCTTTCAAAACGCCAGAGTGGCCGGACTGGCCGCGGTGCGGGGACTGCGAACCGCGAAACTGGGAAGACCCCGTGGTCGACCTGTGGCCGTACGCCTCCGTCGACATCGACCGGAGTCCTAAGCCCGCCGCTGCTGGCAGGTATCCCGATGGGTGCATCTGGTGCGGTGGAAGCGGCCCCATCAGCGCTCGCTACGAGTGCGACGAGTGCGGCCGGACAGACAGGATGCCAGCGGAAACGAATAGGAGTCCGTGGCATCGACCACGGGGCCCTGCCGAGCTGCTTGGCAAGTGGGATGCCCTGAAAGACCGGGAGGGCATTAGCAAGGCCATCGGCGACTATTACGAGCCGCCTATGCGCAAAACGCCGTCGTGGATTATCCGAGGGCGGACGGAGCGAGCCCGCTATCCGTGGCAAACCCGATCGGCGCAACTGCCGACGGTTAACGGAGCGAGCGCCTACAACCGGCGCCTTGACCCGAGGCGCATACACCCGGAGGACGACGATCACGGCGTGTTCCTCCGCTGCCTCGTGTGCCTCCGGGAGAACCCCGACAACTTCCGTCAGGACCAGGTTTGTCGATTCTGCGAGCGGGCCTGGCAGCGCTCCGGCAAGCCATGGGACGATCGATACGACGCGTTCCTTCGACGGCGACGAGGCAAGTTGGCGCTCTCGCTCGGCGAGGTCGACAAGACGTTGCCGAACGCGAGAAAGGTGCCAGTGGTAGGGGGTCAAAGTGCCTGTGACCAGGGACTTTCTACCACGATGAAATATAATGGAAGTGTCGGCGAAAGTCAACCGAATCTTTATTTGCCGGAAGCAGTCATGACAAAAGACAGGGAGACAGATGGACTACCACCCAGACGATCTCGACGTGACCACAATCGTTCGGCAGACCGGGCGCACCGAGAGGACCGTTCGCCGGTGGCTGGCCAGTGGACAGCTCGACTCCTACCACCTCGGACCCCGTTGCATCCGGATACGCCGCGGCTCCTACGAGGCGTTCCTAGCCCGTCACCCGATCATCTAACCCAGGGCCCCGGTGGGGCCCGGCGACTTAACGAGAGGCACACACGATGAACGCAAGCTTTTTCTCAGGGACGGCATCGGACCTCGCTGCCGGCGATCTCCCCAACGGCGGCGGCCGATATTTCAACTTCGACCTGACCGAGTTCAGCGCCCGCGGCGACGCCACCGTGGTCCGGATCAATGCCTACGGCGCCGTGGCTTCGTCGGGCGAAAAGATCGTCCGGGACGGCACGCTCTGTCATGTAGGGGGCCACCTCCGGCAGACCAGGGGCGGCCGGCTCACGCTCGTCGCCCGTCAAATCGCCTTCGAGACGGCGGAGGCGGACCAATGAGCGCCGCCGACCTGAAGGCGATGAGCGGTCCGCAACTGGCGGAAGCGCTCAAGGTGGCCGAACGACAAGGCGATTCCAAACGTATCGCCGCAGTTGGCGCTGAGTTCAAGCGCCAGCGCGACGAACGGGAACAGTCTGCGGGCTCCACGAGCACGAGCGGGGTCATTCTGCACTCATCGGTAACCGATGTCGCTACTTACGCAGACAATGGCGCTGAAGACCCGTGGAACGGACTTCTTCGTACCGACCCCTGGCTCCGGGCCGCCCTCGTCAGAGAGTTCGGGGGCGACGAAAAGGGCGTAGCGGCCCTCGTCCTCGGAATGACACCCGAGTCGCGTGCTAAGGCATTCAGGCCGCACGTAGAGGCCCACCGCAACCGGACGACAGTAGAGCAGGAACGGATCCAGCGCGAGCAAGCCATGTTCAAGCGGTGGACGATGGCCGAGCTACTGGCTGAGCCGTGCGAGTTCGAGTGGCTCGCCGCCGGCCTATTCGCCGATCCCACCTACGGACAGATCGCCGGTGAGATGAAGACTCTAAAGAGCTACGTCACCGGGTTCATAGAGGTCGGCATCGCCGCCGGATTGCCCATCTTCGGGCATTTTGCCCCGCCAGCACAGCGACCCGTCGTGGCCTACGTCGGCGAGGGCGGTCGGCGACTCTGGACAAGGCGTATGCGTCGGATCTGCTCGGCGATGGGCACGACGCCGGCAGATATCGACCTTCACCCGTCGTTCGACGTGGCGCCGATTTCGAGCCTCACGTTTCAGGACTCGCTACGGCGCGACCTCGACGAGCTGAATCCTGGCCTCGTGACGCTCGATCCTCTCTACACCTACCACGGGACCGACACGCGGGCCGCTGACCTTCACCAAGAGGGATCGCTGCTCAATCAGCTTTCGGGGCCGTGCATGGACGTTGGGGCCAGCCTGGCCGTCGTCAACCACTACAACCAGACCGGATCGGGCGCGGGGCTGAAACGGATCACGATGGCCGGCTCCGGAGAATGGGCTGACTCGTGGGTTCTGATCGCTCACCGAGAGCAGCCGGACGTCGACGGCGGCGTGTTCCGGCTGACGTTTGAGGTCGGTTCGAGGCAGTGGGGCGGTACGTCGTGGGATCTCGATATATCGATCGGCCGGTTCGACCAGGACACTGGGTCACATGACGGCGAGATCACGTGGGACCTGAACAGGTCTAACGGGGCGAAGTCGAAGAACGACAAGCGGTCCGAGAAAGAGTATGAAATGCGCCGACGGATCTCGGACACGGTAACCGATCACCCGTTCGAACTGACCAAAGCGAAGATTCGGACGATCGTCGGCGGCAACGCCGATATGTTCTTTCGCTGCTTCGATGAGATGGCCCAGGATGGGGAGATCCGACACGACAGGCTCGGCAGTACAGAGGCCGGAACCACGAAAAAGCGCGAGTTATGGGGGCCGGCTTTCAACCCGTCCCATTCAAACGGGACGGGTTGGGGCGACGAGGGGTCGGAAAATGCATTCTGACCTGCCGAAAGAACCCGTCCCATTTGTTGGGACGAGTTGTTGGGACGACTTGAATCGCCTCTACTCGCCGACGGGCCGGGCGGGTGCAACCCGTCCCGGTCCGGAGGGTATAGGGACGGGTTGTTTTGGGACGGGTTGTTTGCCCTGGTCAGAGCCGTCCCCGCCGCATAAACCCTGGTCGACGAGTGGGACGGGTTGTTTGCCCTGGTCAGAGCCGTGACCGACGACGACCTCGACAACTGGCTTAGAGCCTTCCTCGCAGCAGCCGTGATCGACCGTTCCGACGCCCACCTAACGGCGCGTCGAGAGGGAATCGCACCGGCAGATATTGATCGGTCTGCGCTGCGCATCGCCGACTGGCACCCAATCGTTAGCTCTGACGGCGATCTAGTCATCCGTTGGAGCGTGAGGAGACCGAAATGATTGACGACGCAGACGTAGCAACGACCTTGATCGAGGCGGCCGAGAGCGCCGCAGCGGACGTAGCAAAGACCGAGGCGGCCTATGCCCGTGCCGGCGAGCAGTTCGACAAGGCGCGGGATGCCAAGAACGTCGTCCTGGCCGAGATCGCCGTACTTGAGGCTGAGCTGTCGACCCTGGCATCGCAGGATCAGCGAGCATGGAGGGCGCTGATCTTCGCCGATTGCCAGATGTCCGATGCCAGGGACCGGGCCCGCTCGACCGCACGGCGAGCTGCACGAGCTGCATTGGTCGACCCTGAAGCAACGCCGACGGCGCCGCCGGCAGTCGATCAGTGGGCGAAGGTGGACGCGCCCGCCGATGTCGACGCCGACCGGTAGGTTCTCATTTCCCCAAACGGAAGGCAGACACCATTGATTGACGCGCCACAAGTTCGGTATGAAACGCCCCTGGTCGACGGCGAGCTAACCGTTCACGAGCACCCGGTCGGTATTTTCACCGTCCGATTCAAGCTGCACCGGTCCGAAGGGTACGGCCACGTTTTCCTGACGACAGACGAAGGCGAGGCGGTTGTCGACGAGCTGCTCACCGCTGGCGATGACGAGCCGGCGTTGCGAGAGCTGGCGACTCGGTTCCGGCAAATCGAGTTCGGTCCGGTCGATGTAGCGACACGAATGGAAATGGAGTCGAAGCGATGAAGCGCTGGCCTTGGAGTTACGTCGAGACATGCCACTGCGGTTCCACCTTGCGTGTGGTCAAGGAGACGAGGATGACCGACCGACCGGACTCGCTGTCGATCGGACTGCAGTGTGGCCGGCACCACGCGACCTCGAAGATCGTCGACCGGATAGAGAGAGTGAGTCAATGAGACGCAACGACGGCGCCGAGCGAAAGTGGAACGAGTGCCGCTGCGGAGGAACGATGATGATGGGAATGGGCCAGACGCCGACGCCCATCTTGTGGTGTCAGCGATGCGGCTTCGCCACATCCCTGCTCGTCGACCGACCGCCCGACGAAGGTGGCGACGATTGGTGATGGTGAGTGGTGACGACGCGAGTCGCCATCGTGTACGTGCGCACCGTGGTCGTGTCGTCGTCGCGTCGTGTGGCGTGGTGCAGCAAGCAAGTCGAAGTCGAATCGACCGGCCTGCCCTGCCCTGCCGGTAGTCGTGTAGTCGCGGCGGCTCCTCCGGCTATACCCCATGGGGGTAGGGTAGTCAACGGGTAAAACACCTGGTCAGAGACCCGGGAGTCGAAAAAATCCTCTCCCCGATGGTCGAAATCCGGCGAACGCCCCCCGACCAGGGCAAATAGCGAACCATTCTCAAATCTTCCCTATCGCTCATTTTGGCCCCATTTCGCCCGTTTGGAGGCGATTCTCAATGCTTTCACGACCCTGCCGCAGTTGTGGTGGCCCAACCCTGTCGCGCCGGCGCCGGCTCTGTGAGTCCTGCCGGCAGCCACCGACGGGTGCGAGGCGCCGGAACAGGACCCCTGATACCCGTCTTAGGCCCTCTACGACGGCTAGGGGCTATGGCTCAGTCCATCGTCGACTGCGAGAACGGTGGGCGCCGGCAGTGGCCGCGGGCACTGTCGCCTGTGCCCGCTGCGGCGTGCCGATCGAGCCGGGCGCCGCATGGGATCTCGGCCACGACGACAACGACCGCACCCGATACACGGGCCCCGAGCACGCTGCCTGCAATAGGGCGACGTCCGGCCGGACCAAAGAGAGGATCACACGTGCCACGCAAGCCAGTCAGCAAAGTTATCGCTCGCCCGACTGGTGATGTCGGCCGAGCCGTCCAACGCGACCTCGACGCCATCGCCGAGACATCCCCGAACCTCGCTACCGGCGGCCTGGCCGCTATGGCCCTGGCCCTGGCCCAGTCGATCGACTCCCCTAGGACGAGCGCTACCGCTAAATCCATGTGCTCACGAGCCCTCGTCGACGCACTCGCCCGCCTGACCGCTCAGATCCCGCCAAAGGAGGACCATGACGACCAAATCGATGATCTCGCCAGTCGCCGGGCCCACCGGATCGCGACGACAGACAATGGGTGACCGAATGACGCTCGGATCGCAGCGCCCGCGCATCTTTAGCGTGCCGCCGGCCGTGTCCAGCTCCGGCGCCGAGGCAATCGAGCTGGCAGCAAGCGCCGGGCTCCACCTCGACGAGTGGCAACGGTTCGTCTTGACCCACCTGTGCGCCGAAGGTGCCGACGGCAAGTGGGCGGCCTTCGAGGCCGCACAGGTCGTCGGTCGGCAGAACGGCAAGGGCGCGATTCTCCTGGCCCGCGAGTTGGCCGGCCTATTCCTGTTCGACGAGCGGTTCATCGTGCACTCCGCCCACGATTTCAGCACCTCGCTTGAGCATTTCTCCCGGCTCGACGCCATCATCGACGGCACTCCGGAGTTCAAACGACGCGTCAAGCGGGTGTCGAGGTCGCATGGCGACGAGGGCATCGAACTGAAAAGTGGCCAGCGGATCCGATTTCGGACCCGGACGAAGGGTGGCGGCCGAGGGTTTTCGGCGGATCTGGTCGTCTTCGACGAGGCAATGTTCCTCCAAGAGGCCGCACTTGGCGCCCTGCTGCCGACCCTGAGCGCTCGGCCGAATCCACAAGTGATCTATGCGGGCTCGGCGGTCGACCAAATGGTTCACGCCGACGGTGTTGTGTTGGCCCGGCTGCGCGAGCGAGGCATCGCCGGAGATGATCCATCGTTGGCTTACTTCGAATGGAGTATCCCCGGCGATCTCGACAAGATCACCGACGCGGTGGCCAGCGATCCGCAGAGTTGGGCGATGGCCAATCCGGCATTGGGGATTCGCATCAGCGAGGACCATATCGAGGACGAGCGCAGGTCTGTGCACCCCCGAACCTTCGCAGTGGAGCGACTGGGGGCAGGAGATTGGCCCAGTACCGCAACGAGCACCCCGTCGGTCATTGATATGGACCGCTGGGAGTCGTGCCGGGACACCGAATCGACCATCGATGGGCGAAAGATCTTCGCCTTCGATATCCCGCTCAGTCGAGATACCGCCTGTATCGCCGTGGCCGGCGTGCGGAGCGATGATCTCCCGCACGTCGAGGTCGTCCAGTGGGACCAGGGCACGGGCTGGGTGGTCGATCGCCTCGTCGAACTGGTCGAGGAGTACGGAGGCGCGGTCTACGTCGACGATCATGGCCCTGCCGCATCACTCATCCCCGAGCTAGAACGCCGAGAGATCCCGCTTACGACGTTGGATACTTCCGCCATAGCGGCCGCCGCAGGCTCGTTCTACGACGCGGTGATGGAGGAAGGGCTCCGACACAAGGGCGAAGCGGTCCTGACCGCCGCCGTAGCCGGCGCCGTGAAGCGACCGCTGGGCGACCGGTGGACTTGGGGCAGACGGAAGGCAGACGTGAGCGCGCTCGTGGCTTGCACCATCGCCCTTTACGGCGCCATGAACGCCGATGACGAGGCGGACTGTTTCTTCAGCTACGGGCCATCGCTATCGAGCCTCGACCACTGAGTTTTCAAGATCGCTCGCCACCCGGCGAACGTAACCGCGCCACTTCGGCGCATCAGCAACAGCAAACACAACACCGCCGCTTGCCGCGGCACTGACAGGAAAGTGAAGTACCACAAATGGCTACACAGAGCGAAGACATAATCAAGAACATTCGGCGCATCGAATCTCGGGGAAAGAACATGACCCTCGCCGAGCAGACGGCCCTCGGCCATTATCGGACGGCGCTGGCCGAGCTGAACGCGGCCAAGCGGCGCCACGCCGACCTTCAACACCAAAAGACGGTAGCGAAGGGTCACGCCTTCCTTAATCGGTCGCCTGAATCAATCGACATTCGCAGTGCCAAACCGACAGAGGTCCGAGACGCAAGTCTTAAGGCTCTTGAGATCCGGTCCGCCGACCGTCTGGAATCATTCCAGATCGACGCCCTCGACCGACAAATCCGAGCTGGCGACACCGAACTCGCGATCCGGACCATCGTTACGACTGCGCCGGCCTATCGATCGGCGATCGAGCGGTCATTGCGCGAGGAACATCCGCACTACACGCCGGAGGAAGCGAGCGCGGTTCGTCGCTACCACGACGAAGTGCGGAGCGCCTCTGAGGGTGGCTCGTTTGGGCTCGCGTTGCCTGTCGATATCGACCCGAGCATCGTCCCGAGTTCGCAGGAACTCGCGACACTGCCGTCGCTCGTTTCGGTCAAGCAGACTTCGACGAACGTCTACAAGCCGGTCATTTCGGACGGATCCGGGTGGGGATTCCAAGCGGAAAACGCAGTTGTCGGCGATAACACACCGACCCTCGTGCAGCCGTCTCTGGCGGTTCAGACGGCGCGGGCGTTCATCCCGGTATCGGACGAGCTGTTCGCCGATTACGGAGGCGCCGGCTTTCTCGACGAATACACGCCGATGATCGCTCGTGGCTTCGCCGACTTGCTGACCGACGTTGTTGCCGTGGGAACCGGGACCGGGCAACCGCGGGGCATCTTCACGGCCTTGCAAGCCTCGACGACCTCGCCCGCTCACGTCACCGTGACGACTGCGGGGTCGATCTCGGCCGCCGATGTGCGGCGAGTTTGGAATGCCGTGCCGGAGCGCTTCAAGGGGTCCAGTACGTTCGTCCTCCACACGGACGTCCTGTCGCAGATCCGGAATGATTCCGGCGCAGCCGCGCAGGTCGACCTGGTTGTCGATCGGGCCGGCACTTCGCTGTTCGGCCGGCCCTGCGTGACCAGCTCGTATTGTCCGGACTTCACCGGGACGACGGGCGCCGAAAACTTCCTCGCCGTCGGCGATCTGTCCGGCTACCACCTGGCAGTCAGGCAAGGCGTCACCGTGGAAATGGTCCCAGTTATGTTCGACGCCGCGACAATGAGGCCGATCGGAAGTCGTGGCTTTCTGGCCCTGGCCCGCGTGGCCGGTGACCTTGTGGTACCGAACTCCATGAGGCTTCTGGCGAATAGCTAGACCCGTTCTCGCCCGGCAGGCAACCATGCCGCGGCGATTGCTCGACTCGGGGTAGCCGGGGATTCGTTCCCCACTACCCCCGTACGCCGAGCACCACGCTCCGACCGGTCGGCGGTTTTTGCGGGCCGCCGGCCCGTCGGGGCGCTGAACTCGAATCTCGAAAGGATCACAACATGGCAGCATCCGTCATCTACTCCAAGAGCCGTCTTCGGGAAGCCCTCGAAGCGATCGGTCTGTCCGACCTCGATCCCGAGCACCCGGAGCCCCGTCACCGAGAGGCGATCGACCGGCTTAGCCGTCTACTGCGAAAGGCGGCCTAGATATGCCCGCCGTGACTCAACCCCACGACCTGTACTTCCAGAACCTTATGGACGAGATCCGCCAGCGCCTTACGGCCCTCGAAATGCAACAGAACTTCGGGATCCGTGACGCGAGCGGGCTGATCCGGGCGCAGGGCGGCAAGCTGCCGAACGGCGACTACGGATTCGCCGTTACTGACCCGAGTGGAATCACTACTGAGCTGAATCCGATTCAGTCTGCCAGCATACTTACGTCCGAGGGAACGTCATCGGGAACGCCGACCAACCTGGCGACCGTCGGTCCGACCCTTACTGCGCACGTGGGGGCATCCGGTAGTGCGCTCGTTTTACTCGGGGCGAACATTCAGGCGACAAGCGGCGGAGCCGCCGAGATGTGGGTTGCTATCGATGGAACTGTTCAGAGTAACCCGTCGGCACAGTTGAGTACGCCGGCGTCGGTCGTCAGCGCGTCGTGTATGGGTGGCGCCGTAGTTACCGGCATCGCTCCCGGCGATCATACCTTTCAGGCGAAATATCAGGTCGGGGCCGGTCCAGGGCCGGCGACCTTTTTCGACCGCTGGCTGATCGTCCAGCCGATCTAGCCCGTAGACGCGAAGCGACCCCCGGCCGAAACCGGGGGCCGTCGTCCTACCTGCGTCGGGTTTAGCCGCCGAGCGTGCAGCCGGGGTACGGAGCGGATCCGGGTACGACGTGCAACGGCGCCTGATGGGCGGCGACCCGAATGCAGTCGAGGACGTTCCCGCCGTAGACAACGTGATTCCCGAGCCCGGTGGAGTCCGGCGCCCATGCGAGCCAAACGTGATGACTGGCCCACTCCAGCCAGATCAGAAATGCGGCGAGTGCGGTCATGTCCTGCCCCTTTCGGACTGCGGGTATTTCCCCGCATCACCCATGGTACGCCTGTGGGGATTTCCCCGCAAGGGTCGATCTGCATGACGTAGGCTGTACGCCATGGGCCGGAGAATCGACGTCGACGACCTAGTGGGGGCAGAGCAGGTCGCCGAACGTCTGAAGCTCAAGAAGGCATCCCTCGTTCACGACTGGATCAGGCGGGACATCGGCTTTCCTGAGCCGGCGGCGAAGCTCGGGTCGATCCGGGTATGGGCATGGCCTGAGGTCGAGAAGTGGGCCAGGATGACGGGTCGTCTGTAGGCTCTGCGGGCATTTCCCCGCACCCCCAACCCCACGGACCGGATTTGCGGGGAACCTGGGCAGTCCTGTGCGGAATGGTGGCGTTCTGGCAGCCTGAGAGTCAGCCCGCCGCCCTGCCCGCGTCGTAGCCGGCAAAATATGCCTCGGTGCTCGACACATAGGCATCAAGCTCGGCCGCTTCGCCCAACCGGTCGTCCCACCTCAGCTCAAGGGCTCGGATCCGACACTGTTCGAGAGCTTCCTCTAGGTTTGCCCTGCCTTCATCGTCGTTCATGGCGTTATTGTGAACCATACCGGCCGGGCGTGTCAAGGCATAGTCCCTGGTCAGGACGCCTTACGTAGTACGTAATAAGTACGATCCTAGGTCGGGCTATTTGTTCGATTACTGGCGAGCTATTAAAGATTCCTCCGAACAACGCCGATAGGAGAACCGATGACGATCAGCGAAATGCGCCGACAGAGTTACCGCCTGGCCCGCACTCTCGGCAACGTGCAGGCAGCTCGCAGGGGTCCGGCCAGCTACAGCAAGCGGGTGCTGCGGAGGAACGTCTACCGGACGGTCAGTAGAAGTCTCGGCAAGGGGCTGCGGGGGTTTGGACTCTAGGCCTGGGACATAATCCCAGGTCAGCCCGGTTGGAGACTCGTAACGTTAGCGTTACAATGGCAGTGCCAAGTTCTAAGGCAGAGGCCCCCGCGATAGCCGGATAGTGACCGGAGTAGCGGAAAGGCTTAGCAAGGGCACCGGAAGGTTTCACCGGTGCCCTTTGCGCGCCTTGGCGGAGCAGGAGGGATTCGAACCCTCGGAGGTAGTTACTCCTCACGCCGGTTTCAAGGGCGCCGATTCGGCCGCTCTCGCACTGCTCCACCTTTGACGCTGCCATAAAACCCCTGTGTAGTGGTAGACCCGCTTCTTGTGGATTACACATGTGTAACTGTGGAAAAGTGTCTGCGGATAGTGGGGAAAATGTCCCAGCTTGCGGAGCGGGCGTCCTAGCCAGCTAACCCAGCCTCAAGGGACGCTGCAGCGGCGACCGCCTGATCGTTCGTGTCATGGGCGTAAATGTCCGAGGTGGTCGACACTTTTGCGTGGCCGAGCCGTTTCGACACGGTGACCATCGAGTGACCGGCGGCGACCAGCTCCGTAGCCGAGTAGTGGCGGAGGTCGTGTAAACGGTAGGGCCAGGGATCGCCCGTTTTCTCGGCCATCGTGTCGCACAGGCGTCGGAACGCCTGCGTCATGGCGTCAGGCATGGTGGGCCGGTCGCCGGTTAGGTCGGGGCTGAACACGTACGCGTCGGCCACAAGTTCGACCTCGGCGAGCTGGGCGGCGCTGGTCGCACGCTCCCATCGGCCACGGAGGGCAGCCAGAGTGGCCGGTCCGATGTCTAGCCGGCGCACCTGGTGAGTCTTTGGATCCTTTGGCCCCCATCCGCCCGCCGTCTGCCAGATCGACCGGGTGACGGTCAGGGCCGACCCCTGCCAGTCGATATCGGACCACCGCAGGCCGGCCAGCTCGCCTCGGCGCATTCCTGTTAGCGCCGCGACGAATAGCACGGTGGCAAACTCGGGATTCCGGGTCGTGCCGGCTAGGTCGATCAGTGTGCGCACCCGATCGGGTGGGGGAGTGACGGTAACCGGGGCGGGCACGGTCGGCGGGCTCGCATTCCTGGCGACGCTGACGGGCACCATTTGCCATTTCTCGGCTTGGCGCAGTGCCGCCGAGATCACCCGGTGGTAGTGCATGACCATCGCCGGGGACGTTCCGCCAGCCAGTAGGCGCGCATACCACCGGTCGAGGTCGCGGGCGGTCAGTTTTTCCAGAAGCACCGAGCCGAGGGCCGGGCGAATGGCGGTTTCGATTTTGATTCGGTAGCCGGCGAGCGTGCTAGGCGACCGACCTTGCTTGCCGTCGCGAAGCCACGCGTCGAGCAGCTCGCCGAACGTGCCCGACCGGCTGCCATGCTTGCCGGCGGCAACCTCCGTGGCGAGCCGCGCCTTAATGGCGCGGGCATCCTTGATCCCTTTGGTAGTGCCGCGGCTGACGTGGCGGATCGCGCCCGTCTCCGGGTTGCGGCCGGCATAGACCCGGACCTCCCACCGATGGGGACCGACCTGTCGGATACCCTTCTCAACCGTGATGACGTCGAACCGATCCATGACGTGCCCTCGCTTTGTTGGGATTCTGTTGGGATGGACCCTCATGGAAAAGTATAGCATCCCTGGTCGGGGGCAGTAGCTCAGTGGTCAGAGCAGGGGACTCATAATCCCTCGGTCGCAGGTTCGATCCCTGCCTGCCCCACCAGCCCCACCAGCCCATCGGCCCTCCGACCCGCACCGAAGGCAGTGACGGAAGCCGACCTGGTCGACAAGGACAGGACCGGCACGAGCGAGACAGGAGCGTCATGGACATCGAGGAGTTCTACAGCACTGACGAGCGCCGTCGGCAGTCAGCTGAGGTTGAACTGGGCACCAACTGGTTCGACGCCAAGGGGAATCGGTACGAGCTCAGCTGGGTCGAGGACACCGGCGAGCTCTACACCATGCTCGAGCTCATCCCCGAGGCCGACTCGTTCACGCCGTTTGGTGACATCGAGGTCGAGAATCTTCCTGTCGACCGGGTGCTGGTGATGGTCGTGGGGCACATCCCCACACTCGAGGGCGTCGAGGACATTCTCTCCGGATGGCCTCAGCAGATGACCCAGCCCGACGGGATCTCCTGGGTGGCCGAGCGCCTTCGCGAAAATGGAGTGCCGGCCGCGGCCCCGCCGACCTGAACGCCGACGACCGGGTCGTATGCGGTGGGCCCCAGAAGGCACAGTAGGGTCCCATCGGCAAGGGACCGGACAGAGACCGGACAAGGAGTGCTTTGAATGGAACTGGTGGCGGATCTCTCGACGGCATCCGTCGTGCTCCGTGGGCGAGATGATGCAAAGCGGTTCTCAGTCCTCGCACTCCCGCACCAGCCAGGCGACGACGCGGGCAACGGCGCTCTCGGCGCCCTGGCGGCGGCGCTGAGCCTCCACGACGTCGGTACGGTCGACCCTGGTGGCGACGTCTTCGTTCCCGCCGACGTCGTCAGGCGGATGGCCGCCGACGCCGCGAACGCGGAGGGCCAACTGCTCGACTCGGAGTGGGAAGCGGACTTCATGTCCATGCTCGACGGTGCCGCGGCCAATGGTTGGATTGGCGACGACGGCTCCATTCGGGCGCACGTGGTGTGGCGGGACTGAGCGGTGCGATTCTCGTATGCCGAATCGATGGTCGATCCGACGTTCTACCTCCCGCTGGCCCAGGCGGCCGAGGAGGCGGGCTATCACGGGATGGTCGTGCCCGACAGCCTCTGCTATCCCCAGGACTCTGACTCGACATACCCCTTTTCACCCGATCACTCGCGTGAGTTCCTCGAGGACAAGCCCTTTATCGAGCCGTTCTCTCTGATCCCGGCCATGGGGGCCGTGACGGAGCGGCTGCGGTTCATCACCTTCGTGCTCAAGCTCCCCATGCGCCATCCGCTGCTGGTGGCCAAGCAAGCCACGTCGGTGGCGGTGATGACCAACAACCGCTTGGTCCTCGGAGTCGGGTCCAGCCCATGGCCGGAGGACTATGCACTGTGCGACGTGCCCTGGGACGCTCGCGGGCGAAGGATGGATGAAGCCGTGGACATCGTGCGCGGCCTCTCTGCCGGTGGCTACTTCCAATACCACGGAGACGTGTACGACCTGCCGTCCGTCAAGATCAGCCCCACTCCGACCGAGCCGTTGCCCATCCTGGTGGGAGGTCACGCCCCCGCGGCATTGCGCCGAGCAGCCCGGTCTGACGGATGGCTCCATGGCGGGGGGGAACCGGCAGACCTGCCCGGACTGTTGGAGCGCCTTAGCCAGCTGCGGCAAGACGGAGGGACATCGGAGCGACCCTTCGAGATCCACGTGATCTCGTTGGACGCCTACACGGCTGACGGGATCCGCCGGCTCGAAGCGCAGGGGGTCACCGACGTGATCGTCGGGTTCCGATGGCCCTACGCCGTGGGCCCGGACACCGAAGTGCTCCAGACCAAGCTCGACAATCTCCGGCGATTCGCTGACGACGTCATCGCAAAGGTGTCGGAGTGACAACGGCGCGTGAGCTCGGTCAGGCCTCCATGGCCGCGGTGGAGGCCGGCGACCGGGCAGCGTGGCTGGCCCTGTTCGCTGACGACGCCGTAGTGGAGGACCCCATCGGTCCCTCCGTCTTCGACCCGGAGGGACGAGGCCATCGTGGCCTCGAGGCCATTGCCGCCTTCTACGACAACGTCATCGCAACCAATGAGTCGATCACCTTCACCATCCGCCAGTCGATACTCTGCGGCGAAGAGGCGGCCAACGTCGGCGTGATCCGCATCACCTTCGCCGGAGGCTCCGCCGTCGAAGTCGACGGGGTGTACACCTACCGTCGCTCACCCGAGGGCAAGATTGCCTCGCTCCGGGCGTATTGGGAGCCCGACGCCATCCACGCGGTCCCCTGAGCCGGAGACGAGGCGGTCCCGGTCCCGGCCGGATCAATCCCAGCCGGCGAACCCGTACTGCTGGTGGGGGCCCATCACTGCGCACTCGAACATGCCGTACCCCACCCCACCGTCATAGGTGAATCGGGCGGCGTACTCGGTCAGGCCCCAGTTGAAGTAGGAAGGATCGACCGGCGGATTCTCCTGGCCCTGTACCACCAGGTCGCCCTGGTACATGCCGTGCTTCCAATCGGGCTCCATCCCATAGCCGCTTCCCAGCAACAAGGGAAAGGCGAGCAGCGTCTCCACTTCGACCTCGGCCGTCCTCTGACCGTGGGCGCCGAAGTAGGTGAGGGTGGCGCCGGTCACCCTCCGGCTTCCCGGGGCGAACCGCAGCTGGTGCTCGGGTCGTCCGAGCCACTGGGCCGGCTTTCCGGAGCCCAAGGGGAAGACGCGGTGGGCGTCTTGCATGATCCGCTCGCCGGTCGGTCGCTCCTGGATGATGGTGACCGTGGCATGGTCATCGAATCGGACCGGCGCATAGATCCAGAAGAACCCACCCTCGGTATCGGTGGCGCGGATGCCCGGGGGCTCGGACTCGCCGACCGGGCGCACCCCCCACGAGCGGTCACGGGACCCCCAGTAGCGCTCGGGGGTCAGCTCGACCTCGCGGTCGCCGACCTTGAGGGTGCCGGTCCACGAGCCCACCTGGGCGAATCGGGTGGAGTCGAATGTCACCCGGGTGAACTGACGATCGAAGTGGCGCGACTCGAGGTGCGCCTCGGAAAAGCCGTCATAGACGGCGTCGAGCTCGATCCCCCATTCGTTGGGCTCGACGATGACCCGGACCCGCTCCAGACCTTTGAGCACCTCGACCCGGATGGGGCCCACCGATGCGTCCATCCGGTCCGCTCCGAGGGTCTTCGAGGACCGTACGACCCGATGGGTGCCCCCCCACAGGACGGACACGAATGCATCGGCCACGCTCAGGTTGGGGTACTGGCCGACACCGATGACGGCGAAGAGCTCCTCGTCGGTCCCGTGCACCTGGCCCGTCCCGTGGATGTTGAAGTAGTAGCGGTCGTAGAAGTTTCGGTCCGAGGTCCCGACAAAGCGCATCGGCTCCGAGATCTGGTGGACCGGATAGTCGTCAAGGGGAGAAAGCACGGGCGCTCCTAAATTTAGGATTGTCAATGTCGATGTGTCGATGTGTGGGGTTGTCGGCGGGGTGGATCGCTACCGGAATCCACCCCGTATCGCGATCGCCAAGGGAGCGTATCGAGGTTCGAGACGATGGGGCGCCAGGGCATCGTCCGGGCTACAATTTGTGATCACCGGCACGGTCGCCGCCCCGCCACATGGGGATTCGGCAGCCGACCGGAGCACATCAGGTTCCAACCAGGGAGGGCCCGTGAAGTCGTACGATCGTCTGTTCATCGGAGGAGAGTGGGTCGAGCCGTCGTCCTCCTCTGTGTTCGACGTGGTGTCTCCCACCACCGAGCAGCTTGTCGGCCGGGTCCCCGAGGCCCAGGTGGCCGACGTCGACCGCGCCGTCGCCGTGGCCCGCGAGGCGTTCGACCATGGACCCTGGCCACGAATGACTCCGGCCGAGCGGGGGGCAATTCTGACCAAGGTCGCCGACGCCATCCGCAACGACATGCAGGGCATCTCCGAGCTGATCTCCAATGAGATGGGCTCGCCGATCTCGTGGGGGACCCTGGCCCAGGTCCTGGCCCCGACCATGATCCTCGACTACTACGCCGGCATGGCCTCGACCTTTGCGTTCGACACCGTGCGGGACGGGCTGCTGGGCCCGGTGATGGTGTCCAAGGAGCCGATCGGCGTGGTGGCCGCCATCACACCCTGGAACGTGCCCCTGTTCCTGGCCTGCGCCAAGCTCTCTCCGGCCCTTCTGTCGGGGAGCACCGTGGTGTTCAAGCCCGCTCCTGAGACCCCCCTCGACGCCAACGTGTTGGCGGAGATCTTTGCCGACGCCGGCCTGCCCAAGGGAGTGCTCAGCGTCGTTCCGGCGGGGCGCGAGGTCGGGGAATACCTCGTCAACCATCCCGGGGTGGACAAGGTGTCCTTCACCGGCTCGTCCGCGGCGGGGCGCAAGATCGGCGCGGCCTGCGGGGCCAACCTCAAGCGGTTCAGCCTCGAGTTGGGGGGCAAGTCGGCGGCGATCCTCCTCGACGACGCGGACCTCGACGTCTCGATCCCCTTGATGATGCCCAACGCCATCATGAACAACGGCGAGGCCTGCATCTCTCTGACCCGAATCCTGGCTCCTCGCGATCGCTATGCCGAGGTGACCGAGGCCATCGTCGAGCAGGTGCGGGCCATGAAGGTCGGCGACGCCCTCGATCCAGCCACCGAGGTCGGCCCCCTGGTGGCCGAGCGCCAGCGGGACCGGGTGGAGAACTACATCCGGATCGGTCAGGACGAAGGGGCCAAGGTCGCTGTGGGCGGTGGTCGCCCCGAAGGGATGGACACCGGGTGGTTCGTGGAGCCGACGGTGTTCGTGGACGTCGACAACAGCATGCGCATCGCCCAGGAGGAGATCTTCGGGCCGGTACTGTCGGTGATCCCCTACGACGACGAAGCCGACGCGGTCCGCATCGCTAACGACTCCGACTACGGGTTGTGCGGAGCGGTCTTCAGCGGCTCCAACGACCGGGGGCTCGGCGTGGCCCGTCAGATTCGGACCGGCACCTACATGGTGAACTCCAACGTTCCCATCGACTTCTCGTCGCCGTTCGGTGGATACAAGGCATCAGGGGTTGGTCGCGAGTTCGGCGAAGACGGCCTCGAGTTGTTCCTGGAGAAGAAGACCATCAATCTCCCGGCCGGGTACTCCCCGACCGTGTGAGAGGACGGGCCGGCTCCGGTCGTCGGCGCTCAGCGGTGGGATGAGCAACCATCACGTCGGCGAGCCCGACCGTGGCGGAGGCTCACAGCCGATCACGTCGGTGTCGGCCTGGCCGATGTGGGTTCTGGGCGGGACGTTCCTGATCGACGCCGTCGATCAGAACGTGGTCCGCGGGCTCGTTCCGCAGCTCAGGCAGGCATTCGGAGTCGGTGACCTGGCCATCGGCGTGCTGATGTCTGCCTTCGTGCTGGTCAATGGGATGGTCACGCTTCCGGCCGGCTACCTGGCCGATCGATGGGTGCGCACCCGCGCCGCATCGGTGGCCATGGCCCTCTGGTCCGCCGTCTCGGCTGCCGGTTCATTGGCCCCGAGCTTCGGTGCCCTGGTCGTGCTACGGGGGGCCCTGGGCTTCGGTCAAGGGGTGACCGACCCTTCAGTGTCCAGCCTGGTGCCCGACTACTACGTGCTCGAACGCCGAGGTCGCGCCTTCTCCGTCCAGCAGTCCCTCACCTTTGTGGGCACCGGATTGGGGGTCCTGGCCGGCGGGCTCATCGGACCGGCGTTCGGGTGGAGGACGGCACTGGTGCTCGTCTCTCTGCCCGGTCTGGCTGTGGCCGTGCTGGTTCTTCGGCTGCGGGAACCGCGCCGGGGTACGGCCGATCGGGTGCGTATCGGGGCCGTCGACGAGATCGAGTTCACCGATCGGCACGCCGTCCACCCACCGTTGTTCGACCAGGGCATCGGCCGCTTTGTCCGGGACCTGTCGACCGGGCTGCGTCAGGACCTCGCCCTGATCCTGGCCATTCCCACACTTCGCTTCGCCCTGGCCGGCGTGTCGGCGGTGCTGTTCGTACTGACCGCGGTGGGATCGTGGATGACGGTGTTCTACCAGCGCCAGCTCGGCCTGTCCCAGGGCGGGGCTACGGCCACCTTCCTGGTCCTCGTCGTGGTCGGCGGGATACCCGGCGTGATCGTCGGCGGTCGTGTGGCGGACCGCTTCACCTCGCGGATCACCGGGGCCCGCGTCGTCCTACCCGGGGTGGCGTTGATGGTGGCGACCACGCTGTTCATCTCGTCACTGGCCGACGTGCCCTACCCCGTGTGCCTGCCGCTGCAACTGGTCGGGTTCTTCTTCGCCACCTCGGCCATCCCCGCCCTGAGGGCCGCGCTGACCGACGCCGTGCCCTCGACGCTGCGGGGGACCGGTTTCGGGACGTTCAACCTGGCATCGGTGCTGTTCGGCACGGCAGCCGCTCCGTTGGTCACTGCATTCTTCTCCCAACGGTATGGCGACAACTTGCGCACGGCGTTCCTCATCGTGCTGCCGCTGGCCTACATCGGGAGTGCACTGCTCATTGCCGCCCGCAACCATCTAGAGGAGGACACCCGACGACTGTTCGAGATGGTGTCCGGCGGCATTGCTGGACGGACGCCGGGACTCTGATGCCATGATCGAGAGTGGGTGAACCCAGGTGGACAGGGGAATCTGCGAATATGGAGGGCTTGAAGGGCCGTCCGGCACGTGGCCGGCCCCATGGCGCCGTGTGTGGAGGCACCCAATCCCATGAGTCCCGGCGCCCACGCGGCCACCAAGCGGCCTCCACAACCAGTGGTCTCAGATGCAGAAGGGCGCGGCCGTCCGATCATCTTCGGCTTCGTCCCGGCGCTCGACGGCCTCCGAGCGGTAGCCGTGTTGGGCGTCATGCTGTATCACGGAGGCGCCCCGGTGGTCAGCGGGGGCTTCCTCGGCATCGATGTGTTCTTTGTCCTGTCGGGGTTCTTGATCACCTCACTCCTGCTCGGCGAGTGGGCGAGGCGCCTGACCATCCAACTGGGCCAGTTCTGGGCTAGGCGGGCCCGTCGGCTGTTGCCGGCATTGTTGGTGATGCTGGTGGGCGTGGCCGTCTACGCCAAGGTCTTCGCCACCCCCGGCGCGTTTGGCAACCTGCGCCTCGATTCGTTGTCGACTCTCTTCTACGTCTCCAATTGGCACTTCATCTTCGGGGGCGGCAGCTACTTCAACCTCACTTCGCAACCCTCGCCGCTCCAGCACATGTGGTCGCTCTCCATCGAGGAGCAGTTCTATATCGTGTGGCCTCCGCTGGCGCTGGTCCTCCTGCATCTGGGACGCAAGCTCCGGCCCTCCCGACGCCTGTGGCCGATCCTGGCCGTGGCCATAGCCGGCGCCGTGGCCTCGGCCCTCGACATGCGGTGGTCTTACCAGGGCGGAGCATCGGTCATGCGCCTGTACGAAGGAACCGACACCCGGTGCCAGGACATTCTCGTCGGCGCAGCTCTGGCCGTGGGAATGGCCATCTGGGCTGAACACCGCAAGGCTCTGCCCGCCGGCGTGTCCGGTCGTTGGGCCGCGACCCGGAGGGAGCGATCCCACCCTGCGGCCGGCACGGCCGGCGAGTTTCCGCCCTTGCCCCATCGGCGCGACCGACGCCGGCGGCTGGGCCCCGGCATCAAGCCGATCAGTGCTTGGGAAGTCACCGCACCGCCGGCGCGGGTGGTCCTGCAGATCCTGGGTTGGTCAGCGGTGGCCGCCGGTGCCTACCTGTGGTCCCACCAGTCGACGCCCGGGGCCTTTCTGTTCGAGGGCGGCTACTTCCTCTTCGCTGTGGGCGTGGCGCTGGTCATCTTCTGCACGATCACAGCCCAGAGGGCCTCTCTGTCACGGGCCCTGGGCAACCCGGTGTTCAGCTATGTCGGCAAGATCTCCTACGGCCTTTATCTGTGGCACTTCCCGCTCTTCGGACTGTTGAGCGGTGAGCGCCTGCATCTCTACGGCTATCCGCTGCTCGCCGTCCGCATCGTCGCCACGCTCGTCGTGGCCACGGGCTCGTTCTACCTGGTCGAGGAACCGATCAGACAGAGAAGGGTTCGCTCGCTCACCGAATGGCGGGCTTGGGCCCTTACTGCGGGCGCCTTCCTCGGGGTGGCAGCAGTCACAGTGGCCGCCACCGTGCCCGCCACTGCGGAAGCAACGAGCACCGCGCGCTTGGTCGGGGCCCAGTACGCCGGACCGCCGGTGAAGGTCCTGGTGTTCGGCGACTCGGTCGCGTGGCGGGTCGGGTTCGCCATGTTGGCCAGTCAGCCTCAGAACAGCTACGACGTCAGCATCGACAACGGGTCGATCGTCGGTTGCGGGTTGCTACGGAGCAGCGAATACATGGGCCACGGTATTCCCGAACTGTTGACCCAGCAGTGCAACACATCCTCGCCAAAGTCGGCGCAGTGGCCGGCGCAGTGGGTGGGGGACCTCCAGCAGTTCCGGCCCAATGTTGTCATGGTGCTCGCCGGTCGGTGGGAGGTGTCCGACAGAATGATCAACGGACGCTGGTTGCACATCGGTGATCCCGTCTTCGACGCCGACCTGAGACAGTCATTGGAGCAGGCCGTTCAGGTCGGCACGTCGACCGGTGCGCTCATGCTGTTCCTGACCTCCCCGTGCTTTGCCTCGGGAGAACAGAACAACGGCCAGCCCTGGCCGGAGGATTCGGCTGCCCGCCTGGCGGCTTACAACGCCATGGTCAGGCAGGTGGCCGCTGAGCACCCGGCCACGGTGAAGATCGAGGACTTCGATGCCCAGGTCTGCCCGGGCGGCGCCTACGCGACATCACTCAAGGGCCTCCAGATCCGTGACGGCGACGGGGTGCACACCGCCCCTACGGCAGCGGCCGGCCAATGGCTCGACGCTCAGCTCCTGCCTGAGGCCATCAGTGTCGGTCGGATCCAGATGGCTGGTCGGCAACTGGTGGCGCCGACGCCACCGACTTCCTCGCCCACCTCGTCCTCGACGCCCCCGCCGACACTGGCTGCCGCGGGTCTGAACCGGAGCGTGCCCTGACCGTTTCGGGCCTCCGGTGGTCAGGGAGAGGACGTCACCGGTGCTGGCGGGGGAATGGAAGAGGGTGGTGGGGCCTGGTCGAAGGTTGAACTGTCGGCCACCCGGCACTGTGCGGCCAAGGCAGTGGTGAGCGTGGTTTCGGGAACTCGGTTGCTCTCGGAGACGGTGGTCATGAGCGCCTGCCACTGGCCATCGAGATAGGCAGCCTTGGCTGCTATCGGCAGGGCATCGCGGAGTTCGATGTACGCGCGCTGCGTGAGCCGAGCGGCATCGATCTTGTCACTCTGCTGTGCAGACTCCTTCAAGAGACCGATCGACCGGTCCACGTGGGTGCAGGCCTGCTTGGCCAGGGCGGTGCCGTTGCCGCTGCCGCAGGCACTGAGGGCGCAACCGAGCCCGAGGGCAAGGACGCTTCCTGCCGCCAGTCGCCCAAGCGTCGCACGAAGGGCAGCGGTGGTCACCCCAACCAGCTGCCGGCCGAGTCGAGAAGATAGCGACTCACGGCCAGACAGCGGTCGAAGACCTCGCACATCATTTCCTCGCCGGCCAGTACACGAGTCAGGGACACGGGAGAACGGGCCACGATGTTGAGCCTCCGCTCGGCCGCGTCGGTGGCCGACGCATACGAGTCGATGGCCGATACCTCGAGGGGAAGCTCGATTCCCCCGACGCCCGCCAGATCAATGGCCAGACGGAGGAGATCCGGTCCGTTCGGCAGGGGAGGCAGGGCCCAGGTGAACGTCAGCGGAAAGTGGAAGTCATCCGGCGGCTCCTGATCCTCGGGCAGACCGAAGACGGCGTCCTCGAAGGAGAGCAGCGTCCTGGGATCCACCTCGAGCGCCAAGTGGAGGTCGAGGGGGCCACCGCACCCGTCTTCGGGATGGAGCTCGACCTCCCAGACCTGGCGCAAGGAGTAGGTCTCGACGAAGTGACGCTCGTCATGCACGTGGAAGCCATGGTCGACCGAATGATCCTTGAGGTCGGCCACGTATCCGGCCACATCGATGACTGCCACAGGCGCCTCAGCCTACCGGTCCGAGGGTTGCTCCGGTATCGTCGGCCCATGGACGACGACGCGCTGCTGGAGGTCCTCTATGCCGCGGCGTCGGCTGTGGCGGGCGCGCTCGGTGACCTGACCGACTGGGGACTTGCCGGCACGCGCGAGGGTCAGTACCGATCGGACCTGGTCGCCGACGCAGCTGCGGTGGCCGTACTGGATGAGGCCGGCCTCGGGGTGATGTCCGAGGAGTCAGGGTCCTACCGGGTGGATCGAGAGGTGATCGTGGTGATCGATCCGGTGGATGGGTCGACCAACGCCTCGAGGGGGATTCCGTGGTACGCCACCAGTCTGTGCGGAGTGGATTCGGAGGGACCCCGGGCCGCAGTGGTGGTGAACCAGGCGTCAGGAGTGCGTTTCGACGCCGTGCGAGGTGCGGGAGCCCGACGTGACGGAGTTCCGATCCGACCCTCGACGTGCCAGACCCTGAACGAGGCGATCATCGGCTTTTCGGGATACCCACCCCGGTACTTGGGATGGTCCCAGTATCGGTGCCTCGGCGCAGCCGCCCTTGATCTCTGCGCGGTGGCGGAAGGGGTCCTCGATGGCTATGCAGCCATCGGAGGCTCGCAGCTGGGCAGCTGGGACTACCTGGGCGGCATGCTGATCTGCACCGAAGCCGGCGCCGTGATGGGCGAGTCGCAGGGACGCGATCTGGTCACGCTGGAGCACAACGATCGCCGGACCCCTGTGGCTGCAGCCACTCCCGATCTTCTCCGGGTATTGAGTCAGGCGACGGCAAAGTAGCGTTGCGTCTCCGGGCGTTTAGCTCAGTTGGTAGAGCAGCTGGCTTACAACCAGCAGGTCATCGGTTCGAGTCCGATAGCGCCCACCAAATCGTCATATTCGAACTTGGGCACAGAAAAGAGCAGTTCGAACGGCTCCTTGTATGCCATCTCCGTGACGTGACCGTCGCGGACCAAGACTCGATCGAAGACGGCGGTGTTGAAGAGCTTCCGAGTCCGATCGCCGGCCCGTCGGTAGCCACGCCCACAGTTGGTGGCGAAGCGAAGTGCCGTGTTCATGACCTCCTGCCAGTCCTCGAGCGTCGCATCGAGGCCTGCCATGCGTGACTCGATGCTTTGGAGCTCAGTAGCGATGCGCCCCTGTTCATGACGGAGCATGACGACGTCGATGGCATTGGCGTAGTAGGCCTCCATCAGTTTGAATCGCTCAGCCTTTGCTCGTTCGTGCTGTTGGACGAGTTGGTCTCGCTCGGCCGAGGTGTCCACACTGTGGTTCGCCACCTCACTGGCGATGGCCAGTTCGAGACCCTCGGCCCAATCGCTCGGGACCTCGATGCGTTCGTACAGTTCTTCGATCTCGGCTTGGAGCTGATCGGCGGCAACGTAACGCTCCTGGCAGCCAGTGCCGTTCCGTCGATCCTTCTGGCCGAGACAGTAGAAGTAGGTATAGGTGCCCTTCGATCGTTGAATCGAGAGCCTCCGGCCACAGACCCCGCAGACGAGAAGCCCCTTCAGATAGTGGTGGTGCCGTCGCTCTCGGGTCCCGCGAGTAGCACGGGCCACAAGTAGCTCTTGCACCTTGTCGAAGGTGACCCGTTCGACCAATGGCTGGTGCAGTCCTGGGTACTCCACCCCACCCCATTGGACAATCCCAGTGTAGGCCGGGTTGGCCAGCAAGGAGGCCAGCCCCGAGACGGTGAGCGCCTTCGCCACATAGTCGGCTCGTCCTCGGTTGCGTAGCCCCCGGTCGGCCATCTCGTGGGCCAGGCGTTCAACCGTCCATTCGCCGGTGGCGTACAGCTCGAAGGCAGTCTGCACGAGTGCAGCGCGCTCAGGGTCCCGAATGATGTGGGCGACCTGGCGTCCCCCGATGGGCTCGCGGACGTTCAGGTAGCCGAGTGGGGCCTTGTGGGGGTAGCCCCCGAGCTTGGCCTTTTGGCCCATTCCCTTCTTCACCTCGTTGGCCAGGTTGGCCGAGTAGAACTCGGCCATCAGGGCGTGGATTCCCTCCACCAGGCGACCCGAGGCGGTCTCGTCCAGGTTCTCGGTCACCGAGACAAGCGTCACTCCCCGACGCCGGAGCAGGGCCCGAATGGCGACGTGATCTTCCATGTTGCGGGCCAGTCGATCGATCTTGTGGACGATGATCGCTTCGATGCCGGCGTCCTCGCTGATGCGGCCCAGCATGGCCTGCAGCCCGGGTCGATCGATCGACCGAGCCGACTCGCCCCGGTCGACGTACTCGTCGACCAGCTCCCAATTCTGGTCGGCCGCATGTCGGACACACGCCTCCCTTTGGGCGGCGATGGAGAACCCCTCGTCGGTCAGGTCCTTTTCGACCTGTTCTTTCGTCGACACCCGCAGATAGATCAGGGCACGCACTGGGCACCTCCATGGTGAGAATCCTCGTCGGAGCGTCCATGAGACCTCCGTGTCGCCGCCAAAGCAAGGCGGTCTCGCTCCACCTCGATGGCCAGGGCCACCAGGGCCCGGGCCAAGGGGCGGAGGATGTCGGGGGTGGGTCTCGAAGGATCGACCGATCCGGTACCTCGCGGATGGTGGGGTAGTGCTCGAGCCAGGTCCCCCGGATGAGGGAGATGCGCGTTACAGACGGCTTGCTTCGCTCGCGGATGGCGGGGGAGTCGCGGGGTACCTGGTGTTGCCTGGTGTCCGTCCCTACAGCGTCGGCCGGCGACACCGGTGTCGGCCGGGCCCTGGGTGCGACTCACCGACCACCGAACCCAAAGGCAGCCAGTCGATCCTCGATGGCACGGAGCGACTCGCTGAGCGACGGCGGCAACTCTGGACTGTCGACCTCGGGCACAAGAGCTCCGCCGCACGCCGGGCAGCAACTGCGATCGGTTTCTCGAGACTCCTCGTCCCGATCGTGGCGGGGAATCCCGCAGTCCTCGCACACCACAAGGTGCGCAGCGTCGTAGTCGGCGGCGAGCTGGTCCGCGGAGACCCGCATGCGCCGGTGGAGGGGCATCCCGCGGTGGCTCTTCTCGACGGCCTCGGCCCGTCGGACCTCGTAGTGGGTGGCTCCCTCGGCCTCCGCGGTGCCCCGTTCGACGACCTCCCTCCAGGCCAGTTTCCATTCGTCGAGCAACTGGCCCTCAGCGAGGCAGGCTGCCGGGCGACACAGCCGAGGATCCTCAGCTGCGATGGCGGCGGTGTTGGACAGCAGCGTCTCGGCCTGTTGGGCCCAAAGAGCCCGATAGACCGCCTTCCAGCCGCTCACCACCGGAGCTGGTGGCGGGGGGCCAGCCAGAGCGCCCGTCGTCGTCCACCCACCAGCGATGGGTGCCGATCACGAGGTCGAGTTGGTGGCTGGCCCACTCCTCTCGGTGCGAGGAATGGAGTCCGGGGCGGTCGAACAGGTGACGAATGACACGTGCGCACTCTTCGTCACCCAGTGCCCCGGCCAAGGGGCCAGGGTCTGCCACCAGAGCATGGACGAGCCTCACCTGTTCGTGTCGCTCGACGGCGGCGCGTTGGGCGGAGACCCTGGCCACGACGGCGCGGTACTTGCGGACCTCGGGCCCGAGTAGCTGGATCAGGGTGGTCGGCGCATCTCCGACGGAAGATCGCCACACGGGCGCACACACGGCCTCCTCGGGCGCACGGACGGTGGCACAGGCCGCCACCAGCTCGGTATACCGCAGCGGGTCCTTGCTGGCGTAGGGGGAAGGTTCGACCCGGTCGCGTTCGACGCCGGCCAGGAACCGGTTCACCCGAGCCTCCGAGGTCGTAGCCAAGAGCAGCGCCGGGCAGCACGGATGGCGGTCCTTCCAGACCCGGTCCGCGCAGTACCGGCGGTGACGGGCCACCTTGGCTCGCAGCCGGGCCTGGTCCATGGTGGCGAAGTCCACCTCGATGAAGGCGCCAACGGTGCCGGGCGTGCCGTCGACTGAGGTCGTGGCTTGCAGGTAGGCGTCGGGGCGGAGCCGCCCAGTTCGGCCATAGACCGACCAGTCTTCCCAGGACTGTTCGTCTCGCCGCCACTCGGTGATCGTGAGCCCGACAGTCTGCCCGATGTCGACCAGGGCGACGTAGAGGCCGGCGATGGCCGCAGTGTGTCGGAGGAACAGCGGGTTGGGAGCTTGTCGACCAGGAGCGGGGGAGCTTCCCTCGATGAGGCGAGCACCGTTGCGGGTGAGCCACCAGAAGAAGGGCGCCGAGCCCGATGCGGCATACGGTCGAGTCCGATCGACGAGGCCACCGGCACGAAGACGGGACAAGCGGTAGTCGATGGTCCGTTCCGGACGAGAGGTCAAGACGATGAGCTGGGGCGTGGTCAACACCCGATGGGACTGAAGTAGTTGGAGGATCCCATGGTCGATGTCCGAAAGCCGATCCGCACTCGATGCCGTCCCGGCGCCTCGTCCGCTCATCGCCTTCCGCCGATCAGGCGGCGAAGAACGCTCACCACACCTCCCCTACAGTCGGGGGCCATCAACGATCGCCAATTGCGGTCCCGTCCTGCCCGTTTGCCGTCTGCTATCTCGCGGACCCCACGTTGAGCGATCCGCGAGGTTGGCCGATTCCAAGAGGGCCGGGTCATTCGTCGGCGAGATCGCCGACGGGTTTCGGCTCTGGACCGGTGACTGCGGCAGAACCGGGACGACAATTGTTCATGTCGGTGGTGGCAGTGGTCCATGGCGACTTCCTCATGAGGTCCGGGGCAGGGGAACTCGGCCGGTTTCGGCCACCGGTGCTGCTGTGTTCGAGCACCGATGCGGCAGGGGAGCGCGGATTCCCAAGGTCGTGAAAAGAAGACCCACACATGAGAACGGGTAGAAATGCCCCGAATTGCGCGACAAATCAATTCGAAGAAGTCCGTGACCAGGGACGCCAGAAGGTCAGTGGTACGTCGCCGGGGACCGACCGGCGGAGCAAGCATGTCACCCAAATCGTCTTTTCAGTGCCGTGCCGGTGGTCGACTAGCTGCTCCTGTCCGTCCACGCTGTTGGACCGACAGGAGCCTTGGAGCGGGTCCGATCAACGCCCCCTGCCCGGGCAGGTCACCGGGCGGGTCTTGCGGGACGCCCCCACTTTGGCATCTCTCTGACGTGCGGCGTTCCCACGTCAGGTTCGGCCTACGGGCGACGTGGAGCGATCTGGACCGCTTGCTGAAGTGAGCAGATGGCCCAGCGTCGGACCAGATACCGATCCCCGAGCCGGTGATCAGGGGCAGGGGCGATATCGGCGGATCAAAGACCGCTGAGGATCGCCACCAAGGGCCCACTCCAACTCGGAACCTCAGCCGTTCTCACCTTGTGCCCATGAGGCCCCTGAAACTAGAACCGCTCAAGAGCATGGAGACGATGATGCCAAGAGGCAGGACTCCCCAGTAGCCGAGCGGGTGGCCGACATTGCCGAAGAAGAGCATCAGCAGCCAGGTGGCAGGAAAAGTAGCGACGAGAAATACAAAGCTGGCAAACAAGATGGCTCTGATCAATGGTTGTCACTCCTCACGATGTAAGGCCCGACGCAAGAATCGAGAGTGCTGCGACTACCGGCCTGGCCCACCCCGGCAGGAGCCCAAACCGAAGAGAGCGAGCACACCGATCACGCCACGCCACATGGTCATCCTCTCAGCGTAGTCAGCACTTCGAATGGGTGGTGGGCCAGATGTCACTCTCCCGGCGGTATGGGGCACCCATGGCGAGTCACCTGGGCCGATGGTTGTCCTCAGTCCTGACCCGGCGAAGCGGTTGCGCTATTGGTGAGGATCAGCGATCCCTCATTGGCAAAGTTGCCTGACTGGGTCACAGGTGTCGCCAGTGCCACGCATGATCGCTCATGGTTGCATGAAATGCCCAGCACCCCACCAACCTGCGACGGAAGTGAGACCTTCTGCCAGCTGGAACCCTCGTTGGTGGTCTCTGCAATCCCCGATCCTCCCAGGTAGCACACGCTCTGTGACGCACAGCTGATCGACGACCATGTTCCACCGCCCGGAGGAATACGTGGAGGATCAAAGTTCGGAGCTGCCACAGGAGTCCATTTGGTGCCGCCATCCGACGAATGCAGCAAGTCGTTCGCTGCGGAGTACTTGCCGGACGCAGGATCAGCGATGGCTTGCGGAATCATCCAGCAGTTGACGGTATCTGGACAAGTCACGCCCGATCTGATGTTGTTCACATTTTGTACACGATTCTCTTCCCAATCCTTGCCAGCATCGGTAGTACGCCACACATCGACTACTCCTCCAGCGAGGTTGAATACGGGGAAGAGGGATCCCACAACGATGCAGGCGTTGGCTGTGGGACAAGCCATTGACACCGAATCACCAGATTGGACCACTACCTGAAAGGATGCCTCAGAGCTCAGTTCGGGAAGGATTGACGAAGACCAATGGGTACCGCCATCGGTAGTGCGAAGGAAGACGAGTTCGTCGGCAATACCGCCGCCTGGTGCGTCCACCTGGGTATGTCCGACCACATTGCAGATTCCGGGAGCACTGCACGAAACCGCATCGATCTGGCCCGGCCAGTAGGTCGTCTCGGCCGGGAGGTTCTGGTAGGCGGGAAGTTGTTGAACATCCACCGGAATGGGTACGGGTTTGGATGCCCAGGTAGCACCGCCGTCTGTTGTGACCATGAGTTCCGGGTCACGTGACGGCTTCTTGGCGGCCGGGTCTCCAGTTGTCGGGTCCAACCGTCCAGACCCTGAGGCGCACCAGGTCGAGGTGGCGCAGGAAACCAGTGTGGTGATGGCAGTATCTGGCGGAAGCGTCGTCGGCTGCCAAGTGCGGCCACCGTCATGAGACACGAACATGCCCCCTCCACCCGAGTAGTCGAGTCCGTACCCGGTCGACAGGAAACAGGTCGTGGTATCACCACAGGTGACTCCCAAAACCGCAGCAGGATTGCCCGTAGCCAACACGAACTGAGAGCCGGACAGATCGGCAGCGAGCTGCCACGCCCTTGGGGGTACCTGTACCTTTGGCGCTGATGCGCTCTTGCTTGACCGATCTCCAAATGAAGTCTTCACCCAGGCACTGGCTGCAATGACGATCAACACGGCTGCCGCCACCAGCGCTACCTTCCGGGGTCGCCGAACAGGAGCCCTTCTGACCTTGCGGTCAATGCTCGTGGTATCTGCCATTGCCGGGCGTGCCCGCCCGATCTCCTCGAGGGTGACCGGTGGGGCGCTGCCGTCGACAAGTCGACGGATCTGATCAGCAAGGTCAGGCATGGTCTTCCACCTTCAGGGTCACTCGTAGTTTCTTCAGCCCTCGTTCGAGATGGTTCTGGACACTGGTGACCCTGATCCCCGTACATTCGGCCACCTCTCGGAGGGTCCAACCGAACCCATGAACGAGTACCACGGCCGTCCGCTGGGCATCGGACAGGCTGGCCAACGCCGGGGCCAAAGCCGGTTCGTACCAGGGCTCAGGATGATCCGGTCGAACAAAGAGTGGTCGATCCTTTCGCTTGCGAGTTCTGCTTTGGCCCACTCGGTACAGATAGCCGATCACGTTGTTCATGCCACGAAGTCGCATCCAGTGTTCCCATGCGTATGCCAAGGCCTCGGCAGTCGCCTCTCGGCCCTGTTCCGAGCCGTATGCGGCGACGAACGCCCTACGAAGGAGCGGCTCAGATTCCTGCACGAACAGGCGAAAGTCTTCCTCTGGAGTGTCGATCACTCGGCTCCCGCTCGTGTCCCTCTAATGGGATAGACCGTTGAGGAGGGCGTTGTTACCACAACAGATCGCAGAACCTCTTGCTTCTCTTGCCGTATTTCGCTCGTCGCCTGGCTCCGACGCCTACTCGACTGAAATGGGTGTTTCTCGGACACCCACTACTCGGCGCTCGACGAATCGGATCCGTCCTACAAATGGGCGGAGCAGGTCCGTCGAGCCGAGTTCCGCCGCCCGGCTCCGGGCTTGCACCTCTTTGACCAATGGCCATTGCCTATTCCACCGACTCGGCGAGGCCTCATACACCCCAGACGTGGCCCACAGCCAGCGCACCACCGAAGCGACTGGGGACATGAACCAGGTGGCCGCCCGCAGGAGCCATCGTGGGCACCAACCTCAACAGCGGCGAGGAAGCTTCTCGGAGCCTTGGATGACTTTGGATCGGAACGGCTTACACAGTTGGACAACTTGATCTTGTACGGCTCTAGTCAGCGGGAAGACCTTCACTTCAGCTACGAGACCGTCGGTATCTCGGGTGAATCCACATGAGCGAAACCCCGGTACCTCGGCATCATTGAGGCGAGCAGATAATTCAGCCGGAAGTTCACTTTCCCGTGAAGTATCGGGAGGCCATTTGGGCATAGAGGCCATGATGAACAACGCTAGCCGTCGACAGGGATCGTCAGCGTTGCCGAACCGGGCGTTCTTGGGCACGCCTGCCGTAGATCGTTGGGACCCAGAAATCTCAGGTCCAGATGACCCTGGCCCTTGTGGCTGCCGTTCGGACGGCAGATCCATCCACGACAGCACTGAACTCGCCGGAGGCGGGCGCAGGAAGCGCCACAAAGATCTCCAAAGGTCCATCGGGTGGCAACGGGTAGACCCACGCACTGAAATGCCATCCGCCCGAGCCGCCTCCACCTCCGCCGAAACCGACGAAAGGCTCGGTCGGGAGACCCTCACCATCCTTCGGAACGCCGTGGGGTCCGTAGTGCAGGCCTTGACCGCCCACACGGCCATCGGCAAAGCGGACACCGATCCGCATCATGCCCATCGGTCCCCGGTGGATTCTCGTCTGAATGTCTTGCTGTTTATGGGGGTTTAGCAGGAGCACCACGTTGACCCGGAATCCATTGGGGAACACATCCAAGGTGGGGATGAACCAGACGGCGTCCTCACCCTGGTCGAGCAAGGCATCGACTACCAAGGTGACCGGCAACGTACCTTCTGACGGACGATCCCAAGCCGGTGGAGACCAGAGACGCTCGGAAGGTTCCGGTGGAGGAGGAAGAGGCTCGAAGAAGCTCACTGAGAACAGGGTATCGCTGCCAACCAGCCAGATCTGCGTGACATCGGTGCCACATGGCTGCCCGCCCGCCGATGTGCCGATCAGCCCCGGTCGGATAGCTCGCCGCTGACTGGGTGGTTGGCTAACCCCGCCTCTTCACGCGGGCATTTGACCTGACCAGCGCGCGTCCGCGGAA
>JADMIJ010000046.1 GCA_015478655.1 Acidimicrobiales bacterium | reverse complement strand
CCGGAATGACGGCATCAGGCCACCGATGAATGGCGGCGTGAAGAGGACGGGCTAGTCCCAGGCCAAAGCCTTCCAGCGTGAGTGTCGATACTGGTGATGGACTATCTCTGAAGCGTGCTCGCCATCATGGCCACGAGGTCGAATACAGGTTTCGGGATTCCTGAGAACGAGGGACGGGCTGTACGGAAACGTAGTTTCGACTTGTTCAATCGCCTTGGCCCCACAGCGTGGTTGACCTGGTTGGGCAACCAACCACTGGGTGCCAGTCTCACGCCAGTGAGCTCTGGGTAGGGTCGAGTGCTCCGGCGACTTCGGAGCGGTCCGGTCCAGGTAGTGCTGTGCCTTGGCCGTTGCCTCGGCAATCGTCCGAAGCTGCTCCTTGAAGGCTTCCTCGCCCCTATCTTCCATGACCGCAAGCCTAGATGTGGAACGGCTCTGCAATCCCTGATGTGCCTGATTGAGACTTATGGCAGACGCTGCTGCCGATTCGTAGCGTTCAGGGGACCTGGGGGGTTGCTCCCGAAGTGCCTGCCGGCGGCTGATGCCGTCTGGTTCACGAACGAAGAGCTCCCCACCGGGTCCTCGCCGCCGAGTGGCTCGAAAGAGGAACGTGCACCACGATCTGAATCAGGAGTGCCCTGGCGGTTCCTAAACGACGAACCAGGAGGTACTCATGAACGTCATCATCGGCATCGATCCACACAAAGCCACCCACACTGCGGTGGCCATCGGCTGTGACGAGGCCGAGCTCGCCACCGTCACCGTCCCGGGCAACAAAACACCAAACTGGCCAGTTGTTGGGGTGGGCCGAGCCGTTCCGAAAGCGAACGTGGGCCATCGAGTCCGCCCGGGGTCTCGGCTATTTGCTGGCCCAACAGCTCGTCGATGCCGGTGAGCAGGTGCTCGACGTGCCTGCCACTCTGGCCTCGAGGGTGCGGGTGCTCGGGACGGGGAAGTCGGACAAGAACGATCCCAACGACGCCCGGTCGGTGGCCATTGCTGCCCTCAGGTCCCCGGGGCTCCGGTCAGTGCAGTCGGCTGATCATGCCGATGTATTGCGTCTGCTGGCCAAGCGCAACGAGGACATCGGGAGCCTGCGCACCAAGCTGGTGTGCCGACTGCATGCGCACATCGCCTCGCTGGCTGCAGGGGGAATCTCCAAGGAACTCAACGCTTCGGACGCCGACGGGCTGCTCGGAGTGTTCGAGCCGTCCTCCCCGGCCGAGACCATCCGCCACCGGTTGGCTCGTCCTCCCCCAGTCGTTCACCTGGGGCGAGTTTGCAAGCATCGGGATGGCCGACGCGCAGCCCGTCGAGCGCTACTTCAGCTCCGGCGCGGACCGGGGCTCGATCATCGGCAATCCCCTCGGGGAGTTCTTGTGGGGGGCGGGAGGCATGGCTCACGCCTGGCCGGCCAACCCGGGTGAGAACCAGTACACCAGCGTGCAGAACTCGAGCGTCCCGACGCTGCTCATCGGCGGGACGCTCGACTTCCAGACACCGGCCCAGAACGCCACGAAGGAGCTGCTGCCGCACCTTTCCAACGGGCATCAGGTCATCCTGCCCGGGCTCGGGCACGTGGACGACTTCGACGCCTACGAGCCGAGCGCCAGCACGCAGTTACTGACCACGTTCTACGCCACCGGCCAGGTCGACACGTCCCGCTACACCCCGAACGTTGTCAGCTTCGCCACGCCACAATCACAGGCAGCGATTGCCAAGGACATCCTTGGGTTTATGATCGGCTTCGCCTTGTTGGCAGTGATCTGGCTCGTGGTGTTGGCGATCCGGATCCGCCGCCGAGGCGGTACCGGCCGCAAGACGGGCGCATGGATCCGTTCGGCCGGTCCGATCGTGTTCGGACTCGGCGGATGGTTCCTCGGCGAACTGTTGGTACTGCGGTTCTGGCCGAGCCGGGCGCTCCCCGACCAGCTGCTGTCAGTGGTCTCGGTCGCGGTGCCGATCTGGCTCGGGGTCTACGCCGGCTGGGTCTGCACCGACACGCCGAAGGCGATGCGGGCCAAGGGCATGATTGCCGCGGCTGTCGGTGCGGTTGTCGGAGCCGCACTCGGTTTCCACGTGACCAACGGGCTCATAGCGTTGATCACGACGATCATCGGTGCGGCGGTCGTGTCGAACCTCAGCCTGCTCGTGCTCGACATCTGGATCGAGCGGGCCGCCTCCCGGGGAACGGCCCCTCCGGCGGCGGATCTGTCGGAGACGGAGCACCTGGAGCCGGCCCTGCACTGATCGCCCGAACCGTGTCGGGGCGGGCGGCTACGACTAAATTAAACGCTCAGCGGACTGGGAGGACTCAATGGATGTTAAGCGGACAGGGCGGATCTTCGGCTGGTTCTTCATCGGCACGTTCATTACCAGCATCCCAGCTCGGATTCTCTTCGTGCATGGCACTGGAGCGAGCTGGACCGACATGCATTTCATCCCCGGGGCGACCTCCAACACCAGCCTGAAGGTTGGGGCCATTCTGGAGTTCGGTCTCATCTTCACGCAGATCGCGACCGCAGTGGTGATCTACCCGCTCGTCAGGCGGCAGAGCGAAACCGTTTCGCTCGGTTACGTCACCGCCCGCATCATGGAGTCGGTATTTGCCGCGATCGGCCTCATGAGCATCATCTCGGTCGTCGGCGTGGCGAACTCGCTGACCTCAGCTACCGGCGTTCACGCCACCGCAATCGGTGCTTCCGGCAGTTCGCTGGTGAACACCTACGAATGGGCCTTCCAGTGGGGGCCCGGACTCGTTGCGGGAATCGGGAACGGCTTGATGCTGGGCTACCTCATGTACAGATCGGCACTCGTGCCGCCTCGCATGGCAATCGTTGGCCTCGTCGGTGGCTCCTTACTCATTCTTTCTTTCGTGCTGACCCTATTTGGTGTCTACAAGAACGGTTCCGGACCTTCTTCCCTGCTCGCACTCCCGGAAATCGTGTGGGAAGCATTCCTCGGCATCTACTGCGCATGGAAAGGGTTCAGGCCGGAGAGTCCGATCGCCAGAGCAGAAATGGCGTTGGCTGACGAAGGCGGCCTGAGAAGCGAAGGCATCCCATAAGTGCCGGTCGGGGGCACTTCCGCCGGCCAATCGCGTTATTGGGACACACGGGGCCAATGCGGCGACTTTGGTGCTCCGGCGAGCTGTTCCGACAGCGGTTCACAGTCACCCCGAACGTCACCCTGGCCCGTGTCGGGATGGGACGAACGTCACCTTCATGACCGTCACGACGCCTCCAACGTCACCCTCACCTCTGTGGGTGTGGGACGAACGTCACCCTCACGACCATCGCCACTCATGCAACGTCACCCCGAACGTCACCCTCACGACCGCCTCGGAATATCGGCCGTCCAAGGTTCCCACGGGAGCGACAGTCCCCGGTCCTGTGCCATTACCCCCAGATCTGATCCCGGTTCTGGGCTTCTCGTAGCCTTGGGTCCGCCTCCGCCGCTGGGAAGCCAGCAGGCGACGGCTGGATGGCTCATTGCCTCAGGCCCACGAACTCCACCGGAGGCGGCCGAACACGATTGCAAGGGCCCCATTGCCGGAGTTGGCCCCCACGGGGCCGGGCACCGGTCCGCCGTCGCCTCTCCGGCCATTCTGGCCGGCGTTGGCGAACCGCTGCCCCAAGGACCCGAAGGCAAAGCTCTGGTGGCCACCTGTGGAGCGCTCGCGCATGAACTGATCTCCTCTGTCACATCGGCTTCCCTCACGAAGCGGCGCCATGGCGGGCATTGAGCCCGCCGTGGTCGCCGATGAGAACGTCACCCTCGGCTCCGCCTGATCGGGACATTCAATGTCCACACAGTTGCACTCACGAGTCCGACGCCTTCGGGCGGACTCTGCCACCGCGCGAAATCGAGTCTCGTGAGGGGGTGACGTTCGCGTCCGATGATGCAGGTGTGTGGACATGGATGATCCCCTCCGGCGAAGCAGATCCGCAGAGTCACCCAGGCGCCCACGGCGGGCTCGATGCCCGCCTGAGCGCCTCCACTCGATCCCCGGAACGATGTGAGCTCCCGGAACCGTCGTGAGTGGCCACACGGGCGGACGTGCGCCCCCGTCCGGTGGCCCGCCGAACCGGGTCGGGGTACAGCACTCCCCCCGGCTCGATGCCGGGGGGAGTGCTGTATGTGGGCTCAGACGATGGCCACATGGCCCGTGACGCCTCCTCGGTGACACCGACAGGACTCTGAGCTGGGAGGGTGACATTGCCGTCAGACCGCTGGAGCTTGAGGGTGACGTTAGTGCTGCTGGCGAGATATCGGAGGGTGACGTTGAGGGTGACGTTGAGGGTGACGTTGGTGTGGACGATGGACGAGATCACACCAACTGAACGGAGCCCGACATGAGACAACACCGCCATACCACCATTCATCAACCCGCAGACCAGCAGCACCCTCGCTCGTCCGGAAGGTCGAGGAGCCGCCCCTCGGTACTGCGCCACGGGCCGAGGAGGGCAATCAGAAGGAGAGAGCCTCCTCAACTAACGACCGACTCGTCCTAACGGTCGACGAGGTGGCGTACCTGCTGAACATCTCACGAGGGCTCGCCTACGAGCTCGTGGCCAGGGGTGAACTGCCCGCCATCAGACTGGGGCGGCGCATCGTGATCCCGAGAGTGGCCATGGAAGAGCTGCTGGGCACCCCGATCCACTGACAACGGCGGGCATAGGGGCCGAGTGGGCCTACGTGGCCGGTCCGGCAGGCTCGATGATGGCCAGAATGGGGGCATCCGTCGGCTCCGCCTCGTCCAGGATGTTGCCCAGCATGGCGGCCACCGGACGGTCAGCGGACTCGACGGCATGGGCGTACACCCGGAGCGTCATGGCCGGATTGGCATGGCCGAGACGGTTGGCCACGGTCCGGATGTCATGCCCCCGGGAGATCGACATCGTCGCCGACCAGTGCCGAAGATCGTGGAGCCGCCACCGACCGTCCACACCGGCCCGGTCCCGAGCGCGGCGCCACCACGCCCCGATCCGCTCCGGATTCACCGGCCGGTCCCCCACGTTCAGGATCCAGGGTCCGAGGTTGTGTTGGTGCCGCTTCAATCGCTGCAACGCCTCGGCTGTGGTCGCATCCAGCGTGACTGTCCTGCGGTTGGCTGTCTTGGTCGGATCGTCCCGCAGGGTCGGGATCTTCCGCTCCTCAGGCGTTCCATGGCGAATGATGGCCACACTGGAGTCGATGGTCAGTCGGTCGCCGTCCAGGTCCACCCATCGCAGCGCCGCCAGCTCCGACCGACGGGCCCCGGTGATGGCGGCCAGGCGGAGCGCGATCGGTGCGGCCGGCTCGACCTCCAGCGCGACGGCCAGCTCCTCAGATGCGGCAAGGACTCTCCGGACCTCATCTTCGCCGAGCGCTCCCCGTGGTACCTGCTTCCGTTTGCCCAGTTGGGCCACGGCGACCACGTTGGTCATGACCCAGCCCCACCGGACTGCCTGGGTCACGGCGGCCCGGAGTACCTGGTGCTGGTTGCGGATCGACCCGTCGCCGGATCCGTTCCGGGCCAGTCGGGCGTGCCAGCGGTCCACGTCCACCGCCGACAGCTTGGCCAGGCGGACCTTGGCGATGGGATCGGCCTTCACCTGGGCTACCCGCTCTTGTGGTTCTCGAAAGTCGACGGCGACCAGGAGGGCGTGTGCTGCTCCATCCAAAGGTCGAGCAGCTCCGACACGGTGACCTTGCCGGCCTCGCTCCCCCGACGCAGAGTCAGTTCGGCAGCCACCCGTTCCGCCTCGCGCTTCCCGCCCCGGACGGTCCGGCTCACCTGGGTGGGGCGACCCTGGCCATCACTGCCGGTGAACGCCCTCACTTCCCAGACTCCCGGGGACCTCTCTCGGATGGTGGCCACGGGCCCAAGCGTAGCCCAGTAGGGATAAAGTAGGGATGCGAGGCCCAAACTGGCCTTCGAGGCCCCGACCAGCGAAGCCAGAAACCCTATTCGAGCAGCTTCTTTGCGATGACCACCCGCTGGATCTGGTTGGTGCCCTCGTAGATCTGGGTGATCTTGGCGTCGCGCATGAAGCGCTCGACGGGGAAGTCCTTGGTGAATCCGTATCCGCCCAGCAACTGGACGGCATCGGTGGTGACGGCCATGGCGGTGTCCGAGGCGAAGCACTTGGCCATCGCACCGATCATGGTGAGTTCTCCTTCGGGGCCGTCGCTGTCGATCAGGGAACAGGCGCGGTAAATGAGGGTGCGTGCCGCCTCGGTGCGCATGGCCATCTCAGCCAGCATGAATCGCAGACCCTGCATGTCGGCGATGGCCTTGCCGAATGCCTGACGCTCTTTCATGTAGCCCCCGGCGTAGTCGATGGCACCCTGCGCGATCCCCACCGCCTGGGCACCGATCGTCGGCCGGCTCCGGTCCAGTGCATGCAGGGCGATGGTCATTCCCATCCCCTCCTCCCCGACCAGGTTGGAAGCAGGAACTATCACCTCGTCGAACGTCACCGCCGCCGTAGGGCTGCCCCGGAGACCCATCTTGTCCTCGTGGGGAGCCACCTCGACACCCCAATCCGCCTCGACCACAAAGCAGCTGATGCCACGGCGACCGGCGGCCGGGTCGGTCACCGCGAACACCGTGTAGGTGTCCGAGATGCCCGCATTGGTGACCCAGTACTTGGTCCCCGAGAGGAGGTAGTGGTCACCCTGCCGGACAGCTCGGGCCCGCATGGCGGCAATGTCGCTGCCCGCGTCGGCTTCGGACAGGCAATAGCTGGCCTGTCGCTCGCCCGATGCGACCCGTGGCAGGTACTTGCGCTTCAAGTCCTCGGAGCCCCAGTTCATCACCGGCGACATCCCGAGCTTGGAGATCAGAAGCGTGAGGGAGGTAGAGGAGCAGACCCTGGCCAGCTCTTCGGCCATGATGGCCTGGGTCACCATGTCGGCGCCGGCTCCTCCGTACTCGACGGGGATGCCCAGGGCGGGGAGCTCGAGCTCGACGCAGGCGTCAAAGGACTTCTGGGGGAAGGTGGCATCTCGATCGGCCTGCACGGCGTTGGGGGCGATCCGGTCCTCGGCGAACCTGCGGAGCGTGTCGCGGAACTGCCGGTGGGTCTCGGTGAGGCCGAAGCCGGGTGGATTCATAGCCACACGGTACTCACCGGTACTCACGCCCACGCCGACCGGGTCGGCGACCAGCCGGGTGGGTGCGATCCGCACCCCCTACCGAACCATCGAACCCGCTGTTGCCATGGCGTGAAAGCTGCGTGAGCAGGATGTTCTCAAGGCGAAACCGGTATCGGTCGACAAGGCTCCCAGGTGACAATTAGCCCGCGGACAGGCTACGCTTCGCTTATCAATTAACGCATAGAGTAGTGGAGGCACCCGTATGAGTGATAAATCTGAGGGGCCAGGCTGGTGGATAGCCAGCGACGGCAAGTGGTATCCGCCCGAGCTGCACCCGTCGGACACCGCCAACACAGAAATCCCGGCTCAGGTGGCGGGTGAGTCCGAGCCGCACCGGTGGCAGGGCCCCGCGCAGGAACCAGGCCGGGTCGGACCTCAATTCCCCGACCTGTTCAAGAAGGCACTCGAGGGGTCGCACCTGGCCGACAACGTCTCGGTGAAGTACGACCACGATGACGAGCGGAGCGTACGCGCGCCGGTCCCGACCAGATCCTTGGTCGGCGCCCGAGCGGGGAGCAGCACGCACGGAGCGGCGAGCGCCGGCTCGACCTTCGGACCGCCGCCCAAGCGCAAGTGGCGCAAGGGTCGCTGAAGGCCCGCTGATCGATCACCCCGGGGTCTCGCGTCGTGCCCCGAACCTGTTCCCAGAAGTACCGGGCATCCGACGCGGCCGTGGCCATCGGCGGTGGCGGGCGGGACAGATCAGTTGGCTGGGCACGGAAGCCGGCCGGCGCGTCAACTCAGCCCGGAGGTCAGCCCGGCTCGGGGACCATCAGCATTTCATGCCACCGACCGAGGCGCTCGGCGACCGCCTCAGGGGTCAGTCGCAGCGTCTCCTCCTTCACACGGTCGGCAATCGCACGTTGAGCCTGGTAATGGTGGGCAGCCGAGCGAAACAGACGTCCGCGCGCCTCCACCAGGTCGGCCGGAGCATCTCCCAGGAAGCCCCACAAGGTGAACCCGAAGGTCAGATCGTGCACGACCGGGGCCCGACCGAAGGTGGCGCACCGACGCGTGGCCACGGCCGTGCAGCCGGCGATGGCATCCTCGCACGACTCCCCCGGGGCCAGCTCGAGCCGATCCTCGAACCCACGGGCCAGTTTGAGGGCAAATCCCTGGTCAGGTCCGGGGCTGCCCAACTGGCGCCCTCGAGGTTGGGAGGCGCCCCGGAGCTCAGAGGGCCGCGATTGCGTCCAGATGCCGGGCACACGCAGCTGATACGTGGGACGGACCTGGTCAGCCTCGACGATCGGCACGAAACTGGGCTGTGTCACTGCAAGGCTCCTGATGTCGATGACCCCGGATACCCGACGGAGGTTCTCCACCGTCGGCGGCGTTACTGGGCGTCGGAGGATGCCCCCGCGTGGAGCAGACCGTAGACGATGGAGTCGGAGAGGGCCTGCCAGGATGCGGCGATGATGTTCTCGGAGACTCCGATGGTGGTCCAGGTTCGGTTGCCATCGGTCGAGTCGATGAGGACCCGCGTGACCGATCCGGTTCCCCTGGCCGAGTCCAGCACCCGCACCCGGTAGTCGACCAGGTGCACCCCGGCGAGGGCCGGGTAGCGAGCGCCGATGGCGGCGCGCACGGCGCCGTCGAGCGCATTGACTGGCCCGTTCCCTTCGGCGGTGGCGACGACCCGTTCGTCTCCCACCAGGATCTTGACCGTGGCCTCGGTGGACTCGCCTTCGCCGTGGTCGGCGATGACCCGATAGGACTCGAGCTCGAAGAAGGACTGCTCCCATCCCGTCGAGTTCCGCAGAAGCAGCTCGAGTGAGCCGTCAGCCACCTCGAAGTGATAGCCGGCGTGCTCGAGCCGCTTGAGGGAGTCCAGCACCGAGGACATGGCCTGCGAATCGAGCTCGAGACCAAGCTCGTCCGCCTTCATGGCCAGGGTCGAGCGACCGGCCATCTCGGACACCACGAAGCGGGCCCCGTTCCCGACCAGCTCGGGCGAGATGTGCTCGTAGGCATCCGATCGCCGGGCGATGGCAGAGGTGTGGAGCCCGGCCTTGTGGGCGAACACCGATCCACCGACGAAGGGCTGCTGCGGGTTCGGTGCGATGTTGACCAACTCGGCGATGTGGTGGGACACCGGGGTCAGGAGCTCCAGCCGATCCTGGGGGATGGTGCCGACTCGCAGCTTGAGTGACAGGTCGGGGATGGCTGCCGACAGGTCGGTGTTGCCCGCCCGCTCGCCGTACCCGTTGACACATCCCTGGACGTGCGTGGCCCCCACCGCCACCGCGGCGACGGAGTTGGCCACCGCGCAACCGCTGTCGTTGTGGAAGTGGACCCCGACCTGGGTCTCGTACCCGCCCAGCACATCCGTCACGATGCGCTCCACCTCGAAGGGCAGGGTCCCCCCGTTGGTGTCGCAGAGGACCAGGGTCTCGGCACCGGCCTCCTCGGCGGCACGGAGGATGCGCTTGGCGAAGTCGGCATTGGCCTTGTAGCCGTCGAAGAAGTGCTCGGCATCGAGGAAGACGCGGAGGTCGTTGGACCGGAGGAACTCCACCGAGTCGGCCACCATGGCCACCGCCTCGTCGAGCGTGGTGCGGAGGGCGTCAACGACATGCATCTCGGATGACTTGGCCACGATGCAGACCGCCTCGGTCTGGGCGTCGACCAGATGCCGCAGCGTCTCGTCGTCTTCCGCCTTCACACCGGCCCGCAGGGTGGAGCCGAACGCCACCAGGATCGCCCTCGACAGCGAGAGCTCGGACGGCGCCCGTGCGAAGAACTCCTCGTCCTTGGGATTGGCGCCCGGCCATCCCCCCTCGATGAAGGTGACCCCGAGGTGATCGAGCTGCTCGGCCACACGGAGCTTGTCGTCGACGGTCAGCGAGAGCCCTTCCTGCTGCGATCCGTCCCGGAGGGTGGTGTCGAAGACGTCGACGGCGTCGGGTAGCGCGGGGAGATCGAAGTCGTGCCCACCGCCGGTTACCGCCCCTCCGGTCGCACCCTTGCCCATGGCGTGAGCGTGCTGCCCGGGGGTCAACGGATGAGCGTGGCTCGGTCCGTTGCCGTGCGCATGGGTGTGGCCGGTCTGCGGTCGACCGCCGCGGTGGCTGTCGTCGTTGAGCGTGGGGCCGTCATTCGACATAGTCCAACCAGTCCTTGTACTGGTCGACCTCACCGCGCACGGTGGCGAAGTACGTCTGCTGCAGCTTCTGGGTGATCGGGCCCGGCCTGCCCTCGCCCACCAGCCGATCGTCAACGGATCGGATGGGCACCAACTCGGCGGCGGTTCCGGTCAGGAACGCCTCATCGGCGGTGTAGAGGTCGGTGCGGATGATCGGTTCATAGCTCACGCCGTAGCCGAGGTCGCGGGCGATGGTCTCGACCGATTGCTGGGTGATGCCCTCGAGCGCGCCGGAATCAGACGTCGGCGGGGAGATCAGTCGCCCCTTGCGGACGATGAAGATGTTCTCCCCCGTGCACTCGCTCACATGTCCGTCAGGGGCGAGGAGGATGGCTTCGTCATAGCCGGCCTTCAACGCCTCCACCTTGGCCAACGACGAGTTCACGTACATCCCGGTCCCTTTGGCCGCCGTGGGAACGGCATTGGGGTCGTGCCGCCGCCACGAGCTGATCTTGGTCGACACGCCGTTGGCCACACCCTCGTCGCCCAGATACGTCCCCCAGTGCCAGGCGGCGATGGACACGTTCACCGGGCTGGGAATGGGGTTCAGTCCCATTTCCCCATAGCCCAGGTAGACCAGCGGGCGGATGTAGCAGCCGCCGTCGAGCCCGTTGACCCGGATGAGCGAGCGGGTGGCATCGACGATGTCGTCGATCGAGAAGGGGATGTCGATCATGAAGACCTTGGCCGAGACGAAGAGTCGTTGGATGTGGTCGCGCAGGCGGAACACGGCCACTCCCCGTTGGGTGGGATAGGCACGAATGCCCTCGAAGACGCCCGATCCGTAGTGCATGGTGTGGGTGAGCACGTGCACCGTGGCGTCGGCCCAGTCGACGAATTCGCCGTCCATCCAGATCTTGTCGCTCGGGGTAACGGGCATGGCTCAGAGCCTTTCTGCGATGGCGTCGCCGATTGCAGCAGTCGACAGCGCCGGGTCGGGTTTGGACGTGATGAATTCGGTGACGGCGTGGGTCACCTTTTCGGCGGCCGAGGCCTCGCCGAGATGTTCGAGCATGAGCGCCGCCGAGCGGATGGCGGCGGCTGGATTGGACCTGCCGGTGCCGGCGATGTCATGGGCGGCACCGTGAACGGGTTCGAACAGCGATGGTCCGGTGCGGTCGGGATTGAGATTTGCCGAGGCCGCGTAACCGATTCCGCCGGCCACAGCGCCGGCCAGATCGGTGATGATGTCGCCGAACAGGTTGTCGGTGACGATCACGTCGTAGCGGGCCGGATTCTCCACCAGGTAGATGCAGGTGGCGTCGACGTGGTTGTAGTCGCGAGTCACCGTCGGGTAGTCGATCGACACTTCGTCGACGGTCCGCTGCCAGAGGTCGCCGGCAAATGTGAGCACGTTCGTCTTGTGCACCAGGGTGAGGTGGCGCCGGGCCCTCCCCCCCGCCAAGGCGAAGGCGAACCGGACGCACCTTTCGACCCCGTGGCGGGTGTTCACCGACCCCTGCGTGGCCACCTCGAAGGGTGTGCTCCGCCGCAGGAATCCCCCCTCGCCGGCGTAGGTCCCCTCGGTGTTCTCGCGTATGACCACGAAGTCGCAGTCCGGGGCGAGCGCACCGGGCACCCCGGTGAATGGGCGCAGGTTGACGTAGAGGTCCAACTCGAAGCGGAGGCGGAGGAGGAGACCCCGCTCCAAGGCCCCGGGGGGGACGGAGGTGGAGCCCACCGGGGGCCCGACCGCTCCGAGCAGGATTGCATCCTGGCTCCGCAGTTCCCCGAGGACCGCATCTGGAAGGATGTCGCCGGTGCGGACATAGCGATCCGCCCCGAGGTCGTAGTCGGTGGTGGCCAGCGACACTCCGGCCGCCTCGACAACCTTCAATGCCTCGGCGACCACCTCAGGACCGATGCCGTCTCCACCGATCAGGCCAACCTTGTAGGTGCTCACTCTTCTCTGTCCTTCTGCTCTCGTCTGCTGGTCATCGTCCAGACTGGCGGATCCTGCTGCCCAGCCCAGTCCCTGGCCGACCCGTGGTTCCCGAGCCCGCTGGATGGCGCTCGCTCCGAGAAGTCGCTGGTCCACATGCCTCTCCCATCGTGACCGGCCCCGTTGGGCGGCCCCCAATTGAAAAACCGCCCACCAGGTGGACGGTCACGAGGCACACACCGGGCGGGTATGTGCCTAGTCGATAATGAATACGTAGCTGCGCGCGTCGAACCGGGTCTCCATGGGGCACCAGTCTCCCCCGAGCGGAGGGGGACCGTCAACCCCGTGCTACGGCTCGAGCCCGGCTGGGCACCGCCGGTCGGCTCACGACGACCATGTTCAGGTCCATTTCCCGGCCGGCCCGGTCTACGGGGACGACCACACAGGCCTCGACCCCCGATGGGCATGCATCGAGTTCACTCCGAGGGGGATCCACCGGGCCAGGCGCCGACGATCTCACCCCAGGGAAGTGCGCCGGCGCGCAGGCACCGGACGGCGACCCCGAGGCACTCGACCACGGTGGAAGGTGTGCCGTCGCACACCCCGCCGTCGATGATGACCCCGAGCTCCCCACGATCGGCGAACGCCTCACGCACCGCTTGTGCCGTGGTGGCCGGACCTACTCCGTGAGGATTGGCACTGGTGACGGCCAAGGGACCCAGCGCACGGCACAGACGCTCCACGATCGGATGATCCGGCCACCTCATCCCGACCAGATGCCGGGACGATGAAGGGCCGCCCAGGTCAGCCGCGAAGCGGTCCCCCCTCGGGACGACCACGGTCAACGGCCCCGGCCAGTAGCGCCCGGTGAGCGCTTCGGCCGCGCCCTCCAGTCGCCCCGCGACCAGCTCTGCCTGGTCCTGCGTGCCGATGAGCACGGGGATGGCGACATCCCGGGGACGCTCCTTCAAGGCGAAGAGCCGCTCCACCGCTTGGGGCTGTGACTGATCGACGGCCAGACCGTAGACGGTGTCGGTCGGCAGGGCCACCACCAGACCCTGGCCGAGCGCTTCTGCGGCCAGTTCCATCGCATCGGGATTCGAGGCGGGGAGCCAGTTCGATCCCATCGTCAGCACCTCGCCACGAGCATTCGCGGCCGCCCGGACAGGTCCCGTTCCGTCGTCGTGTGGCTGAAGCCGGCACGCCGGGCCGCCTCGACGGAGGGGCGCGCCTGGCTAGGAGCGATCTCGATGACGATGGCGCCCGAGCTGCGCAGCCACCGAGGTGCGCCGGCGATGACCGCCTCGATGTGCGCCATCCCGCCCACGCCACCCGCTCCCCGGGCCGCCACCAGCGCCGCCCGGGGCTCCCACTGGCGCACCACGGGATCGAGATCGGGGTACTCGGACTCGGCCACATAGGGCGGATTCGAGACCACGAGGTCGACGTGGGCGGCCAACCCGGCTGGAAGGGCGTCGAACCACGACCCCTCCAGAAGTCGGACCCGCGAGGCGGCGGTCGGATCGGAGTCGCCGAGATCGGCGAGATTTTCCCGAGCCACATCCAGCGCGGCGGCGGACCGGTCGGTGGCCCAGACCTCCAAGCCCGGGCTCACCGTTCCACCCTCCGTCGCCAACGAGAGGGCGATCCCCCCGGCCCCGGTCCCCAGGTCCACGCATACCGGGCCGGGGCGCGGGCCTGCCGTCGGGCCGTGGCCGGCGACGTCGGAGCCCGAACTGGCCCGGAGGTGGCGCAGTTCTGCCAGAGCCACCCCGAGCACCTCCTCGGTCTCGGGCCGGGGAATGAGCACCCGCGGGTCGACCTTCAGGTCCAGTGAACGGAAGGGCCAGCGACCGAGCACGTACTGGAGGGGCTCCCCGGCCGATCTCCGGTCCGCCAAGTGGTGAGCCACCCGTTCGAGCCGCGGTTCACCAGCGCTGTCGGCGGAGGCGTGCTGCACGATCCAGATTGCCTCTCGCCTCGAGCCCAGCTGCGCAGCGATCGACGACACCAGGCTCGCCGGTGCGTGGACTCGAGCGACGTCTCCGGGAGTGGTCCCAGCCGACCCGGTTGCCGCAGCCCGCGTCGTCATCGAATCAACCTTCACCCAGCTGCCGGTAGCGCTTGTCGGCCATGAGGGCATCGGTGAGGTCGTCGAGATCGCCCAGCAGGATGCGGTCGAGCTTGTGCAGCGTCAGCTTGATCCGGTGATCGGTCACCCGGTTGTCCTTGTAGTTGTAGGTCCGGATCTTCTCGGACCTTCCGCCCCCTCCGACCTGGCTGCGGCGCTGTTGCGAGAGCTCGGCGGCCTGGCGGTCCTGCTCGGCTTTGAGGAGCCTCGAGCGCAGCACGGTCATGGCCTTGGCCCGGTTCTGGATCTGGCTCTTCTCGTCCTGCATGGCCACCACGATGCCGGTGGGCAGATGGGTGATACGCACAGCCGAGTCGGTGGTGTTCACCGACTGTCCGCCCGGACCGGTCGACCGGTAGACGTCGATCTTGAGGTCGCTGGGGTCGATGGCCACGTCCACCTCCTCGGCTTCGGGCAACACCGCCACCGCCGCGGACGAGGTGTGAATTCGGCCCTGGGACTCGGTCACCGGCACCCGTTGGACTCGGTGCGGACCACCCTCGTGCTCGAGCCGCTGCCAGGCGTCGTCTCCCTTGACCAGGAAGGTGACCTCGTTCAATCCATCCCGCTCGGACGGGCTGGAAGAGAGCACTTCGACTTTCCACCCCTTGTTGGCGGCGTAGCGCGAGTACATCTCGAACAGATCCTTGGCGAAGATGTTGGCCTCTTCGCCTCCCTCGGCTCCGCGGATCTCCATGATCATATTCCGTCCGGCATTCGGATCACGCGGCACCAGAAGGAGCCGGAGCTCCTCCTCCAAACGGGCGATCTCCTCTTCGGCCTGGACCACTTCGAGCTGGGCCAGCTCACGCTGGTCGCCTGAGGAATCGTCGAACATCTCGCGAGCTGCGTCGAGATCGGACTCGGCAGCCTGCAGACGATGCCACCCGTCGGTTACTTCCTTGAGGTCGCGATGACGTTGGGAAACCTGGCGCAGGCGGCGCGGATCCGACGAGAGGGTCGGATCGTTGAGCTCGGCGAGGACTCCTTCGTACTCCTGCTCGAGCTCCGTCAGGCGATCGTGGAATACGTCGTGGAACACGGACCAAGGGTAGTGGCAACCAGGCGCGACGCCTCAGGTCCCGCCGGGCAACTCTCGGCCCGAGGAGGGGGGAAGGGTCGGGGAGGGAGCGACTATCCGATCAGGAGGACGCACGCGGGGCCGCGGACTTCTTGCGGGATCCCGTCTTGGCATAGCGACGCTGGAAGCGCTCGACGCGACCCCCGGAGTCCACCAGCTTCTGCTTTCCGGTGAAGAACGGATGACACTCATTGCACAGCTCGAGGTGGATCTCCGACTTGGTCGAATGAGTGGTGAAGGTGTTGCCGCACGAGCAACGGACCGATGCCTCGACGTAGGGAGGGTGGATGTCAGTCTTCATGGGAATCTCCTGTTGGTGGCGGCATATCGGTGTCGGATGACCGAATCGCAGCGGACAGAGTGTACCGGACTCGGTCGTACAACCGGTTCAGGCGGCTGGCTGCCCAGTGTGAGTCCCGGCTTGGTCCAGCCCGCCCCGAGTCAGGTCAGGTAGCGGGCCCCTTGGCGATCTCGGCCAGAAACTCGTCGTTGCTCTTGGTGGTGCGGATCTTGTCCATGAGCAACTCGAGGCCGGCCGCCGCACTGCCTTCGTTGGCCAGGGCGTTGAGCACCCGGCGCAGCTTCCACACCTGTTGGAGCTGGGACCGATCGAAGAGCAGCTCCTCATGACGCGTCGAGCTGGCATTGACGTCGATCGACGGGTACAACCGCCGTTCGGCCAACCTCCGGTCGAGTCGGATCTCCATGTTGCCGGTGCCCTTGAACTCCTCGAAGATCACCTCGTCCATCTTCGAACCGGTCTCCACCAGAGCCGTGGCCAGGATGGTGAGAGAGCCACCCTCTTCGATGTTCCGGGCGGCGCCGAAGAATCGCTTGGGCGGATACAGGGCCCCCGAGTCGACTCCGCCGGACATGATCCGACCGGTGGCCGGTTGGGCCAGGTTGTAGGCGCGGGCGAGCCGGGTGATCCCGTCGAGGATGATCACAACGTCACGGCCGCCCTCGACCAGGCGCTTGGCCCGCTCGATGGCCAACTCCGCCACTGCGGTGTGCTCCTCCGAAGGACGGTCGAACGTGGAGGCGACTACTTCACCCTTCACCGACCGGCGCATGTCGGTCACCTCTTCGGGTCGCTCGTCGACGAGCAGCACCATCAGGTGCACATCGGGATTGTTGGCTTCAATCGAGTGGGCGATGTGCTTCATCACCGTGGTCTTTCCGGCCTTGGGAGGCGACACGATCAGGCCCCGCTGGCCCTTGCCGATCGGCGACAACAGGTCGACGATGCGGACCGTCATGTTCTCCTGCTCACCCGGCATCTCGAGGCTCAGCTTCTCGTCCGGGAACAACGGGGTGAGATCCTCGAAGCGTGGCCGGTTGCGCGCCGCTTCAGGGTCCATCGAGGACACCGTGTCGATCTGGAGCAGCGCCGGGAACTTCTCGGTGCTTCCGGCCGGGCGGCAGAACCCTTCGATGCTGTCACCCTTGCGGAGCGCGAACCGGCGGGCCTGGCTGATCGAGACGTACACGTCCTTGGCGGACGCTAGATATCCCTCGCACCGCAAGAATCCGTACCCTTCGTCCCTCAGGTCGAGGAGGCCCCGCACCGGGATGAGCTCGCCTTGGTATTGCTGGTCTTGACCTCCGCCGACACCCTGGAGATCACCCTCGGCACCTCCGCCCTGGCGCTCACGACCGCGGCGACGCCGATTGCTGCGGCGGTTGCCCATGTCGTCATTGCCGCCGCCCTGGTTCCGGTTCCCCTGGTTGTTGCGGTTCCCCTGGCTGTTGCGATTGTTCTGGTTGTTGCGGTTGTTGCGAGTGCTCTGGTTGCTCTGGTTGTTGCCTTGGTTGCTTCCCTGGCCACCACCGGCTTGCGATCCTTGGCGAGCTCCGTCACCGCCCTGGTGGCCCGTGGATCGTCCTGGACCACCCGGCTCGTCGCCTTCGGTGCCATTGTCCGAACCCGGCGTCGAGTCGAAATCGTCGTCGAGCTCGATGGTCGACCCTGACTGATCGACGTCATCGGTCGGACTGAACGTCTGCACCGCCGGCCTGCGCCGGCCCAGACGACGGCCCGAGCTGTCGGAGCCGTCAGGATCGGATGAGCCCTCCGAGAGCTCCCCCTCGTCTGACCTCGTCCCGCCGTCCTCGGCCGTGCCCTCCGAGGAGGCGTTGGGCCGGGTGCCCCGACGGCTGCCGGCGGCAGATCCATTCGGCGAGGCCGCACCGTTGGACGCCGGGCCGCCGTCCACGCCGGACACTGTCGGGTTGGGTGATGTGTTGTCGTCCACGGAGACTCCGGTGGCCTTGAGAATGCCATCGATCATGTCCGCTTTTTTCGTTCTGGTGTTGGTCTTCACAGACAGAGCCTGCGCGATGGCCTGGAGCTCATCCCGCTCCTTGCCCTCCAACACCGAGCGCTCGAGCTGCTGTTCGGCAGTCATCGGCTTCCTCGTTTCGAATGTCCTCGTTGGCAGGTGGATTGACTCCATCTGCCAGGGAATCAGGGGTGGGGAGTTGCCAGTTTCGAGATCGCCTCTCGTGTGGTACTCCCCCCGACGCCAAGTGCGAGCTGATCGCGTCGTCAGACACAAACCAGAAGGTCTCGCCCACAGGCCCGAACGGGCGTGTTGTGGAAGCGAAGGTTCACCCATACTACAGGGCGCTGACCACTCCGGCAACAACCCTCCCCCGGGAGGCCCCGGCGAGGGTCGAGAGACCTCACGGGCCATGACCGAGACGTCACCATACGGGCCCGAACGGGTACTACAGCGACAACTCGTCCAGCACGGCACCGAGGTCGGCGTCCACCACCGTCGGCACCGAGATCTGACTGATGGCGATGTCCGGGTCCTTCAATCCGTGCCCGGTGAGGACGCACACCACGGTGGCACCTGCACCGACGCCGTCGGGCAGGCCGGTCTTGATGAGGCCGGCCACCGACGCGGCCGACGCCGGCTCACAGAACACCGACTCCTCCGCGGCGAGAAACCGATACGCCGCCAGGATCTCTTCGTCGGTCACGGCGGCGATCCCGCCGCCGGATTCCGAGGCCGCCGAGGTCGCACCGTACCAACCGGCGGGATTGCCGATCCGGATGGCGGTTGCAACCGTTTCCGGGTGTTCGATCGGATGGCCTTCGACGATGGGTGCCGCTCCTGCGGCCTGAAAGCCGAGCATGCGCGGCAGACGGGTGGAGCGCCCGGCCTCTTTGAACTCCAGATAACCCTTCCAGTAGGCGGTGATGTTCCCGGCATTGCCCACTGGGATGCAATGGACCTCGGGAGCATCCCCCAGCGCGTCCACGATCTCGAACGCTCCTGACTTCTGGCCCTCGATCCGGTAGGGGTTGACTGAATTGACGACCGTGACAGGAGCCCGCTCTGCCAACTGGCGCACGATGGTGAGGGATTGGTCGAAGTTGCCCCGTACCTGCAACACCCGCGCTCCATGGATCAGCGCTTGCGCCAACTTCCCCAAGGCAATGTGACCTTCCGGTATCAGGACCGCGCACGTGAGGCCGGCACGGGCCGCGAACGCAGCCGCCGATGCCGAGGTGTTGCCGGTCGACGCACACACGACGGCCTTGGCCCCCTCCTCGGCAGCCTTGGAGATGGCCACGGTCATCCCCCGGTCCTTGAAGGAACCGGTGGGATTGGCACCTTCCACCTTCAGCATCACACGTGCGCCGACCCGGGCAGAGAGCCGGGGAGCCGGGAGCAACGGCGTTCCGCCTTCGAGCAGCGTGACCACCGGCGTGGCGTCCGACACAGGAAGGAAACTGCGGTACTCCTCGATGACGCCGCCCCAAAAGCCGGTGCGCCCGGGCGTCGTCATTCCGGCTCACCCACGATGCGCATCAGCCCTCCGATCCTCTCCACCGCGTCCAGGTCCGACAGCGCGGCGAGGGTGGACCGCATATCCCCCTCGCTGGTGAGGTGAGTGAGGAACAGCAATTGCGCCTCGCCGGCGTACCCCTCTTGCTCCATCGACCGGATCGACACATTGTTGTCACCGAACACCTTGGCCACCGCGGCCAGGACACCGGGACGATCGGTAACTTGGAGGCTCACGTAGCACTGGGTCCGCAACTCGGACTCCGGGAGGAGCCTGGCCGGCTGGCGATCGGGTGAGGGTGCCGTGGTCCCGGCCAGCCGGTTGCGTACGGCGTCGATGAGATCGCCGACCACCGCACTGGCGGTGGGGAGACCGCCCGCCCCCTGGCCGTAGAGCATCAGCTCCCCGGCGGCTTCCCCCTCGATGAACACGGCGTTGAAGGCACCGCGTACCCCCGCCAGCGGGTGCGACTTCGGCACCATGGCCGGATGAACCCGCACCGAGAGGGCGTCGTCACCGGTCCGCTCGACGACGGCCAGGAGCTTCACGGCATACCCGAGCCGGTCGGCAAATTCGACGTCCACGGCCCGGATGGCGGTAATTCCCTCGCGCATGACATCGGCGCTGGCGACGTCATAGCCGAATGCCACCCCGGCCAGGATGGCCGCCTTTGCCGCGGCATCGAATCCCTCCACATCCGCGGTGGGATCACGCTCCGCAAACCCGAGCGCCTGCGCCTCGGCCAGAGCATCGGCGTAGTCGGCGCCCTGCTCGCCCATCTTGGTGAGGATGAAGTTGGTGGTCCCGTTGACGATGCCCATCACGCGATGGATCCGCTCGCCGGTCAGTGACTCCCGGAGGGCGCGGACCAGGGGTATGGCTCCCGCCACCGCGGCTTCATAGAGCAGATCTGCCCCGTGCTTTTTGGCCAGGCTGCGCAAGGCCACGCCCTCGGGTGAGGCCAACAGGGCCTTGTTGGCTGTGACCACCGGCTTCCCGAGCTCCAGGGCGTTCCTCACCAACCTCTCGGCAGGGTCCGTCCCCCCGATGAGCTCCACCACCACGTCGACGGATGGGTCAGCCACCAGTTCCGCGGCACCGGTCGTGAGCAGGCCGCGGGGAATACCCGGCGCGCGTTCGAGGGCCAGGTCCCTGACCGCGATTCCCGCCACCTCCAGTCGGGCGCCGCTCTGGACAGCAAGTGCATCCGAGCGGTCCTGGAGGATGCGGACGAGGGCGGTGCCAACCGTCCCGCACCCGAGGACGGCGACGCGCACGACACGCTCGGAGGGGGATGCCGGGGTCACTCAGGTCACGCTACCGCCTGACCGGAGAAGGCAACGAGGTCGAGACTCGAAGAGGCCGTGCGTAGACTGCGGCGATGCGTTCGGACGACACGCTCTGGTGACTGAATCCGGCGACATCGAGGCCATCAAACTGCTGAAGGCCCGGTACTTCCGGCTGATGGACACGAAGGACTGGGTAGGCCTGGCCGAGGTGTTCGCCGACGACGTGGAGATCGACATGACCGGGGAGGGCGGCCGGATCACTCGTGGCGTGAGCGAATACATTCCCTTCCTGCGCACGATGCTCGAGCGCGCCACCACCGTCCATCACGGGCACATGCCCGAGGTGGAGCTCACCTCCCCCACCACCGCCACCGGAGTGTGGGCCATGGAGGACCGCATCTGGTGGCCGGAGGGCAGCCCCCTCAGCCATCTTCACGGCTACGGCCACTACACCGAGACGTACGTGAAGGTCGGCGGCCGCTGGCTCATCAAGACGATGGCCCTCACCCGGCTCCACCGCCAGCTCGACGTCCCGACCTGAACGAGTCAGAGATCGAGGCGCACCAGATCGTCGAACGTCTCGCGCCGGACGACCGTTCGGGCCTCGCCGTTGGCCACGAAGAGCACGGCCGGACGTGGCACCTTGTTGTAGTTGGACGCCATCGAGTGTCCGTACGCTCCGGTCACCGGCGTGGCCAGGATGTCACCCACCGCCAGGTCCTCGGGGACATACGCCTCCGACACCAGGACGTCACCGGTTTCGCAGTGCTTGCCCACCACGCGGATCGGGACGGGACGGGCCGCGCCCGCTTCGCGGGGGAGAAAGGCCTCGTAGCCGCTGCCGTAGAGCACGGGACGGGGGTTGTCGCTCATCCCTCCGTCCACCGAGACGTAGGTCCGGTGCCCGGGTACGTCCTTGACCGTCCCAACCCGGTAGAGGGTGATGGCAGCCGATGCCACGATCGCCCTCCCCGGCTCGGCCGTCACCCGCACCGAGTCGGCGATGCCGGCGTTCCGACAGGCCAGCCGGACCGACGACGCCCACTGGGCCATAGGCGGTGCCTCTTCTCCGTTCACATACGGCACGCCGAGGCCTCCACCGACCACCAGCTCGGGCAGTCCCAGCGGAGCGAAGAACCCGGCCAGCACCTCGATGGCCTTCACGAAGGGGGCCAGAGCGAAGACCTGGCTCCCCAGGTGGGCGTGGATCCCCACGAACTCGACCACCCCGTGACGGGCGAGCTCCGAGAGCCGATCGACCGCCCGCACCGCTGCTCCTGAGGCCAGACCGAACCCGAACTTCGAATCGTCCTGTCCGGTACGGACGAACTCGTGGGTGTGCACTTCGACTCCCGGGGTGATCCGGGCCAGCACCTTGGGCCGCTGCGGCAGGGTCGGCCGCCCGGAGGCGGCCGATGGCGTCTGATCGAACCGAAGCGGGTCCGACAGCAACCTCTCAATGCGGTCGATTTCGTCGAATGAGTCGATCACGATCCGCCCGACGCCGACTGCGAGGGCTGCCGCCAGCTCCTCGTCCGACTTGTTGTTCCCGTGGAGGACCAGCCGGTCGGCCGGGACCCCGGCCAGGAGCGCGACATGGAGCTCGCCGCCTGTGGAGACGTCGAGGTACATGCCTTCCTCGTTGGCCAGTCGGGCCATGGCCACGCACAGGAACGCCTTGGTGGCGTAGGCCACGCCGTCGCCCCAAGCCTCCACCGCGTCGCGGCACCGGGCCCGGAGGTGGGCTTCGTCATAGACGAACAGCGGAGTGCCGAACCGCTCGGCCAGGTCGATCACGTCGATGCCCCCGACTCGCAGCCGGCCGGACGCGTCGACCTCCGAGGTCATCGGGAACAGCCCGGGGAACACAGGGGCGGTCGGATCGCCCTGGGTCGGCGGGGCCGCACCCCCAGACGTTTGGCTCACATTGCCTCCGGAGCCGTCACGCCCAGGAGACCCAGGCCGATGGCGAGCCCGATCCGGGTCGCCTCGACCAGCCAGAGGCGGGCCTGGGTCAGGGCGGGGTCCACGTCCTCGGCCAAGATCGGGCAGTCATGGTAGAAGCCGTGGAAGCAGGTGGCCAGCCGGCGGACCCAGGCGGTGACCTTGGTCGGAGCTCGATCGATGGCGGCATCAGCCACCACCTCGGGGAGCTCCTCGAGGCACCGGATCAGGTCGAGCTCGCGCTCGTGGGTGAGGAGTGAGAGGTCGACCTCGGAGAGGGGCGCCCGGACCACGCCGCGCTCCAATGCCTTGCGGCCGACCCCGCCGATGCGGGCACTGGCCATCTGTACGTAGAAGACCGGGTTCTCCACCGACTGCTCCCTGACGGCGGCCAGATCGAAGGTGCTCGCCTGATCGAGCGACGTCATCAGGCTGAGGATCCGGGTGGCATCGGGCCCGATGTCGGCCACCAGGGAGTCGAGCGAGATGGCGTTACCGGCCCGCTTGCCCATCTTCACGGTCTCGTCGCCGTCCACCAGCGAGACCATCTGGCCCAGCTTCACCTCGAGGCGCCCGGGATCGACACCGAGGGCCTCGATGCCTGCCATCAGGCTGGCGACCTGACCGTGGTGGTCGGCACCGAACACGTCGATGACCCTGTCGAACCCCCGCACCAGGAACTTGTCGCGGTGGTAGGCGAGATCGCCGGCCAGGTAGGTGGCATCGCCGTCCGACTTCCGAAGGACACGGTCGCGGCTGTCGCCGAGCTCGGTGGCACGGAACCACGTGGCCCCGTCCTGTTCGAAGACCAGGCCCTTTGCGTCCAGCAGGGCGATGGTCTCGTCGACAGCACCGCTCTCCTCGATGGACGCCTGGCTGTACCACTCGTCGAAGGTGATGCCGACCGAGGCCAGCGAGTTCCTGATGAGGTCCAGAATCCGGTCGGCAGCCCACCGGCCTGCCGCGGTGACCTCATCGGGACCGTCATAGGCGAGCGCCAACTCGGCCACGTAGTCGCCGTGGTAGCCGCCCTCCGGCACGACCTGGCCGTGGTGCCGAGCCAGCAAGCTCTCGCCGAGCGTTCTGATCTGTCCGCCGGTGTCGTTGACGTAGTACTCCCGGCTCACCTGATACCCGGCACGGGCCATCACCCGGGCCAGCGCGTCGCCGTAACTGCCCCACCACCCGTTGCCCACGTGGATCGGGCCGGTCGGATTGGCGGAGATGAATTCGATCTGCACGCGCTCGCTGTGGCCCACGTCCGGTCGGGCAAAGGCGTCCTCGCCCTCGGTCAGGAGCTCCTCCAGGGCGTCGTGCAACCACCCGTCGTCGAGCCGGAAATTGATGAATCCGGGTCCCGCGATCTCAATGGAAACGGTGTGGGCCGGCGGCTGGGCGTTCAGCTGGTCAACGAGTGCGGACGCCAGAGCCCGAGGGTTGGTGCCAGCCTGCTTGGCCGTGACCAGGGCGATGTTGGTCGACCAGTCACCATGCTCGCGTCGGGCTGGGCGCTCGAGGTGGACGGAGCCGGGCTCGACACTCAGGTCGAGCCCGTCACGTGCGGCGACGTCGGCGACAGCGCGGCTCACGGCAGTGGCGAGGTGCTCACGGGTCGACATGCTGCAGTGAGGATACGTCCTCGAACGACCACAGCCGGCAAGGCTTCGGGTCCGAACCGGTGGCGGCACTACAGTTGGGCGTTCGGCGTGGAGTTCACCGGGTCCATCCGACGGCGATCGCCGCAGACACCCGCCCTCGTAGCTCAGCGGATAGAGCATCGGCCTCCGGAGCCGTGTGCGCAGGTTCGAGTCCTGCCGAGGGCACCAAAAATTGGGTCTTGGGGAGAGAGGGAGACGACAGGCAGGGGCGGCAGGAAACCGCCGCGCACGGAGAGGCCCCGACGGGCCGGGGCGACCGGCCAGGGGAGACCGGCGGGAGGGCCACCGGAAGCGGGGAGGGCCGGGGCACCAGGGGCCAGGGGCCAGCGGGCGTTTAGAGGGAGGGGGCTACAGAGTCGACGCGCGGCGGATTAGTGGGTTGGTGTGTGTGGGGTGACTAACGTCACACCTATGACGCCTTTGCGATAGCGCATTGAGACCGCACTGTCGCCTCAGCCTGTCCAGCCGGACCGGACCACTGTGCCCGAGAAGCAGCAATCTGACCGGCGTCGGCCTGAGCCACAACGTTCGTGGAGCTGTCGTTGTTCGTAATATCAGGTCCGGTTATCGCTACCAGTGCGCCCCATGCCGAAATCAAGGTGCCATACGCACTGTTGAGCGAGTCCCATCGAGGGTCCGCTGCAACCGCCTTTGCTGAATCCATCTGCGCCGCCTGGTAGGTCGCCAGAATCTCGCCCCAGGTTTCGTTGCCATTGCCGCCCGTGGCCCCTGGTAACCCGTGGCCGCATGCTGCCCGGACTTCAGAAACCGCATTGGCCGACGCCGATGAACACCCCACCGCCAAAAGTGCCACCCCGATGCCTGCAGCTCCCAATAGTCTTCGCACCGAATTGCCTGCTAACCAGATGTGGATGGAGTGTCCTTGGTACGGCGAGCAGCACGTGCGGCCCGCATCTCTTCACGCTTCGCCGGGATGACATACAACTCTTCGGTGGCTTCAACAATGAGTTCGGCTACGTCACTTACTTCCTCGGGCGAGAACTCCACCCCATCATGGAGGCTCCAGTTGCCGAGCAACCTCGCCTCATGAAATGAGGTCACGACGTCAACATCGACACCCCGGTCTGCGAGTTGCTCGATGCGTCTCCCCAATTTTCCATCTGGGATACCCAGGTCGGTAAGGAGTTGCTCGACGGCAGCACGATAGAGGGCGGCTGCCCCACGCAACGCCCCAGCGTTCTCCGCAACCGATGCCTCCCGGTACAGTGACGTCACAGCAGCGGGGGCTTCATCTTGCAGAGTCTTTGGGGGAAGAACGGGATACAGGATGCTGGCTGCGACCGGTTCACGCTCCTGGTTCTCACCCGCCTCGAAAGTCCGCACAATAATCATGGACTTCTTACAAAGCAGGCACTCCCACACTTCCTCCATGGCATACGGATCGAACAGAGGGGCCAGGTTGTGGGTGATTTTTGGCCACACAACCCGCCGGTCATGACGCCGCAGCCGGGATGACTGGCCGCAGTTCGGACACGCGTCGATTGGCTCCTCAGCGTCGTAGCGCCTGTATCGGTCGGGTACCCCCATGATTTCCGCAGCCATGAGCAAATCATAGAAGGCCAGACCAAACGGAATCACTTCTAGAGCCACAGAAGCACGGAGGTGGACGGTTGGCACCACCCACAGAGCCGAGAATTCCTCTACTGAGAGGGCGGCTTTCTTCTATGTTGTTGAAACTGCTTCAAGCCCAATCCTGACGGATGCGTTACCAGCGAATCTTGTGTGGGGTCCACCTCCAGCGTCCAACGTTGTCTCCAATCCCTGTCAGTTCCACTACGGGACCCGTGTGCCGATCCAAATTGCTGTGGTTTTCGATCTGGTCGGCTACTTGTCGAACGAGTTCGGCCAGCAACTTCGTCGATCTCTTCGAAATATCCGGATAGATGTCTATCGTCAGTCGGCTCTTCGTATATTCGCCCATCGTTGCCTCGCAAGCGGTCCGGAGATGTACTGGAAGTTGTTATCGACAATCGGAAGGACGGGCTTAACCTGAGTGCGCGGGATCCCCATTGGTTGCCCTAGTCGCGGGGTTCCTGGATTGTTCCGCCAGGTTCCGTCACACCCGAGATGTGCTGCGGGTACATCCGTTCAGTCCGCCTTGGGTGAGCGTCATACCAAGTAGTCCGGAGTCTCAGAAATCGAGGACGGCAATGGCACCGATGGCGCTGAGCCGGCATCCGACGAGTGCATGCTGCGAACCGTCACCGGACCATGTCGAGGGCATTGGACCACGGCTGGTGGGTCCGTGTTGTGCCACCAGCATGGGCAGCCGCAACTCACCTCCAAGACATAGGGATGGGGCTGGCTCCAGTCGGCCGGTTCCGGCTGAGGGGTTACCTGTGTCGGGACCGGCGGTGAAGGGGGCGCCGACGGTGCAATCGGATTCGGCTGTATCTCCGGTTCGGTTTCCGGCGGGTCTGGTGACCCCATCCCCATGAACGCGGCAACAAGGTTCACGGCCCGGGAGGCGGCATCTATGTAAGTGATTCCACCAGTCCTGTCAGGCAGGGTCCCGCGAGCGGTTGGGGGGCTATGAGTGGACGCTACAGACGCCACAGGGCTCTCAGGGGCCGGCTTTGGGCTCGGTTGGCAGGAGGGGGCCAATTGCCGCCTCTCCATGCCCTCGGCTGCCGCCTGTCTGACGGCAAGGGGGACATAGACCCGACTTCCGCAACCGGTGGGCGGACGCGGGCATTGAGTACGGCCGCTTTCGGATCGAGATTGCCAAGCGTGCCCGCACTTCGGACACTCCACGGGGTAGTACCTCACCGGCTCATCCCTTCTCCCGTACCGTCCACCGACCGTCGCAGGAGCGGAAGTGGCCGAGGAATCGGTGAGGCATCCTCAGGGCACGCTCTATGTTCCGGAGCTTTGATCGAATGCCCCGACATACCCTGTTGGTCCGCCTTTGGCCGGAGGTACGATTACCTCCGCTCCCCCGCCCTTGAGAGGTCCCTATGTCAGAGCCGACCACCCCTGTTTTCCCCTCCAACCATCCGGCCATCGTGCATAGTGAAGCCTTCGTGTCGGTACTGGCCCGGGTGGCAGGGTTCTCGGGTGACCTGTGGCGGATGGTCCCCATAGGATCAGTCCTTCTCCCTCAGGACAACATCCCGGGCGATGGCTCGCCATAGGTCGAGACCACTTGGGTTATCCGTCTTCCGGCGTAGGGCGTCGACCCTGGCCTCTATGTCCTTCTGATCGGCGGTTCCCGCTCCGGCCTCCAAGGCGTCCGTGGTGGCCGTCAGCACCAGGGCCGCCATGGCCAGGTCCTCAGGGTCGCTCTGCCATATGGCCACAAGTAAATCGGCGGCCTCCGGGGTCACGTCATAGGCCTTTTGGTATTCAAGCGAGAGCGACCGGTCAAAGGGGGCGGGGAATCGGCGCCGTCGACGGATCGTGGGCTTAGTCAGTCTGTGTTTGTCCGCGGGCCGCTCGGGCATCACAGCCCCTCCCCACTTACGGCCGTCCAGCGGTCCCGCAGCCAGTCTGACGTGAACCAAATCTCCGGCGGGCCGTCGATCCTGTCGAGCACACCCAATGCGGTGAGGTTCTCCAGGTGCCGGTGCATAGAGGTTCGTGGCAACCCGGCCCGTGCGGCGATCGTTGCAGTGGTATGGCCATTGGGGGCGCCGAGAAGTATGTCGACGGCCTGCCGGCGTAGGCTCTCCATGCCTCCCAACGCGCAGCCCACCAGAAGCCGCCAACGGTCCTCGTCGCCCACGCCGATTACCGTGAGTCCCGCGGACAATTGGGCCAGCTCCGAGATGAGTCGGGGCAGTTCCTCGGGGTCGGGGATCAGTTCGATCCGATCGCCGCTGCCCCCATCTCGGGTCACCTCACTGCGGCACCGGGTACCGAGGTCGGCCAATAGGCCAAGCCGCTCCTGCTCGCGTGACGTGAGTGGCGGGGGCAGGTCAGGAATAGCCAGGTTGGCGAGAAAGTCGGCCACTACCCGTTGCCGCTTGGCACGCTGGTCTTGCTGTTTGCCCTGGTTTTCCAGGGCGGTCAGCCCGGCAAGGAACCGGTCATCGTGGCTGGTGGCTGGGAGTCGCCACCGTACCCACCGCTCACCGAACGCGGCCATGCTCACCTGGTCGACGGCCTGGGTAGTGCAGGCGATACACCCGACGTGGCCCCGCCATCTCAGGACAACGCCGCCGCCGGTCCCGACAGCCCTGTCGAACTTGCCTTCGAACATCTCCCGAAATATGGCCAGCACCTCATTCCGGGTTGATGAATGTTCGGACAGGATGGTGGTGAAGTCCTTGATGATGAGCAGCCCGCGATCGCCGATCGTGCACAGCAGGCCACCGGTGCCACCCTCGCCGACCGCCCCACTCAGTAGTCCGGCCTTGGTCGTGCTGCTGAGCCAGTGCACCTCGGGCAGTTCTGCGAAGGACTCCACGATCTCGGTCTTGCCAGAGGATGGAGCGCCAATGAGCATCAGCCAGATGGGATCACCGGCCATCCGATTTCCGACCACGGTGGCAAGGGTGACCAGAAGGGTGCTGGGGTCTGGCATCCAGAGAGTCTCCTGATGAGCGGTCACCACGTCATTGAGGGCGATCGCCTCGGGAGGGGCCACGGTCATCTATGCCACCCCCTCCTCGTCACAGGAGAAGCACACGCCATCACCGCGGTCGGCGGTGCCTGCCATGACGGCCTCACACCGGACGCATCGGGGAAGGCCGGCGAACGGATCGGATGCTGCCTTCCGTGGCCGTTTGGGGGCACTGAGCAGTCTCTCCCGCTCGGCCTGCCGACGCTGCCTGAATGCCCGGTCCCGATGGGCCTTGCAGCAGAAGATGGCATTGGTCCGGGACACCGGCTCGGTGCAGCCGTCGAGCGCACATGCTCGATTGCCGTCCGGCCCGACAGCAGCGAGCACCTTGTGGACGGTGCCCCGGCCCGGCGCCCTGCCTGCCGACAGCTTCTCGGCCGTGCTGATGGGTACCCCGTACCGACCGGCGAAGGCTGATGGGCCGAGGCGGTCAGCCTCGGCCACGACGAAGGCCGCAGCGTTGCTCTCGTCGTAAACGACCCGCCGGTTCCACAGATCGGAGCCTCCAATCCCATCCCCATTGGCGTCGAGGACTCCAGACACAAGGCCACGGTGGGACAGGAGATCGGCGTTTACGGTGACTGACTCGATGGGCTCGCCCAATGGCCGACGGGACCACTGAATGGCCCGACGGTCGAGGGACTCGACGGCAACGGCATTGCGGTTCAATGTGTCGGTGGTGACCCGGACCGGCTCCCCGGTGTGCTTGTCGACCCAACCAAGGCTTGACCAGTCATCCAGCGCACCGCCGGGGTCGAAGGCGACCACGATGCGACCGCATGATGAGAGGCTCCATTCGTCTTCGCTGGCCTCCGCATAGCGAGTGCCCGGCCTTGGCCCAAGCGCTGACGGCAAGAGCCTCACCATCTCGGGCGTCCTGGCACTGAGCCGGCGCAGGGCAGGGAAGGCCAAGACCGACCCCGCGTCCCATAGAGCATCGGGCCGAACGGCCTTGTCTGGATCCTGGTTGCGGTCGACGGCATAGGCAACTTCACGAGCCACGGCAGGGAGGGACCAGGCCCGAATCTTGCCGTCTCTTCCCCTCATGCTCGGTGGGTCCGAATAGACCCCTCCCAGTTGGGCTTCGGTCAGATCGACCACCTCATCACCGACTACCTCGGCATGACGGTTTGGTCCGAAAATGACGGCCTGCATTGGTTCAGTTTCCGTTCCCCGGTCGACCTTCCATACGGTCCATTCGGGGTCGGGTGAGAGAGCATCGAATGGGGCCACAATGCTGTCGACCTCAGACCACGACAGGGCGTGTATCACCCCGCCACCAGTAAGTGGCTGTTCCCCCCCGAGGGGGCTGGAAGGGACGATGGATGAGTCGCTGGCCCGGTAGGCAACGAGACCGCCCTTGTCCCTCACAATCCGGTCGAGCACGGCGAGGAGCAAGTGCGAGCCGGCGGTGACCGACGAGGCAATGGGCATGCAGTTGAGTGGTCCGGGCCGTTCACGTCGTACCCAGGTCTGGCCCACCTTGCTCAGCTCGCGATCAAACCGGCAGAGGTTGCCATAGGTCAGGGCGTTGACCACAACCCGCAGCTCGGCGCCCAGCACGATGTCACCGGCTGCTTTGGCATTCCGGCGCCGGGCCACCAGCTCAACCGCTGGGTCATCCTCCGGCGTGAGGGTGAGCCCCGGGAGCATGGGCAAGCGAAGGCGCAGACTGGTTTGGTGGCCGATCGGTCGGTAGGCCGTTGCTGACAGGATCTCGGGCACCTGCCCCGAGAGCACCGCCGCGGCCAGTACGTCAAGAGCCGAGTAGTGCATCGGGCGGTCAGGTGAATAGAGCGGGACCACTTCGAGCCGGCCGTCGGGCCGGTGCTTGTCCTCGACCTCGACAGGGAAGGGCTCCCCATCCGGTTGGACCGTCACCAGACAGCAGCCAAACTGCTTCCACACAGCCGGGTCAAGGACCACGGCCGGGTCCGCGATCGATCTCTCGCAGAGCCGGCGCAGAGCGTCGGTCCTGTTCTGCCGCCCGATCCCGTCGGCACAGAGCACCTCCCACCAGCCGATGAGGTGGGCCACGAGAGGGAAGCAGGAGGACACGTCGAGCGTCACTGCCGGGAACGGGGTACCGAGCAGTTTGGGACATGCATCGGTCCAGCCACCGTGGAAGCTCTCTGCCCACCTCAGGTGCTCCTCTTCGGTCAGGTCGAATGTGGCCATTGGTGCTCGGACCCCGAAACGCGCCGGAATCTGGGCCGCCAGAGTGCCCGGGGTCGGCGTGCGACAGAGGTCGATCCGTCCCCGACCTTCGGCCCGGTCCTGAGCCGTAGTGAACCAATCAGCCGCTTTCTCGTCCAGGACCAGGGCCAGCTCGTGGACGGCTGCCACCGCGTCAGCCATCTGCTGTGCTCCTTCGCCGGTAACGGGGACGGCGATGGGCATGGAATGAGGCGCGAGTCCGAAATTCACACGGTGCTGGGAGAAGTCAGCCGCCCTGTCCCCGTCTTGGGAGTCGGCGAGCGAGAGCACGTCGAGGAAGTCCCCACGGGAATACTGGCCGTTGCGTTGCTTCCCGTTCCCGTGCTCTACGGGGCCGAACTCGACTTGCCACCCGGTACGTCCGGACGAGATCCGAAGTGGTGGACGATGAGGCGAGGCCTTGCGCACGTTCTGCTTTGGGCCTATGTAACCCCATCCGGGCGGGTAGATCTCCCACGACCCAGCATTGCGACCACGCCGGGGTACGACGTGCTCGGCGGTCAGCCCAAATACCCGGCCGAGGTCCGCACCGATGAACCATCCGCTGCCGCTGTAGGTCCGTTGGACAAAGGTGCCACGCCGAGGGTCGAAGAACTGGCTGACAGTGACCACGGCCCAACGACGTGACCCCGCGGCGGTGATAACCCGATGGTTCCTGGCCCACGTCTCTATTCCTTTGAGTGCTTCGGCGTCGAGGGTGTCAGACACAATGATCCCGGCGTCCAATGTCGATGGACCAGCGATCACGAGGTAAGCCCCGAGTCCAAACGTCTCCCGCATGGCGCCTAGCTCGGCTGCGGCCACCATGACCAGGCTGACCCGTTCCGCGAGACGGGGTGAGTAGGTGGGTGGTCGCTTGATTGCCATGGGCTTGCCACCGGGCCAACCCCGGAGATTGACCCCACGAGTGGACAATTCCATCCGCAGGGCAGCAGCCTCTTCTGCTTGCCGCCTCTCCCGCGTCCGCCGACTCTCGTTGTTGGGCCGTTTCGGGTTCATCGGCCCCGCTCCCGGTCGTCGGCAATGTCCTGGAGCATCAGGCCCAGCCCGAGAATGAATATGGCCGGGACGGTCACGACACTGGTTCCATGGCGCTGACCCAGCCGGACCAGCAGGTGGCCAGTACGACGAAGACGGAGGGCCGCGTGATCTGCTTTGGATCCGTCCCCGATGTGGGCCACGTTCCAGCCCTGATGCTCCACGATGTGCTCGCGCCGACAAAGAGGGCAGACAAAAGACGCATCGTGGTATCGGCCATCCGAACCCCTCCCGGTGGGATGGTGAAGGTGGTCGGCCGGGCACCCGCAGAACGGACAGCGTTGGTCGAAAGCTTGCATCAGGCTGGCCGCCCAGACTGGTACTCAAAAACCTCCAGCCCGGTTGCGCGGCGGGCCTCCAAAACGGCCAACACCCGATCGGGGTCGGCCAGGAAATTCTCCCCACGAATGGGTGCCCAGCCCGCCACCCGGTGGCGGAAGGCCTGTGGAGTGATCTTGCCCTGGGCGAGCAGCCTGGTCAGATTCAAGTAGCGGCCCGCCCTCCAAGCTTCACCCCGGGTCGGTTGTTCCAGGACCCCATACGGGGCCGGGCGGTCGAAGAGCACCGAAATGGACCGGTGCTCGCGGACGCTGGCCTGCTCATGGCCGACCAGCTCCCTTGCTTTCTGATCCGGGTACTTGCGCTTGATGGGCGAGGTCCGGCGCTGATACGTGAGACGGTCGACGGCCTGGCGGCCCCGGGTGCCAGGTTCCGTATTCGCCCGCGTGAGGATGCCGGCTGCGGCAGCGGAGATCAGATGATCTGGCGGGGCGGCTCGAACGGCCCGAGCGTCCGCAGAGCGACGGAGGGAGCGCGGAAGGTCAGGTCGGGGTGCCATCGCTGATCGACTTCCCTGTGGGCCGACCAGCTACAATGGAGGTCGGCGATGACGTTGTGGAGATGGACTCGCTGGCAACCTCGGACTTCGGTCCGGGGTTGTCTCTCTTACGGAGTACGGCGATCGTCTCGAATCCCACCCGGGCACGGGCATTTGCCCCATACCGGAGCCGCGGGGTCGGGATCTCGTGGACCTCGGTGAGAATGAGGCCAAGAGCAATGAGGGCGTCAAGATGCCATGCCGTGACCGGCTGGACCTCACCCTTGCGTACGTGGTCCGAGACGTTGAGGACAAACTGACCCCCGGGACGCAGCACCCGCACTGCCTCTGACCACGCGGAGCGGTGCAGGCCGCGGTAGGCATCCCCCGCCTTCCCCTTGCTCCACTGCATCGCCCCGGCGTTTTGCGGATGGAGTGGCCGACCCAGATCGTGGGTATAGCTGTGTCGCCGGCTGCCGTCCTTTGCCTCGTGGTGGTCGGCCAGTCGGTTCCCGTATGCAGGGCTCGTGGCGATCACGTCGAACGAGGCGTCGGGGAACGGCAGAGCAGTGGCGTCGCCAACGATGGTGTCGGGGCTCATGGCCGCCCACTCCGGCTCTAGCTCGACCCCCACGGTCTGGCGACATTGGAGCCCATGTATACGCCCGGTCCCGGCAATGTCGTTTGCCAGCGACATGGGACCAGCTGACCGCTGGTTTTGCCAGTGACATG
>JADMIJ010000173.1 GCA_015478655.1 Acidimicrobiales bacterium | reverse complement strand
GTCGGCTGTTCGATGGTCAGGCTTGGCTTCCGGTTCCCACCTGAACAGTTACGCCGTAGCCAATGCGACTCAAATCGGCATTCCGGATACGTGCGTCCCACAGTTCCAGCGCAACGGCAACGCCCGATCCCTCCGTGCCACGGGGCCGACAGCGATGACGTCGCCGTCAGCTGCGAAGGCCGGACCCCGCGCTTGGTGTGGCCGGCGGTTGGATCGCAGTCGACTTCGAAGGGATGGGTGTCGTCACGGATGGGGTCAGCTGCGAGACGCCGACCGGGGTGAAAGATGTCCAGGGGGTCGACCAGTCCATGACCCCATGATCAGTGGGTTCAGGAGGACGCGGTCCGCCGACCACGTTCACGATGTCCCCGACCCGGCTGAAGTTGAAGTATTGCTCGCCGTTGGCCGAGCTGAGGTTGATGCAGCCATGCGACACGTTGGTGTTGCCCTGGGCACCCACCGACCACGGCGCCGCGTGGACATATTCGCCGCTATCGGAGATGTGGACGTCCCAGTACACGATCTCGTCATAACCATTCGGCGAGTTGACGGGGATACCCACGCTCGAGGAGATCATGTGCACTTGACTTGCTCGGTCCAGCACGACGTGGGTGCCGTTCATCGTGGGGTACCGGTCCCGTCCGGCGCTCATGGGATAAGTGGCGACAGTCTGCCCGTTGTCCGTTACCGTCATCTGGTCCGTGGCCAGGTTGGCGGTCGAAATCCTTGCGTCGCCGATGCTGAAGGTGATGCTGTCGCTGCCCCGGCCCCATTCACCACTCCCGGCGTCCCATCCCCCGAGTGCATCGGAGAACGCGATCTGCTCACCGGACGGCCAATAGTTCTGCGGGCGAAGATGAAGTTCGGTGGGCGAGAACCAGTAGGCGCCTACCGGAACTGGACTGGACATCGACAGGTGCAAATAGGCCATCAAACCCTGCCGGCTCGATGGGGTGATGATCGGCTGACTGAACCGCAGGACGATCGGCTGGCCCACGCCAACCGTCAGACCCGTGTCCGGCCACAAGGTTGCCCCAACCAAGGCCGTCGGCGTGAGCGTGGTGAAACTGGAGATCGCCGCCCCCGTAGCGCCGGAGGGACCCGTCACCACAGCCGTGACCGCATAGTTGCTCGTGGCGCCCAGCGCGCCGACAGACGTCCATTGGGTGCCCGCAGCGTTGAGGCCGCCGGTGAGCGGCGCCCCAGCGGTCGGTGTTACCTGCACCGAGGTCAAGCGACCAGAGGTTGTCGTGACGGTCACGGGTGCGTCTAGTGCCACACCAGCTGTCCCGTTGGAGGGGCTGACGGTCACCGCCGCGGTTAGGTGGGCCGACGTGTCGGCAGGCGATGCCTTCGCTGAGGGTGCCGCATTCTGTGATATGCCACAGGCCGAGAGCGCCATCGCCGCAAGGAGCATGGCGACTCCGCCGGTCACTGTTCCTTTCATGCCTCAATCGTAATCCGGTGCCAGACCTTCGAGACCGCGCCCAGTGTCGTTGGGGTCGGCACAGTGCAGATCCCGAGCTCTGTCCGGGCTAGACAGCGGGTTCTTGTTGGGAACATCTAAAGGGCCCATAACTGCCACGGGTTGTTTTTGTGCCGAGGGCATCAGAATGATCAAGTCGCTTGTTCGTGCCCTGCGTGCCACCGCCTTTGCCGAGCGGTTCGTGGGCACAGCAGCGCTGGCCCGGGCATTCACCCCATCGTGGCCCATGACTTTGGTGTCGACGCCTCATTCGCGCCTGAACACGTCGGAGCGTCGAGCGACCGACGAGTACCCGTATCCGTCGTCCTCCAGGCGATCAGATCGTTTCACCCCAGTGGGGCAACTGGGACAAATCCCTCACGATTATGAACATCAGGCCCGTGAGATTTCTGGCTTGGTCCTCGGATTGGACCGCCTCAGCTCATTGCTGTTCCTGATAGTCATCCTGCCGCTCGGTCCCGTCGGGGAGTCCATCGCTTGAGCGCGCCCACAAAAGCGCGTGGCGTAGTCGTTGGTGTCGACCGCGACATCGACGAAGCCGGCGCCAGTCGGCCAGAGAGCATGCCCGGGTCGATCGGGACGCAAGTGTCGTCGCGGTGCGGTTCCTGGAATGCCGCACTGTCACGGCTGTCGACGCCGATGAACGCACCACCCGGACGCAGCACCCGGCACGCCTCACCGAACAGAGGATCCTGCAGTGATAGGAATGGTACGTGATGGAGCATGGTGAGGGCCAGTACACAGTCGAATCGCCACGACTCGAACGACAATCGAGTGGCGTCAGCGTGAATGACGGTTACCGTGCTACCGGCCATCCGTGCTGCCAGATGCTGAGCCAAATGGTCGTCGGCCTCCACGACGGTGAGCTGGGGACTCGACACATCCGCAGATCCGTGGTCCGGCCAGGCCCGGGGCGATCTCGAGCGGTTCGCTTTCCAAGGTCGACACCCTCCAGCACCCAAGGGAGCAACTCCCGCTCGACGAAGGCACCCCATTCGACACTGGAGCACAGTTTCAGGTGGGCATTGTTCACGACGTGTTCTCATCGTCTGGTTGCACCAGGGTGGTAGTCGGACGGAACGGCGCCAGGATCTGGTCGATCCAGCGGGTCGGGTACTGGGGCCATGATGTCACCTTTGTTGGGACTACCGGAGGCCCGGCCCAGATCGTCGCTCTGGAGCTGAATGCCAACGGCAATTCGGACACTTCGTCGACCAGCTGCACCACCAGCAACTTGTGCAGCTTCCAGGTCCGGGAGTACCTGCCCACGATCAATGCCGGCACTGCCACCTGTCCGGTCACCAGGCAACCCTCGACCAACGTCTGCCAGTACCCGATCACCTACAAGATCCTGAGCAACGTGCTCGGCGTGGTCAATGATCCGTCCCAACAGAGTGGCGAAGCGCCGACACAGCCGCTCTTCACGTACAACGTCTTCAACACCACGCCAGACCGGGTCCACCTGACCCCGGATCAGGTCCAGGCCCCTCTGACCTGTACTGTCTTATCCTGTCCCGTTGACAACATCCAGAGCGTCGCAGTCGTGCTGATGGCCAGAAAGGGCGCCGGCACCAACGGCTCCGTCGACGACCGGACGATCGTCCATCGGTACGCCAAGAGCCCTGGGTCGTCCGCCTATCCCTATCAGTGCATCGGCGCCGCGGGGTGACCGACATGGCCAATGCTCAGATGGACTGGAGCTACCACCACTGAATGCGTGACCGTCCGCAGGCGGACTGCCGCAGCATCGGACCTTGGACGACCGACATTTGCGGCTCTTCGCGTTGAACTGGGGAGCATGACGTAGGAAGAGGTCCACCAGCGC
>JADMIJ010000172.1 GCA_015478655.1 Acidimicrobiales bacterium | reverse complement strand
CCGCCGCTGAGCATGCAGACGGCGGCGCCGTTGAAGGTGCGGATGTCGGGGACGTGAGCAGGCCCCGTCGGCGGGGTGCCGGACGGGGCCTGGTCGTCGGGGTGGCGCGGTGGTCGTCAGGGTGCCGCTTGTGTGGTGGTCATTCGGCGGTGACTTCGGCGACGGCGGCGCGGGTGGAGGACTCGTCGACGATGGCCTTGTCCGCGGCGAACGCCGCGACGAGGGCTTGGAGCGCGAGGTTGTTGACCGCTCTGGGGTAGCCGCGGCTGGTTTGGTGGATCAGCGCGGCGGCGTCGTCGGAGAACAGGGTGTCCGACCGGCCGGCAAGCGTGACGTGGTGGCGTAGGTAGCTGCCGGTCTCCTCGCTGGTCATGGGTGGCATGGCGTAGCGCAGCCCGATCCGTTGGTCCAGCGCGGCCAGGACGCCGAGTTTCATCCGCCGCCGCAGGGTTGGTTGTCCGACGAGCAGGCATGCGAAGGGGCTGGTGGAGTCCATGTCGTGGTTGGTCAGCATGCGGATCGACTCGAGCTGGGCGTGATCGAGCAGGTGAGCTTCGTCGATCACGACGACGGGAGTGCGGCCGCGTTCGACCTGCTCGACGGCGAGCGCCTCGACGGTCTGCGGGACCAGGGTGGCGTGGTGGGTCAACGGCCGCGCCCCGAGGGCGGCGACGATCTGGTGGTGGATCCCGCGGACCCCGACGGTCGGGTTGGGCAGGTAGATGATGGTGTGTCGGGTCGGGTCCAGGGCGGCGAGCGCGGCCCGGACCGCGACGGTCTTCCCGGCCCCGACCTCGCCGGTGATCACCCCGATCCGGTGCTCGGTGACGCACCAGCCGATCCGGGCGACGGCCTCGCCGTGGCTGGTGTGGCGGTGCAGCATCCCGGGGGCGAGATCACGGCCGAACGGGGTGCGGGTGAACCCGAAGAACCCTTGCAGGCGGTCGATCACGAGCCGACCTCGTCTCCGGTGAGCAGGTCGAGCTGGCCGGGCAGCTCGCTGGCCGGGTTGCCGGCGGGGTTGCTGAGCGCGGCGTAGTTGACGCCCTCGGCGAGTTCGGCGTGGTGGGCCTGCGCGATCAGGCGGGCGTAGTCGATCCCGGTGGCCGCGGGCTGCTCGGGTGGGGTCTCGGGTCGGGCCTTGATATGCGCGTGGCGCCCGATCCGGTGCGGGATCGCCGTGCCGGCGGGAACACCGCGGACCCGGACGGCCACGGTGGTCAGGTCGAATGGGTCGAACACCAGCTCGACCCGAATCCCGGCCAGCAGCGGGTCGACCTGGTAGGTGTTGCCCTGCAACGACACCAGCGCGGTCTTGGTCACGGTTCGCTGTGCTTCCCAGAGGAAGGCCTCGGCGAGCGCCGCGGGTGTGGGGAGTGGGAACGGGCCGCCGGCGTGCCAGCGCGCCAGCGGTGGCGCCCCGGTCTCGGAGTGGACGCGGCGGTGGTAGACGGTCTCGACCCAGGCGGTGAACAACCGGTTCAGCTCGTCGAGATCGGTGACCAGGTGCCGGCCCGCGACGGCTGCGTCGCTGGTGGGGTCACCAGCGGGTTCCCCGGTGATCTCGACGAGGAACTGCTCGCGGACGGTGCGGAAGAACCGCTCGATCTTCCCGCGGCCCTGCGGGCGGCCGGGGGTGGAGTGGATCAGCCGGATCCCGAGCTTGGCGCAGGCCCGCAGCAGCCAGGCGTCGACGAACGCGGAGCCGTTGTCGACATAGACCCCGTCCGGGACCCCGCGCGACCCGAGAGCGGGGCGCAGCGCGGCGGCCAGCCGGACGGTGTCCTCGGAGAACCCGAACCGGTGCCCGACGATGGCCCGGGAGTGATCATCGAGGAAGGCGAACAGGTAGGTCTTACGTCCGGCGATGGTGGGGCCGTGCAGGGCGTCCCCGGTCCAGAGCTCGTTTGGGCGCTCGGCTTCGAACCGGCCGAACACCGCCTCGCTGCCCGGGCCGCCGGCGGCCAGCGCGCCGAGCGCCGCGGCGATCAGCGGGTCGGTGGCGAAGTGGCGTTGCAGGGTGCGTTCCCCGGGCGCCCACCCCATCTCGGTGCGCAGGATCCGCCGCACCTGCGTCGCGGTGCGGGCCGGATTCTCCCGCTTGAGCGCGACCGCCATCTCGATCACCTCGACCGGTAGCCGCGGCGAGGACTGACGCGGCGAGGGGACCAGCGCGTCGAACCCACCTCGCCGCCACGCCCGAATCCATCGGTCCAGCGTGTCGCGGGAGACCCGGACGCGGCGCCCCGCCGGGTCGAGGTGCTCACGCCCGGCGATCTCGCGGACCAGCCGGCCCCGGGCCTTGCTCGACAGCCCAGGATCAGCGGCCTCGCGGATGAGTTGGTAGCGGAACAGCCCGATCGCCCGGGCCCGCTCCGATCGTGGGGCTGTCTCGTCGTGTCTGACTCCCATCGGGGAGCCACCTCCTCGCTTCTCGTCGTCTCACTTGCCAGGACAGGACAAGCGGCGATGATCAACCAGGACGTGCACCCCACGTCAGGGTCAACTCGTGTGGATCACTTCCCGGCGGCGGAATCGGGCCAGCCCGGCAACAGCAGCCCCGCCGCGGAGACCGTGACCGCGACCTGCCAGAGCGGCACCTCGCCGAGACAGAACCGGGCGCCCGCCGCCGCGGCCGCGGCGGCGATCGCCGCGATGGCATCCGCCCACGCCGACCCGGCCGGCCCGGGCAGCACCGGATCGGCCGCCAGATCGCGACACCACCCGGTGAACACCGTCCGCACCGCCTCGACCCGGGCGCCGAAGCGCCGTAGCCAGCCCCGCACCGTCTCCGGTGGCCGACCCAGCAACGCGGCGATCAGCCGATGCCCAGCACCGGCCGCTTTCGCAGTCAATCCCGCACCGATCACCGCGGCGGTATCCGCGCGACGGGCCAGCACCAGCACCGGCAGCAGCACATGCGTCGCCCGACAGCCGGTGCACCGCGATCGCCGCGGCACCAGGTGCACCGGACCGTCCAGACCACGCACCGACCGGGCCCGAGCCACGCCCCACCCGGCCAGCACGCCCGAGCATCTCGGACACGCCAACCGCCCCGATCGCAGCCGTTCCTCGACCGCGGCGGCGTCAGTCTCTACCGTGAGCATCGCGCCTCCGAGCGCAATCACACGGCCCTCCCGCACGCTTCCGGCCAAGGACACAGCGGGAGGGCCGTGGCCTACCCCGACCTGAAGATCGTCACGGTGGCGGCGCCGACGAACACGGTCAACACGACTCGCCCGCCGCCGTCGAGATCTGCACCCTCAACGGCGCCAACCCGGCACTACGTCGTCATCCTGAGCGCCGGTCAACA
>JADMIJ010000171.1 GCA_015478655.1 Acidimicrobiales bacterium | reverse complement strand
GGCCAAATCATTGCATCAGCCCATCGACAATAAGAGGCGTGAAGAGCCTGGGTTAGACCGAGCTGCGAGGCATGGGGATTATGTCTCCGGCGGTTGTGCAATGGACATGCATAGACGGCGACGACCGAGGGGCGCTAGGCGAGAGGAATGTACCCATGAGGTCTGTTAAGTCGCGGGCGGTTTCGTGCTTTGTTGCAGTTTTGACGGCTGCCGCTGCCATGTTCGGAGTCTTGACTCTCTCGTTGTCCACGAGTGGAGCTGCTGTACGCCACCACCATGTGGCTGGCGCAAGCTCTGTCTCCGCCAGCGCTGTGAACGGTGCGACGACTAGCGCGCAGTTCCAAGTGTGCGATGTGGCCGGAGACGGCGGCCAGAACGGCGCCACCTTCCCGATCCAAGAAGCGAGCTGGAGCGGCTCCTTCCATGAGATCTACACGCTTACCGCCTCGGCCCCCCCGGGTGGCTGCGGTGCCAAGTACTCCACCAGCCCCGGAGCCTTGCTCGCCGTAGAGCAGGCGGCATCACCTGGCGTGCCGGTGCCTAACGTCAACGCCGCCTTCACCGTCGCCAATGGCACCCTCGTGGGTATGGTGTCGAATATCGATTTTGCTGTTGTAAGGGTGAACGCCGGCCTGACGGTGCTGACGATCACGGACACGACGCCCCCGCCGCCGTCAACGGGGACGCTCGAGCTCTGTAAGCGGGCATCGGACTATTTCGTAAGCGGCTCGTTCGACTTCAATGTGACCGGGGCCGGCGGCTTCTCGTCTGCTCAAAGCGTTCTGACCAACCAGTGCAACGACCTCACCGTTCCATCGGGGAATGTCAGCATCACCGAAACGGCGAGATTCCCATATGCGCTGGCCAGCGTGGCCTCGTTTCCTTCGACGGCGGTCGTAAGCTCGGATCTCAATACCCAGAGTGCGGTGGTGTCCGTGCCGCCAAACGGAATGAGCACCGTCTTCTTCTCCAATGCGACCCTCACGGGCTACGCCAAGATCTGCAAGACACTCGACCGGTCGCAGGACAACGTGCTGGCGGGACAGACCTTCACCTTCCCCGTGACGGTCACCTTCAACGGATCGACGATCTTGTCGACCTCGGTCTCGGTCCAGGCGGCCCCGTTCGGCACCACGGCGTGCACCTTCCTCGCCAACAAGAGGGGTCCGATCCGCTTGCCCCTGGGGAGCACAGTCACGGCAACTGAGACGGTGCCAGCGGGTGCGTCCTTCCAGCCGGTCGGGACGAGCATCAGCCCTGCGAACCTGAATGCCGGCAGCTCAACCGGAACGGCCGTGTTCTATGTGGGTAACCTCCCAGCCCCGAACAACTTCGGCAGCTTCGGCGCTGGGTCGGTCACACAGGCCACGTTCACCAACGAGGCACTGGGCTCCGTCGAGGTGTGCAAGACCTCCTCGAGCATCAACCAGGGTACGCCCTTCCAGTTCTCCGTCGGTGGCGTTGGTCCCATCTCACCGGTTCCGGTTGGTCTCTGCTCCGGTGGATTTCAGCTGCCCGTGGGTACGACGACCATCACCGAGACTCCGGTTGCACACGTCAGCACCTTCCTGTCGACGACAGCGGGGGGTACCCTGGCCGGCACCACGGCGACGGTCACCGTTCCCTACAACACCGAGAACATCGTGACCTTCGACAACGAGATCAAGAGTGGGATGCTCAAGGTCTGCAAGGCGCAAACCTCGAGTGACGCCGGGCTCCAGACCACGGCGTTCAACTTTAACTACTCGTACACAGTGAACGGTGTGCTGCATTCGTTCGCCGCATCGCTCACGCCGCCTAAGGCCGGATACCCTCTAGGTCAGCAGTGCGCACCTGCAATCACGGTCCCGGTGCTGAATGGGGACCTCTCGCAGGTGAAGATCACGATCACCGAGCAGACCACCAGCGTGCCCAATGTGGCTGTAGGGGACCAGAACCTCCCGAACAATCAAGGGGTGGTGGTCACCGGTCCTGACACCGTGGTCAGCCAGCCGACCTATCCCCACCCGGTCAGCACGCCGAGTGGAACGCCGGCCACAGTCGTCGTGAACAGCCTCGAGGGCGTCACCAATGTGATCTTCATCAACGGGATCTTCGTAGGGTTGTTGGGATAGTGCGTGATCGGTAGCTTGAGCACCTGCTGTACACCGCTCTGAGATGAGGGCGGTGTACAGCAGGATCAGGCTGATCGGGGTGGTGACGTTGGTCGCCGTCTCAGCCGCAGCCTGTGCAGGAGGTTCACCGTCCTCCTTGGCTGCCCCTGCTGGTTCGACCATCGGGGGCAGCGGTGCCAACGGAGCGCTTCATCCCTCCCCTCCGGGTACGGGATCGGCGAGCTCTTCGGGGACAGGATCTGCGAGCCCGGGGACGGGGTCTGCGAGCCCGAACACTCCTACCTCTGCACCCTCGGCTGGACCTTCCTCCGGCCAGACCGGTCGTCCAACGCAAATCGTGACCGGGAGCACACTTCCGTCCCTGGCGAGTGCCTTTGCTTTCGACAACAACTCGTTCCAATCAGCAGCGAGCAGCACGCAGCAGGCGTTGAATCAGCTCCCGGCCACCGCCTCCGCCCAGCAGGTGTCGCAGCAGGTACAACCCCTTCTGGCGGCTGCGAACATGTTTCAGTCAGATGTCGTCAATCTCCAGTGGTCTGCAGCGATGAAGCCGAAGGTGCAGTCGCTGCTCAACAGCGTGGGACAAGTGAGCGCCATCCTCAACGAATCGCAACGAGCGACGGGATTCACCTCTGTTTCCCAATTCCGAAGCCAACTGAAATCAGCACTAGGAACGGTCAAATCCGCCTCCGCCTACGTATCGGCGGGAGGATGAGCTGCCTTCGCTGAGCAGGTCCCTGTGGGTGTGAAAGTTAGACCGGGTCCCCCTTCTCTGACCTGACTGAAACTTGTTCTATTACCAGGCACTATGCAACACATGGGTGTGTGGTGGTGCGTATGGGTGATGCATCAATCACCACCCTCACGGGCATCAGGGGGAAGGTACCGGTACCGCTTGGTGCCGAATAGCCACCCCGGTCTGTAGGCGGGATTGTGAAACCGCCAATTTGCTGACCTGGGAGTGTCGTCAGAAATGGCCTCTGAACAGGTAAAATAAGTGACGAGAGTGACCGTGGGTTACCACTGTTTACCGTGCTCCTGTGTCAGATTTGTGTCAGATCCCAGATGCATCTGTGGGGCCGCACTTCGTCTATGTGGTTTCCAGTTTCGTCCTGGGCTTGGCTCCCGTCCCCAGGGAGAGTCAACCCGTCCCGATGGCTCTAGCCCCAACTCTTCACGGAGCCCATTGAACTGAATTCGCCGCGTCCGCGGAAA
>JADMIJ010000170.1 GCA_015478655.1 Acidimicrobiales bacterium | reverse complement strand
GCGCGTCGTTCGTGCAGGTGGTGGACGCGCCGATCAGGGGACCTGAATAGTTACGGTCAGGAGAACGTGATCACTAATGAGGCAGTGACGAACCTCCAGAACCAAGGGGGGATGGTCTGGGGGAAGCAAGTATGGACTGCGTTGCTCGCTGACCTAGCCACCGGAAAGATGAATGAAAACACCTACACCGATGTGTCCGCGTCCAAGACGGCCCCCGCGACCCTAACCCTGTTCGACGGCGGTGTCGGCCCAGCTCACCAACATCCCGGTCAATTCGGGGGCTCCTGGTGCCGATACCGCCAATGGACCTTTTTCCGTCTTCGAGCAGGTTCCTGCCTCGCGAATGCAGGTCACCAATCCTGACGGCAGCACCTATGACGACCCCACTGTGGCGTGGGCGAGCTATTTTAATGGGGCAACACGCTCCACGGGTTTCCACGAGCCAGCTACGGAACCCCATAGAGCAACGGCTGCTTTGAGACGGCCATCTCGGACGCAGCCCAGGCCTGGCCGTCGTCGCCTATCGGCACCCCGGTCTCTGTGGTCGGCCCCACCATCCAGCCACCAAAAGGGGTAGGGCCGCGTTACAGATCGGCTCGGACGGGGAACTTGGAGAGGGGTGAACCAGGGGGCCAACCACCTCTCGGTTCGGCAACGAACCGTCCGGTCTGCAGCGGCAGTGGGTCCACGTCGATCCATCTCGATACCGGATTCTGCCTTCACCTGCGGAACATCCTGGCGCCGATCGCACTATCCGGCGCCGAGGGCCGCGGCAGACCCGGTAGTCGAACCGGCATTGGTTACCGTGCTTGGGGTCGATGAGGATGTCGGAAGGGGTACCGGATTGATGTTTTGGATCACCTGTTGACCAGGAGGAATGGCCGGAGCGGTGACCGGGTGGGCAGCCAAATAGCTGAAGATCTGGCCCACAACAGGCGCCGCCGCGGTGGCGCCGAAGCCAGCCTGGTCGATCACGCAGACCACCATGTACTGGGCGTTGGTCGTCGGACCCCAGCCAACGAACCAGGCTGTTGGCTCCTTGCCTACGACTGTGTCGGCGGTCCCGGTCTTTCCGGCCAAACCGCCGGGGAAGGAGCTGAGACCGGGCACGCCGTAGGCCGTGCCGGCCCCAGGAGGGCCCTTTTGCACCACGCCCTCAAACCCGGTGAGCATGGCCTGGTAGCTCGCCGGCGGCAGATTGACATGGCCGGTGACCTGGGGGGTGAATTTCGTCACCACCTTGCCAGACGGGGCGACGACAGCCGCGGCCACCTGAGGGGCGTAGCGGGTGCCGCCGTTGGCGAAGGTGGAATAGGCCACCGCCTGCTCGATCGGGGTGATGTAGGTGCCGCCCTGACCGAACGCCATCTGCACGTTGTCCCCGGTATACCAGGTGGTATTGGGGAAGGCTGCGGGGTTCATGGCGTGTAGCTTGACCCGCTCGGCCTGGCTGTCCACCCGGCCCTGGGCTTCGCCGGGAAGGTCTATGCCAGTCATCTGGCCCAGGCTGTACGAAGCGGCCCGGTCTTGAATCGGGGTCTGCCCGTAGGACGGATTGGAACGCTGGTCGTAGAACTGCGCGCCCAGGTTGTAGAAGAAATCGTCACTGGACACGGTGAGAGCGGTGGACAAGTCGATATCGCCATTGCTCCCCCCCTCGTTGTTGTGGAGGTTGCACGTGGTGCTGTTGTACTGACATCCAGGCACCTTGAAGGTACCGGTATCGTTGTAGAGCTGGTTCGGAGTCCACAGTCCGGTTTTGAGGGCGGCGGAGGCGGTGTTGAGCTTGAAGGTAGAGCCTGGCGTGTATTGACCGTCGATGACCCGGTTGATCAACGGCAGGTTGTTGGTCGGATCGGAGAGCGCTGCGTACTGGGCGGTGGTGATCCCACCCACCCACACCGACGGGTTGTACGCAGGAGCGGACGACACGGCGAGGACCGCGCCAGTCTGAGGGTTCATCACTACCAGTGCACCACCGGTGGCCGCCGGGTAGCAGCCAGTTTTGTTGTTGCACTGAGGGTCCAGAGTCTTGCGAAGATTGGTGATCTGGGCTGCCAGCGCATTGTCGGCCACCTGCTGGAGGTTGGTGTCGATGTTGGTGATCACGTTGTTGCCCGGGTTAGCCGGGGTCGACTTCAGCGTTCCTGCCACCCGACCCTGCGAGTCCACCTCGAGCTGTTGTTGGCCGGGCGTGCCCCGCAGCGCGGACTCGTACTGGTACTCAAGTCCGGACTGGCCGAAGGCGTCACCGGCTCGGTAGCCATTCGCTGTTCGGGACTTGAGCTCGGCGCTGTTGATAGTCCCCACGTAGCCGAGGGACTGGGCTGCGGGGTACACATTCTGTGCGGGACCAGGCAGCTCTTGTTGGGGATACTTACGTTGGGTAGTGGCCACCGATGCCACCCCGGGGAACTCGTCCTGGTGCTCCCTGATGTACAAGATGTCAGTGAGTGGCGCATTGGAGAGGATTGGCACCGACTTGTACAAGCTGTTCCGGGGGTCGGCAATGGCAGTATTGATCTGCGCAGAAGTCTCACCGATCAGGGCCGCCAGCCGGCCGACCACGGCGGGGTTCTGCTGGGCCGCCAATCGCGACAGGGTGATCTGCTCGACGACCATGTTGTTGACCAGGGGGTTCCCGTAGCGGTCGAGAATGAGGCCCCGGGTGGGGTCGACCGCCACCACTCGGATCTGAGTGGCGGCTACGGCATGAGCTGCGGTCGGTGCCTGGAGCACCGTCAAAGTCCACAGTCGGAGCCCCAACAGGGCAAAGAGACCGGCAACGATCAGCCCGGTGATCCGCAGCCGCAACCCTGGACGAGCAGTACTGGTGTCAGGGGCGTCCAGAATGGCCCCGACCGAAAATCGGCTCTGGCGGAGCCTGGGCTGCCTAGCCTTTTTCCGACGGGGACTTCGATCCTTCTCGGAGCGGAGATAGTGGCGCGAGCCTCGGAACGGGTGGCGGATGGATCGGCTCACGAGGGACCAGTATCACACGCACGGCTCCCAGAGTGTCCGCGACCTCGAGTTCGATTCATCGCAACCATCCGCAGATGATCCGCGCACTACTAGAATTCCGCTCGAAACGATGGGAGGAGCATGGAGCGCTGACCTTCCGCTCATTCGGCCCAATCGCGGGCCTTGCAAGACGATTGTAACTGCCGCAGCGGAAGGGCCTTTTTCGACGCGTCCGTACCGCAAGCCACCGCTTCAGATGGTCAACGGACCAGCTGCAATGGCGAACAGTTCTCGAACTTTGCGGGTCGATGGGTAGCCTCCCCACCCAGGATCCACAAGGGCTAAATCGGCACTTCGGATCTGAGCGGGGTCTCGTAGTCGGATCCGCGGGCGCGTAGCGGG
>JADMIJ010000169.1 GCA_015478655.1 Acidimicrobiales bacterium | reverse complement strand
CGCGATCCCGGGCGGATCCTCTCTGGCCAGCGACATCTGCATCGTCGGCGGAGGGCCCGCCGGCATCTCGCTCGCGACGCGGCTCGCATCCGATCCCCGGCTCACCGTCTGCCTCATCGAGAGCGGGGGCCTGGAATTCGATGAGGCGACGCAGGAGCTCGCCCGTGCCGAGGTCGTCGGCCTGCCGGCGTACCCGCTGCATGAAACCCGCATCCGTGCCCTCGGCGGGTCGAGCTGGTCCTGGGGCGGGATCTGTACCCCACTCGACGAGCCTGCGTTCAGCGAGCGCGCGAGCGTTCCCCACGGGGCCTGGCCATTCCCGCAATCGACGCTGGAGCCGTACCTCGAGGACGCGTTCGCGCTCTGCGAGATCACGCCGGAGGCGAGGCGCGACGCCGATGCATCGAGCAAGACGCGCGCCCGACTGTCCGGGCTCGGGGATGGGCCCGCCGTCGTGACCCCGGTCTACTTCAGCCCACCAGCGCGATTTGGCAGGTCGCAGCGCGCCCGGCTCGAATCGGCTGCCAACGTGACCATCTGCCTCCGATCCACTGCGGTCGGACTGGACGTGGACACCTCGACCGGCAGGATCGCGACCCTCCGGGTTCGTTGCCTGACCGGACATCAGTACCAGGTGGACTCCAGGTTCTACGTGCTGGCGGCGGGGGGCATCGAGAACGCCCGCCTCCTGCTCGTGTCGAACGGAACGCACGAACGCGGGCTCGGGAACGACTCCGGCCACGTCGGCAGGTACTTCATGGACCATCCCCGGGTGAAGGATCGGTATCGTGTGCGATCCGGCGACACCCGCCTCGGCCGGCTTGTCGGCGGCGGTGCCGCGGGCACCCTGCGGTTCCTCCGATTGAGCGTGGCGCCAGAGGTCCAGCGCCGGGAGGGCCTGCTCACGTACCACGCGAACGTCCAGTTCGGCTATGCCGGCCAGCGGAGCCCGCAATGGGATGCCGTCCGCCGGATCGTGATCGCGACCCGGCCTCCGTGGAACGAGAGCCCGTACTACCAGGACGCTGGCGGAGGCCGGATCCACGTGCGGCGGAGGGACGTGATGACCGCCCTCCGTCGACCCGACCGTTCTCTGCTCGCCACCCTGGGCGCCGCGACGGAGCACCCGGCGCTCCGGCGCTTCCTCGAGATCGTCAGCACCATCGAGCAGGTGCCGGATCCGAACAATCGGGTCGAGGTCGTGGCCGAGCGCGACGTCCTCGGCACGCCGAAGGTACGGGTGCACTGGAACACGGGGGAGGCGGAACAGCAGACCTACCGCCGGAGCCTGGAGCTGCTCCTCGAGTCGCTCGAGCAGCTCGAACCGGGCATCCGCTCGACCAACCTGGATGGGACGGACCCATGGCCGTCGAGGATCGTGGGCAACTGGCATCATCTCGGCACGACCCGGATGCACGCGGACCCGACAGGGGGAGTCGTGGACCCGGACTGCCGGGTCAACGGGATCGACAATCTCTACGTGGCGGGCGGGTCCGTCTTTCCAACGTCCGGATCCACCTCGCCGACCCTGACGATCGTCCAGCTCGCCCTGCGTCTCGCCGACCACCTCTCGCGGCGCCTCACCTGACCGGCGACGCCGAGGTCGGACGGAGGTTCAGAGCAGGATCTTCCTGGCCGTGTGGCCCTCGGCGAGGCCGGTGCTTGACCGGCACTCGATCCCTCGAAGCCGCAGGAGAGCCCAGAAGGTCGCCTCGCTGAACCAGTGCCGCTCGAGCTGGCTCGGGAAGTGCCGCATGAGCAGCTCGACCTTCCGACGCGCGATCACCTCCGGGATCTCGACGTACGCGTTCGGCGTGCCGAGGTCCCCGTCGTACTTGGGGATCTCGTACTCCAGGATCAGCTGGTCGCGGAAGGTGTTCCAGGTCAGTTCCGCGACCAGGCGATGATCCTGGTGCGCATCCTCGCGACGATGGGTGAGGATGAGATCCGGCGGTGGACCATCCTTGAGCGATTCGAAGACGTCCTTCACCGAGGCGCCCTCGTACGGAAAGTATCCGTCGCGAAGCTCGTGCAGCATGACCTCGCGCTCCGGGACGTCGTGGAGCACGGCCTCTGCCGCCATCCGTGCCTCCTCTGCCCGGGGTCCGGATGCGCTCAGGACGACCCAGCGGACGGAGCGCAGGCGACCCTCGGCGGCGAGCCGCATGATCGTGCCGCCACAGCCGATCTCGATGTCGTCCGCGTGGGCCCCGATCGCAAGGAGACGGAGACCGGCCGACCCGGGAAGGTCCTCCCCGCCTTCGAACGTGAGCCGGCGCATCGTCATCGGGGCTCTCCGCCGGTGGTCCAGACGGCCCATGGCGGGCGTCCGGCCTCGTTCAGCTCCTCGAGTTCGCGATGCTGGCTGAGCGTGTCCATGGTGGCCCAGAATCCGTCCCACGGATAGGCCATCAAGCGCCGTTCATCGATCAGGCGCTGGAATCCCTCCACCACGAGCTCCTCCCCCGGCCTGAGGTGATCGAAGATGGACCGTCGGAGCAGAAAGAAGCCGCCGTTCATCCGGACGCCGCCGTCACCCACGTTCCGGATCGCCGTCACCGAGCCATCCGGACCCTGATGCACCAGGTCGAAGAAACCCGGCGGCTTCACCGAGAGCAGGCCGGCGACGGCCTCTCCCGCCGTGAAGTCACGGATCAGGGCGTCCAGCGGCGCGTCCGTGAGGCAATCGCCGTACGTGGCGAGGAACACCTCATCCTCCGCCACGAACGGTCGGACGGCGAGAAGCCGTTCACCGATGGAGGCGTGCAGGCCGGTGTCAACGAAGGTGATCCGCCAGTCCTCGATGTCCCTGCCAGCCAGCTCGAGCGAACGACCGCCATCGGTCAGCACGAAGTCGTTCGACAGCGCTTCCTTGTAGTGAAGGAAGTACTCCTTGATGGCGCGGGCGCCGTGTCCGAGGCAGAGGATGAACTCCGTGTGGCCGAAGTGGGCGTAGTAGCGCATCACGTGCCACAGGATGGGCCGGGCGCCGATCGGGATCATCGGCTTGGGGACTGGGCCGTACTCGCGGAGCCGCAGGCCCTGCCCGCCACAGAAGATGACGACCTTCATCGGCCGGCCTCGGCCATCCTGACATCCGGGATCGCGGTGAGGAAGCGGCCGCCCCAGTCGCCGATGTATGCGAGCTGGGCCTGAATCTCGCGACCGAGGTTCCACGGCAGGATCCAGACATGATCCGGCCGCGTTTCGGCGATGCGGTCCGGGTGCTGGATCGGCAGGTGCGTGCCGGGAGTGAACCGACCCTGCTTGTAGGGGTTCCGGTCCACCGTGTACTGAACCAGGTCGCTACGGATCCCGCAGTAGTTGAGGAGCGTGTTCGCCTTGCCAGGGGCGCCGTAACCGACCACCGTCCGA
>JADMIJ010000045.1 GCA_015478655.1 Acidimicrobiales bacterium | reverse complement strand
TCGTGGGTATGGCGGCCACTGCGGACAACGGCGGTTACTGGCTGGTGGCCTCCGATGGCGGCATCTTCACCTTCGGGGACGCCCAGTTCCACGGGTCGACGGGCAGCCTGGCACTGAACAAGCCGATCGTGGGTATGGCGGCCACTGCGGACAACGGCGGTTACTGGCTGGTGGCCTCCGACGGTGGCATCTTCACCTTCGGTGATGCCGTGTTCAACGGATCCACGGGGGGCACCGTCCTCAACAAGCCGGTCGTGGGCATGGCGGCAGATCCCGCCGTGCCCGGGGCCTACTGGCTGGTGGCCTCCGACGGGGGCATCTTCTCGTTCGGTGGCGCACCCTTCCTGGGCTCGACCGGGGGGATCGCCCTCAACAAGCCCATCGTGGGCCTGTCCGTCTCGCCGGACGGCGCCGGCTATCGCTTTGTGGCCTCTGACGGTGGGGTCTTCTGCTACGGCAGTGCGCTCTTCTTCGGCTCCACCGGTGGCGTCACGCTCAACCAGCCCATCATCGGCATGGCCGCCACCCACACCTAACCGGGCGAGCCGGTGCCCTTCAGGGCGCGCGGGGAGGCCGGATGGATCGACGTCCGGGGTGCTGGTATCCCAATTGGTTGTCGGCGGCTCGGCGACGGTCCGCGAAGAACTCCCATAGCTGGGCGGACGCCTCGGCGGCCCGCAACCCGGCCGTGACGGGGACCTCGTGGTTGAGGCGGGGGTCCACGCACAGGTTGTAGAGCGATCCGCAGGCCCCGGCCTTCAGGTCGGTCGCCCCGAACACCAGGCGACCGAGCCGGGAGGCGATGAGGGCCCCGGCGCACATCGTGCAGGGTTCGAGGGTCACCACCAGCGTCACGTCCGACAACCGCCACGTGCCCAATGCCGCCGAGGCGTCGGAGAGGGCCAGCAGTTCGGCGTGGGCGGTCGGATCCCCCCGTGCTTCGCGCTCATTGTGCCGTGCGGCCAGCACCTTCCCGGCGAGCAGGGCGACCGCCCCGACCGGCACGTCCCCGTGGCCCATGGCGGCCGTGGCCTCCTCGAGGGCCAGCCCCATGGCCTTGTGATCGCTCAGCACCGGCCCCGGGCGGGCGTCATCGCCTGCGCCGGGCGGAGGGAGTGGTGTCGCGTCAGTGCCCATGTGGCGGAGGCGGTGGGATTTGAACCCACGGTGAGTTTCCCCACACACGATTTCCAGTCGTGCCGATTCGGCCGCTCTCGCACGCCTCCGGGTGCCCGACCCCCACCGGAAGGTACGGAGGGCGCCTCCAGGCTACTCCGGCTCCTGAAGGACGAGGAGATGGACGAGCCGACCGGCACGACCTTTCCCCGTCGGCCGACAGGCTGGCCGACGCTGTGGGACCCGACGCCAGGCGGTGTCGGTGGGCACTAGCATCGCGTAGGTTCGTCCCGACGCTGTGTGCGGCGGCTGGGTCCTGCGCAACGTCCTTCTGTGAATCGAGTCAGGGTCGGAAGGCAGCAGCTCTCAGCAGGCCGGGCCGTGTGCCGCAGCCAACCTGGCCGTCGCACAGAGCGTCGGGGCCTGGCGGAGGTCCAGAGTCCGACCACCCGACTCCACCTGGTCCGAATTACTTGACTGAGGGCCGCCGCCGAGCCGGGAATCGACCGGAAATCCGGACCCCGGTGGCCGATAGGCTCCCTCGACATGGCCGAGGCACCGGACACCGTCCCCTATCAGTCGCTGTATCGGCGCTTCAGGCCCTCGACGTTCGCCGAGGTGCGCGGTCAGGACCACGTCGTCCGGGCGCTCCGCAATGCGGTCCGCGACCAGCGGGTCGCCCATGCCTATCTGTTCAGTGGGCCTCGTGGGACCGGTAAGACGTCGACCGCACGGATTTTGGCCAAGGCCCTCAACTGCACCGATCTGCACGACGGCGAGCCATGCGGGGTGTGTCCCTCGTGCATCGAGATCGCCAAGGGGACCTCACTGGACGTCCACGAGCTCGACGCCGCCTCCAACAACGGGGTGGAGGCCATGCGGGACCTGGTGTCGAGAGCGGCACTGGGGACACCCGGTCGCCAGAAGGTCTACATCGTCGACGAGGTCCATATGCTCTCCACCGCGGCGTCGAACGCCTTGTTGAAGACGCTCGAAGAGCCACCCGCCCATGTCATCTTCGTACTGGCCACCACCGACCCCCAGAAGGTGCTGCCCACCATTCGGAGCCGCACCCAGCACTTCGAGTTCCATCTCCTCGGACCGGCGGTGCTCGTCGAGCTGCTGGACCAGGTCCGCCGGGACGCCGGTCTCTCCGTGCCCGACGAGGCGCTGGACCTGGCCGTCCGCCGTGGCCGGGGCTCGGCGCGGGACGCGCTCTCGGTGCTCGACCAGGTCGTCGCCTCGGATTCGGTCGAGGACGATGACCCGGAGCTCGACGAGGTCGTCGAAGCCCTGGCTGAGCACGACACCGGCCGCGCCTTGGTGGCCGTCGCCCATCTCACCGCCGTGGGATACAGCCCGCAACAGCTCACGGGCGATCTGATCGACCATCTCCGGCAGGGATTTCTGGCTCTCGTGGCCCCTGAGCTGGTGGGAGTCTCCGGGAGCGAAGGACAGGCGCTCGCCGCGCAGGCGGATCGGGTGGGGTTGGCGGCCCTGGTCCGGGCCATGGAGGTCCTGGGCGAATCTCAGGTAGCCATGCGGGACGCCCCCGATCCACGGGTCAACCTCGAAGTGGCCCTGGTGCGACTGGCCCACCTCGAAGCGGACGATTCTCCCCAGGCGCTCCTGGTCCGGATCGAACGGCTCGAGACCGCCGGCCACTCGGCTTCCGGCGGCACGCGCTCCCCGGTCGTGGTCCGACCAGAGCCGGATGAGGAGGAATCTCCCGCCCCCGCCCCCCCCAGCCCGTCCGGCCCTGCATCGGGGTCGGGTCGAAAGACGCTCGGCGCAGTCCGCCGCCAGGCCGGGCCGGCTCCGATCGAGAAGGCTCCGGCGACCCCGGAGCAGTCCGTTGTCGAAGCGCCCGTCGTCCCCGAGCGCGGCGTCCCTGCCGGCGCCGTCGGGTCAGGATCCGAGCCCGGGGCAGGGTCCTTTCCCACCCGAGATGAACTGGTCCAGGCCTGGGGGGACCACATCATCGGGCGCCTGCGGCCCAAGGCCAAAGCCCTGTTCCAGGCCGGTCGGTTCGTCCGGGTCGACGGCGACCAGGCGGTGTTCGGCCTCCCCAACGAGATCCACCGCACCCGCTGCGAGGAGGTCCGCGGCGAAATCGAGGCGGCGCTCACCGATCACTTCGGCCGGCCCGTGGGGTTGGCCCTCCTCGTGGACGCCGGTGCCGGCGCGGCAGGTGGGGGATCCGCGCCCGCCGGCGACGATCCGGCTCCGCTCGACCCCGGATCATCCACCACCTCGAATTCGAGGGCGGCGACGGCGCGATCACCGAAGCCCGGCGCCGGCTCCGGCTCGAGGGAAGCCTCTCGGGGACGACCGGACCGGTCCCCGGCCCAGCCCGAGACGGGCCAGGGCGGTGAGGAGCCCGTGGACAGTGAGGATCTTTCGGCGTTCGACGAGTCCCAACTGGGTGAGGTCGCCGATGTCGACAACTCTGCGCAGGCCCGTGTCCTCCAAGCCTTCCCCGGCGCCGAAGAGGTCAACTAGATGGCCATCTTCTCGGGGCCGCTACAGGCGCTGATCGACGAGCTGGGCCGCCTCCCGGGTATCGGACCGAAGTCGGCCCAGCGGATCACCTTCCACCTGCTCAAGGTGGCTCCTGAGGATGCCCTCCGCCTGGCCGAAGCGGTCATCGCCGTGAAGGAGCGCATCACGCTGTGCACTCGTTGCTTCAACGTCGCCGAAGGGGGCCTGTGCGCCATCTGCGTCGACGATCGGCGGGACGCCACCGCCGTCTGCGTGGTCGAGGATCCCCGCGACATCGTCTCCGTCGAGAAGACCGGGGAGTTCTCAGGGAAGTACCACGTCCTGCAGGGCGCCCTCAATCCGATCGAGGGCATCGGGCCCGATCAGCTGCGGGTCCGGGAGCTGCTGGCCAGAGTGGAAGCAGAGGGCATCACCGAAGTGATCCTCTGTACCAACCCGAATCTCGAGGGCGAGGCCACCGCCATGTACCTGGCCCGCCTGCTGAAGCCTATGGGGCTCTCGGTGACCCGTATCGCCAGCGGCCTCCCGGTGGGCGGCGACCTCGAGTACGCCGACGAGCTGACGCTGGGACGGGCTCTGGAGGGCCGACGGGAGGTGGAGGCGTAGTCTCACCGGGCCCGGGGCGGACACCGACCTGGTGAGTTGGGGCACGATGAGGGGATGCCGAAGTCAGCGAAGGATCCGGTTCGGTACCTGTGGCTGCTTCGGCACGGCAAGGCCGCATCGGATGCTCCGTGGGGCGGCAGTGACAAGGAGCGCCCGTTGACCGCTCGAGGCCGCCGCGACGCTGCGGCGCTGGGCCAGCGGATCGCCAAGGAGCAACCGGTCCTCGGGCTCAGCGGCGTGGTCGCGCCCGTCCTGGCCATCTGCTCGGCCGCGGTGCGCACCCACCAGACCGCCGAACTGGTCGTCAAGGCCATGGGCAGCCGCATCCCGATCGATTCCTACCGGTCCCTCTATGAGGCCGGCACCGAGGTGGTGCTGCAGTACGTCCGAGAGATCGATGAGTCCGTCACGAGCGCGCTCGTGGTCGGTCACAACCCGACGATCTACGAGTTGGTCTGGGAGCTGCTCGGTGACTCCGACGAGGGTGGGGGGGCGAGAGATCGCGCCACCCTCGAAGCGCACGGCTTCCCCACGTGCTCCCTGGCCGTGGTCACGCTCCGCGTGGCGGCCTGGGAGGACACCAGCCACGGGAGCGGCAACCTGGCCGGGGTCTTCAAGCCCCCCTACTGAGACCTTCAAGGACGTCAGCGGGTGCAGCCGCGGCCTGAAGGCCGCGGCTGCCCTCCCCGCCGGACTGGCTCAGATGGTCCGGAGGACAGCGGCATCACCTTGTCCGCCACCACCGCAGAGGCTCACCGCCGCGGTGCCGCCGCCTCGCCGCCTCAACTCGAGGAGTGAGGTCAGCGCCAGGCGCGTACCGGACATGCCCACCGGGTGTCCGAGGGCGATGGCGCCACCGTTGACATTCACACGGTCCTCACCGATGCCCAGATCGTCGGCGGAGGCCAGGCCCACGGCGGCAAAGGCCTCGTTGATCTCGAACAGGTCGATGTCGCCGATGGTGAGCCCCGCCTTGGCCAGGGCCACGGATGTGGCATGTGAGGGCTGATGGAGGAGCGACGGGCTCGGTCCGGCGACTTGGCCGTAGCTGACCAACTCGCCCAGCGGACTGCACCCCAGCTCCTCGGCCTTCGCCTTGGACATCACGATGACGGCCGCCCCGCCGTCAGAGATCTGGGAGGCGTTGCCGGCGGTGATGGTGCCGTTCTTGTCAAAGGCCGGTCGCAGCTTGCCCAGTGACTCGGCCGTCGTCTCGGGTCGGACACCCTCGTCGGTGTCGACCACCAGGGGATCACCCTTCCGCTGGGGCACGCTGACGGCGATGATCTCGTCCGCGAATCGGCCCTCCTTGATGGCGGCAGAGGCCCGCTCGTGGGAAAGGGCGCTGAAGGCGTCCTGCCGTTCCCGCGACACGCCGTCGGATCCGTTGTAGCGCTCGGTTCCGAGGCCCATGGCGCAGTTGTCGAACGCACAGAACAGACCGTCGTACATCATCGAGTCGACGATGGTGGCGTCCCCGATGCGGTATCCGGCCCGTGCGCCCGGCAGCAGGTAGGGGGCCTGGGTCATCGACTCCATCCCGCCGGCGACCACGATGTCCGCCTCGCCCGCATTGATCATCAGATCGGCCAGATAGATGGCATTGAGACCCGACAGGCACACCTTGTTGATGGTGGTGGCGGGCACATCCATCGGGATCCCCGCCTTGGTGGCGGCCTGGCGAGCGGTGATCTGTCCCGCACCGGCCAGGATCACCTGGCCCATGAAGGTGTAGTCGACCTGTTCCGGCTTGATCCCGGCCCGCTCGAGGGCGCCGGCGATGGCGAATCCACCGAGCTCGGTGGCGGCGAAGCCGCCGAGGGCACCGGAAAGCTTGCCGATCGGGGTTCGGGCACCTGCGACGATGACGGTTCCGGGCATGACGACCTCCGCGGCCTGCTGGCCAGATCTGGCGGCGACCCCCCTTGGGCCAGCCACAACGACGGCCCCATGATATGGCCTGGCCTGGGCGGTCGCCCACCCGGTGGCCACGGGGCGTGGACGTGACCCCGCCATCGCGCTCGCGCCCGCCGTGGACCTGTCCAGAATCCCGGTCCGACCCCCCGGAATGACAAGGCTCCGAGGGGGGTGGGCGGACTATCCTCCCCTCACATGCAGGAGTTCCTTTCAGCCATCCAATCGGGTGCCCCGGGCGACGCCATCGCCGCCATCGCCATCCCTGACATCTACCGTGCCGCCTTCGTGCTCAGGGACGAAGTGGGCATGTTCGACGGCCTCGCATCCGAGGACAAGGACCCCCGGAAGTCGTTGCACGTCAGTGATGTGGCTGTCCCCGAACTGGCCCCGGACGAGGCCTACATCGCAGTGATGGCCAGCGCCATCAACTTCAACACCGTGTGGACCTCGATCTTCGAACCGCTACCGACGTTCGGGTTCCTCGACCGGCTGGGCAAGGAGAGCCGGTGGGGGAAGCGCCATGCGCTCGACTACCACGTGGTCGGATCCGATGCCGCCGGGGTGGTGCTCAAGACCGGCTCGGCCGTGCGCCTCTGGAGGCCCGGGGATAGGGTCACGGTCCACTGCAACTACGTGGACGACCAGAGCCCCAGTGCGCATGACGACTCGATCCTGGCCGACAACCAGCGGATCTGGGGGTTCGAGACGAATTTCGGGGGACTGGCCGATCTGGCCGTGGTCAAGGCCAACCAGTTGATGCCCAAGCCCAGGCACCTCACGTGGGAGGAGGCGGCAGCCAACGCCCTGTGCAATTCCACCTCCTACCGGATGCTGGTGTCGAAGCACGGCGCCAACATGCAGCAAGGCGACAAGGTCCTGGTGTGGGGGGCGTCGGGCGGTCTCGGCGCCTATGCCGTGCAGTACGTGCTGAACGGCGGGGGGACGCCGGTTGGTGTGGTGTCGTCGGAGAAGAAGGTCGATCTTCTGCACGACCTCGGTGTGGAGGCGGTGATCGACCGCAAGGTGGCCAACTATCGCTTCTGGAAGGACGAGCACACCCAGGACGAGTCGGAGTGGCGCCGTCTCGGCAAGGACATCCGGGGCCTGGTGGGCGAGGACGTCGACATCGTGTTCGAGCATCCGGGTCGCCAGACCATGGGCGCCTCGGTCTTCGCAGCCAAGCGGGGCGGGACCATCGTGACCTGTGCGGCCACCTCGGGCTACATGATCGAATACGACAACCGGCACCTGTGGATGAAGCTCAAGACGATCAAGGGCTCGCACTTTGCCAACTACCGTGAGGCGTGGGACGCCAATCAGCTGGTGTGCGAGGGCAAGATCCTGCCGCCGCTGTCGGCGGTCCACGACCTTCAGGGCGTGGGCGACGCTGCCTACCAGGTGCATCAGAACCTGCACGAGGGAAAGATCGGGGTGCTGTGCCTCGCCCCGGAGGAGGGCCTCGGCATCGAAGACCCGGAGCTCCGCGCCGAGGTCGGGGAGGACCGGATCACCCTGTTCCGGAGGCACGGAGCGTGACCGAACCCCAGCTCACCCAGATCGACCACGTGGCCATCGCCGTGCAGGACCTGGAGGCCGCCATCGCCTACTACGCCGACACGTTCGGGGCCACGGTGGCCCACCGCGAGCGTGTCGACTCCGATGGTGTGGAGGAGGCACTGCTCAAGGTGGCCGACAGCTACATCCAACTGCTCACACCCGTACGGAGCGACTCCCCGGTGGCCAAATACCTGGAGAAGAAGGGTGAGGGAATCCATCACGTCGGGTACCGGGTGGCCGATTGTGCCGCCACCCTTCAATCGGTGAAGGATCACGGTGGCCAGGTCATCGATCAGGTCCCACGGCCGGGCTCGAGGGGGACGACGGTGGCCTTCGTGCATCCCAAGGGTGCATTCGGCACCCTCATCGAGCTGGTCCAGGAATAGCCGCCTCAGTGGACAGAGCCGCTGCGGCACCCGCCGACCTGCCGGACCAGCCCGTCGTCGGCGACCCGCCGGCCATCGGCGTCGCCAGCATCCCCGCTTCGCCGGGTCAGGTCCGCCCCCCGGCCCCGGTCCCGTCGATGCCGGTTCCCCCCGAGGCGGGGCCGGCCGGCACCGCGCCACCGGACCCTGCTCCTCCGGAGGAGGCCCTCGACGCAACCGCGCCCGCCTCGATCCCACCGCCCCCCGTAGTGCTTGCCGCCGTGCAGCCGGCTCCCATCCGACCGGCGTCGGGGGCCGGCCGGGAACCCCAGCCCTCGGGCGGTGACGGCGCAGTGCTGTCCGGCCATGCAACGTCGGGATTCTCGCCGTGGGTGTCGGACAAGTTGCAGTCGTACGTGTACCTCCTGGTGGACCCCCGGACCGGCCGGGCCTTCTCCGTGGGTCGGGGCCGGGGTGACCGCTGTTTCCACCATGTCCGCGCCGCCAGGCACGGTGGCGACCCGGAGCCCAGGGGGGGGCCGGCAGATGACGCCGGGTTCCCGATGCTGGAGCGGATTCGCGAGGTCGAATCGACGGGCCGCGAGGTGCGCATCGACATCCTCCGGTACGGGCTGACTCCCGACGACGCGTTGCTGGTGGAGGCGGCGGTCCACGATTCCCTCGGGTTCCGGGGCGAACCGACGTTGGGGAGCCAGCGCCAGTCAGCCGTCGAGGTGGGCTCGCGTCTGGCCAAGCGGGCCAAGTTCAAACGGGCTCATCAGGTGGTGCTGTTGCGGGTGGGCGGAAGGGGTACCGATCCCTCCTACGCAAAGGCCCGTCACGGGTGGCGGCTCGGGCGGAACTGGATCGATCCCGACTCCGTGCGCTCGCCGCGCTGGGCGGTCGTGGTGGTGGGCAATCTGGTGGCGGCCGTTCACCGCATCGAGCGATGGGAACCGACCCGATCAGAGGTGGCAGCCCCGATGGGTGGGAGTGATCCGGGGAGTGGGCCGGCCGGGGGCGCCCCGGTCGGCCGCTACTCCTTTGCCGGGCCTGTCGACCCCGAGCTCGAGCGGCGCTATGTGGGCAAGAGCGTGGCCGCCTACCTCGGGAAGGGCACGCCGGGCGCCGTCACCTTCGTGTGGTGCGGTCCCCACTGGGTCAACACACCACCGTGACAGGGTTGGGCGCAGAGTCCGCACTGTAAGAACGGGACCCCCCGTGCCGGTCCGGTAGCCTCAGTAGTCATGGATCACCCGATGACCCAGCGCCTCGAGGAATTGGCCGAGCGACGCGAGTTGGCCCGCAATGCCGGGTCCCCCCGGGCGGTGGAGAAGCACCACGCCAAGGGGAAGATGACCGCTCGGGAGCGCATCGACTATCTCCTCGACGACGACTCCTTCCAGGAGCTCGACATGCTGGCCCGTCATCGCGCCCATGGCATGGGGTTGGAGGAGAACCGGCCCTACACCGACGGGGTGATCACCGGCTTCGGGACCATCGACGGTCGCCGGGTGTGTGTCTTCAGTCAGGACTTCACCGTCTTCGGCGGGGCGTTGGGCGAGGTGTTCGCCGAGAAGATCCACAAGGTGATGGATCTGGCCTCGTCGATCGGGGTGCCGATGATCGGCCTCAACGACGGTGCCGGCGCCCGCATCCAAGAGGGAGTGGTCTCGCTCCACTCCTACGGCGGGATCTTCCACCGGAATGCCGAGGCTTCCGGGGTCATCCCGCAGATCAGTGTGATCCTCGGCCCTTGCGCCGGGGGCGCCGTGTACAGCCCGGCCATGACCGACTTCATCTTCATGGTGCAGGGAACCAGCCACATGTTCATCACCGGCCCGGATGTGGTCAAGACCGTTACCGGCGAGGACGTCACTCTCGAAGAGCTGGGCGGGGCGATGAGCCATGCCACCAAGTCCGGCGTGGCCGCCTTCGTGGCCCCGGACGAGAAGTCGTGCCTCGATGATGTCCGCTACCTGCTCAGCTTCCTCCCGTCGAACAATCTCGAAGAGGCACCGCTGGTTGATTCGGGGGACGATCCCGAGCGGCTCACCCCCGAGCTCATCGAGCTCATGCCCGCCTCACCCAACCAGCCCTACGACATGAAGAAGGTCATCGAGGCGGTAGTGGACGACGGTGACTTCTTCGAGGTGAACCATCACTGGGCCATGAACCTGGTCTGCGGCTTTGCCCGCATCGACGGCCGCGCCGTCGGCATTGTCGGAAACCAGCCCCAGATGCTGGCCGGCGTGCTCAATATCGACGCCTCCGAGAAGGGCGCGAGATTCGTCCGCACCTGCGACGCCTTCAACGTCCCCTTGGTCACCTTCGTCGATGTCCCGGGATTCATGCCGGGCACCGATCAGGAGTACGGCGGCATCATCCGCCACGGTGCCAAGCTGCTCTACGCCTACTGCGAGTCGACCGTCCCCCGGATCCAGATCATCACCCGCAAGGCCTACGGCGGTGCCTACGTGGTCATGAACTCGAAGTCCATCGGGGCCGATCTGGCCTATGCCTGGCCGTCGGCGGAGCTGGCGGTGATGGGGCCCGAAGGAGCCGTCGAGATCGTCTACCGGCGTGATCTGGTGGAGGCCGCGGACCCGGTGGGCCGCCGCAAGGAGCTGGTCGAGGAGTACACCGAGCGCTATGCCAACCCCTACGCGGCCGCCGAGCGGGGATACGTCGACGACGTCATCGATCCGGCCGAGACCCGGAGGGTCCTGGTCAGGAGCCTGGCCCTGTTGGTGTCGAAGCGGGAGGACCTTCCCAAGCGCAAGCACGGGAACATGCCGCTATGACCTCGGCGCCATCGGTGGCCACCGAAACCGGCATCGCCGCCCGCCCGGTCATCGACGCCGAGGTGCTGGCCGTGCTGGCCGCGGCCGTCGACCAGGCTTGGCCCCGCCCCCGGGTGATGGCCACCGAAGCCACGACGGGCCCCTCGGCCTGGCGGTTCAGCGGTCGGTGGTGGTCGAGGCCGGCCACCTCCCGCCGTGAACGCCCCTCGACCAGGGGCTGAAGCCCGAAGCGGGAGGCCCGAGATGCCACGGCGTCGGCACCGGTCGGCTTACGCTCCCGACCACCTGACCCCAACCGCCACGGACGGGCTCAGACAGCCAGGCCGGCCCGGTGGTCCTCGGCCAGTTGGACCATGTCGGCCATGATCCGGCCGATCTCGAAGTCCTTGGGCGTGTAGACCCGGGCCACCCCCTTGCCCAGCAGGATCTCGGCGTCCTCGGGAGGAATGATTCCGCCCACCACCACTGGCACGTCGACACCTTCGGCCCGGAGGCGGTCGACCACTTCGGGGACCAGCTCGAGGTGGGATCCCGAGAGGATGGAGATGCCCACCACATCGACGTCCTCGTCCCGGGCGGCGGCCGCGATCTCGGCCGGGGACAACCGGATGCCCTGATACACGACTTCGAACCCGGCGTCGCGGGCGGCCACGGCAATCTGCTCGGCGCCGTTCGAGTGACCGTCCAGTCCGGGCTTGGCCACCAGCAGCTTGGGCGGCCCTCCGGCCTCGTCGGCCAGGGCCTTGGAGCGGGCCAGTACCGATCGGAATTCGGAGCCTCGGTGGCCCACTCCGCCCCGCACCCCGGTCGGGGCCCGGTACTCGCCGAAGACCTGGCGAAGGGTGTCCGCCCATTCACCGGTGGTGCCGCCGGCGTGGGCCAGGGCGATGGTGGCCGGCATGACGTTGTCGGTACCGGCCGCGGCCCGGCGTAGGGCGTCCAGCGCCCGCTCGACGGCGCCGGCGTCGCGGGCGGCTCTCCACGCCTCGACGTCGGCGCGTAGCTCTGATTCGACCGCCGGATCCACCCGCAGGATCGAGTCGGGGGCCGAGGCACCGCCATCCGGATGCCGGGCAGTCTCGGGAGCCAGCGGCGACTCAGCCGACTCGGTGAAGCAGTTGACCCCCACCACGGCGAGCTCGCCGGTTTCGATACGGCGCACCCGCTCGGACTGGCTGCGCACCAGCCGGGCCTTGAGCTCGTCGATGGCCTCGAAGGCGCCCCCGAGATCGAGGACGTCCTGGAGCTCTGCCCACGATGCCTCGGCAATCTCATCGGTCTTCTTCCCGATGACCACCGAACCGTCGAAGATGTCCTCGTACTCGAGGAGATCGGACTCGAAGGCCAGGATCTGCTGGATGCGCAGCGACCACTGCTGGTCCCAGGGGCGGGGGAGACCGAGGGCCTCGTTCCACGCCGGCAGCTGGAGGGCCCGGGCCCGGGCCCGCTTGGACAGGGTGACGCCCAGTGACTCGAGCACGATGCGGGGCACGTTGTTCTCAGGTTGGGCCTCGGTCAGCCCCAGCGAGTTGACCTGCACGCCGTAACGGAGACGGCGGAGTTTGGGATCGGTGACGCCATACCGCTCAGAGCAGACCCGGTCCCACAGGGCGGTGAAGGCCCGCATCTTGCACGTCTCCTCGACAAACCTCACCCCGGCATTGACGAAGAAGGAGATCCGGCCGACGACCGACGGGAAACCGCCTTCGGGTATCTGGCCCGAGTCCCGCACGGCGTCGAGCACGCCGATGGCGGTCGCCAGGGCGTAGGCGACTTCCTGGGTGGGTGTGGCCCCGGCCTCTTGGAGGTGGTAGCTGCACACGTTGATCGGGTTCCACCGGGGCACGTGGAGCACGGTGTAGGCGATGGTGTCGACGGTCAGCCGGCGGCTGGGAAGGGGGGGGAAGATAAAGGTGCCGCGGGACAGGTACTCCTTGACGATGTCGTTCTGCGTGGTCCCGGCCAGCACCTTCGGGTCGACGCCGTGGTCTTCGGCGTTGGCGATATAGAGGCCCAGAAGCCATGCCGCGGTGGCGTTGATGGTCATCGAGGTGTTCATCGACTCGACGGGGATGTGGTCGAGCAGTTGGGACATGTGGCCGAGGTGGGCAACGGGGACGCCGACCTTGCCCACCTCGCCGGCGGCCTGCGGCGAGTCGGGGTCGTACCCGATCTGGGTAGGTAGGTCGAAGGCGATCGAAAGCCCGGTCTGCCCCTTGGCCAGATTGGTCCGGTACAGCTCGTTTGAGGCCTTGGCCGTCGAATGACCCGAGTAGGTGCGCATCAGCCACGGCTGGTCGCGGCCCGGTGCGGGGCTGGCGCGCTCCGGGGTCGAGCCCTCGGGCCGACTCATCGGTTCCCTCTCATCGCCTGTCGTGCGTCCGGCGCGCTCACGTCGCTCATCTTCCCATGGTGGCAACGGATCGGGGAAGGGCGAAATGCACTAGAACACGCTCTCGTTTTGCGGCTACCCAACGCTCGTCAGTGGTGAGAGCCACCGAGGCCCCGCTGATCTGCAACTACTTCCGGTAGTCGAGGAAGCCCTGGCCTGATTTCCGACCCAGTTGCTCGGCGGCGACCATCCGGCGCAGGAGGGGCACCGCGGCATAGTTGGGATCGCGGAACTCGTCGTAGAGGGCGTCGAGGATGGCCACGGAGGTGTCGAGGCCGACGAGATCGAGCAGGGCGAACGGTCCCATGGGGAAGCCACATCCTCCCTTCATGGCGGTATCGATGTCGTCGATCGACGCCACACCCTGCTCGTAGAGCCGGACCGCATTGTTCAGATACGGGAACAGCAGGGCGTTCACGATGAAGCCGGCTTGGTCCTTGACCTCGACCGGAGTCTTGCCACAGGCCTCGGCGAACTGGCGGGCCGCCGCAATCGTGTCAGGGGAGGCGGTGAGCGGCCTGACCACCTCCACCAGAGACATGACAGGCGCCGGGTTGAAGAAGTGGATTCCGCACACCTTGTCGGGCCGGCCCGTCTGCATAGCCAGTTCGATGACCGGGAGCGTGGAGGTGTTGGTGGCCAAAATGGTGTGATCGCCGGTGATCCGGTCGAGCTCGTTGAAGAGCTCCTTCTTCACCGCCAGGTTCTCGACCACCGATTCGATGACCAGGTCGACATCCTTGAGCGCCGAGAGGTCCGAGGTGGCGGCCACCCGGGCCAAGGCCTCATCGCGCTCGGCTTCAGTCTTCTTGCCCTTCTCGATCTGCCGGTTGAGCGACTTCTCGAGGGCTGCGATGGTGGCGTCAGCGGTCGACTGGCTGCGAGACCGGAGCACGACCTCGAACCCGCTTACGGCCGCCGTCTCGGCGATTCCCGAGCCCATGATCCCCGAGCCGACAATTCCCACGCGCGCGATTGACATGGTGAGGGATGCTAGCTGCGGTCGGCCCGGCGCTGCTCCGGTGGTCGGCCCTGCTCTGGGGTGAGCACCGAGGAACGCAGCTCGTTGACCAGGTGCTCGGCGACGGGGGCGTTTGCCATTGCCCCAGCCGGCCGACACGATGGGGGCGATGAACGACTCACCTGGCACGCCCGACTCGCCCTCGACCAGGGATGGACGGGCCGTCGCCCCTCCCACACCGCCCGCCCCGGCCAGGCGGCCCGCGAAGAACCAGCCGACCAAGGCCACCAAGGCGGCCGTCGGTGCCAAAGGCGCCGCGGCCGGGCGTTCCCGGGCGAAAAAGGCGGCAGGTGCCACCAAGCAATCGGGTGCCGGGCCCGGGGCCGCCGGCACTCGGACCCGCGGGATCGGATCGAGGTCGCCTACCGGATCCTCTTCCGCTGCGGCTCCCCCGGAGCCCTCAGTCGATGGCTCGATCGGAGGGGGCGCCATCGACCCGGGGCCGACCCCATCGGGCGGACCCTGGCGGGGAGGACCTCGGCGTCGGCTCACCCTCTACGACCGCGGCATCCAGACGGCCAACGAGCGCTGGCCAGTGGTGCCTCGGAGCCTGGCCCGGCTCTTTCGCCATCCCGATCTGGTGCTGGCGCTGCTTGGGAAGCGTGCTGCGGTGGAGCGGGACGGGCGGGTGCTGAACCGGAGCACGCAGGCCTTGGTCGAGTTGACGAATCGTTTCGGACGAGAACCCGACGGTTCCCCCGAAGCTGCCCGCCGGTACGACCCTGTCCTCATGCGCACGCAATTGCGGCGCGCCGCGCGTGCCGTGATGCCGGTCCGCACCGATGTCCATGTCACCGGCCGGGTTGTCCCGAGACCGAACGGGGCCCCCGACATGGGTGTGAGGATCTACCGCCGGTTCGGTTCCGGGCTCGGGCGGAGAAGGCGTGACCTGCTGCCGGCCATCGTCTACTTCCACGGCGGCGGTTGGGTGACCGGGGGCCTCGACACCCATGACCCCACATGTCGGATACTGGCTTCTACCAGCAGATGCCTGGTGGTGGCCGTCGACTACCGGTTGGCTCCGGAGCATTCATTCCCTGCTGCCGTCGACGATGCCCTGGCTGCATACGCCTGGGTCCACCGGCACACTGGAGAGCTCGGGATCGCCGAGGGCCAGGTGGGTGTGATGGGCGACAGTGCCGGGGGCAATCTGGCGGCCGTCGTGGCCCAGGAGACCCGCAATGGAGGCCCGGCCGCTGTCGCCGACCTCCCACCACCGGTGGCTCAAGGCCTTGTCTATCCCGTCGCCGACGTCCGATTCGACACCGAATCGATGGAGACCCTGGGTGACGGGTTCCTCCTCACCCGGGACACTATGGAGTACTACCGTGGCGAGTACCTCCCCCATCGGGCCGATTGGGAGACGCCCAGGGCATCGCCGCTCCTGGCCGGCGACCTCTCCGGCCTGGCGCCGGCCCTGGTGGTGACGGCGGGTTTCGACCCGCTGCGGGACGACGGGGCCAACTACGCCGAGGCCGTGCGCATGGCCGGGGTCGACGTCGAATATCGCTGTTACGACGACCAGATCCATGGGTTCATGGTCATGGGCGTGCTGTCCGACTCGCTGGCTCTGACTACGGAGGTCTGCGATTCCATGGGCCGCCTCATGCGGCGTTCGGCACCGAAGGGTCCTCTGGCGTAGACGCGTCGTTCGATCCCTGCGACCCGCCTCGACCTCTACAGTTGGGCCGATGGCCCCAACTCCCGGAATCCTGGCTCTGGTCGGCGGCGGCGAATGGCAGGACGGGTGCTCGTTCGACCAGGAATTCCTCGCCGCTTCGGGTTCGGATCAGGTCCTGGTGCTGCCGACGGCCGCGGCCTACGAGCATCCCGAGCGCCTGGTGGTCCGGGCCGGGGAGTGGTTCGGTCCACTCGGGGCCCATGTCGAAGGGTTGATGGTCCTGTCGCGGGCGGACGCCGAGGACGGCGGCGCCGCCGAGGTCATGCGGGGCGCCACCATGATCTACGTGAGCGGGAGTTCGCCCATGCACATCCGCAGCGTGCTGAAACACTCCAAGGTCTGGGACGCGTTGGTCGAAGCGTGGAGCCACGGCGCCGTGGTCGTCGGTTCCTCGGGCGCGGCCATGGCCCTGACCGACCCCATGGTCGACGCCCGCGGCGGGGGCCTGACCATCGGCCTCGGTCTGTTGACCGGACTGGCGGTCGTCCCCCACTTCGGCGACGCCCATGAGGACGAGCACGGCGAGAAGCTCCACCGGTCGGTGCAGCTGGCCCCGGCCGGCACTCCGGTGGCCGGCATCCCCGAACGAACCGCCCTCATCCGCGATCCGAGCGGCCCGTGGCGTTCGTCCGGTGTGGGGGAGGTGGCGGTCTTTCTCGACGGCGTGCGGGCGGAGTCCGGACTCGGCGCACTACCGACCTGAGTGCCGACCTCCGGTCGCGGCCCCGGCGCTGGCGGACCGGGACAACGGAGCAGCTGGTGGACTCAGTCGGCTTCCGTGATGGTCACCGACTCGATGGCGACCTGCTCAGACGGCGCCCCCGACCGGCTGCCCACAGACTCGATGGCCCCGACAACGTCCAGGCCACCGACGACCTTGCCGAACAGCGAGTAGCTCGGAAGCAGGGCGGCGCCGTCGGGCCCGCTCACGATGAAGAACTGGCTGCCGTTGGTATGAGGACCGGCGTTGGCCATGGCCAGTGAGCCGATCTCGTAGCGGCCGGGCGCGGGGAGCTCGTCGTCGAAACGGTAGCCGGGACCACCCCGCCCCGATCCCTCCGGGTCCCCGCCCTGGAGCATGAACCCCGGAATGATCCGGTGGAACACGATTCCGTCGTAGTAGTGCCAACGGGCCAGGAACACGAAGTTGTTCACCGTGCGGGGCGCGGCGATGGCGTCGAGGGCGATGGTCATGGTGCCTTTGGATGTCGCCATTTCAGCGGAATAGCGCTTGGCGGGGTCGATGACCATGGGAGGTGGCCCATCGAACCGCTGGGTCTTGGGGCTGGAGCCGTCTGCTGATGGAATTTCAGGGGACATGTGACTTCCTTCTCGTTGTCGTTGGGTTTGGATGTCAGCGGAGTGGCCGGTTCCAACCCGGCTCGGACGGTGGCGGCGTGAGGGCTGGGCGGCTACGAGGTGGCGATGGTCACGGACACCATGCGATGAAGCGTGGTGGGCGTCCCGCTGCTGGCCCCGGCGGCATTGATGGTTGAGACCACGCCCATACCGGACGTCACCTTTCCGAACAGGGTGTAGCTCGGAGCCAGGGTCTCCCCCTGGGATCCGGCCACGATGAAGAACTGGCTGCCGTTGGTGTTGGCCCCGGAGTTGGCCATGGCCAGGGAGCCGAGCGGGTATTGCGGCGAGGCGGTCTTGGGCAGCTCATCGGCGAACTGGTAGCCGGGACCGCCCATCCCGGTGCCGGTGGGGTCGCCGGTCTGATCGACGAAGGAGGGAATGACCCGGTGGAAGACGATGCAGTCGAAGAAGTGCTGATCGGCCAGGAAGACGAAGCTGTTGACGGCCTTGGGCGCCGTTTTCGGATCGAGCTGGAGGGTGAATGGTCCGACGTCGGTGACGACGGTTGCCGTGTAGGTCTTCGAGGCATCGATGGTCATGGCCGGCGCCGTCGGCCAGGTCGGCTTGTTGAGTGTGGCGCTGAAGTTCGCCGGGCAGTCTGCCGAGGTGGTGATGGCGCTCAGAGACCTGTTGCCCGAACCCCCGGAGGAGGCTGGCCTGGTGGTGCTGGAAGCGGGACTGGACGTGGTGGACGCGCTCGTCGGCTTCTTCGACGGCTTGAAGATGAGATAGGAAATGCCGATGACGAGGAGCGCCACGATGGCGATGGTGATGGTGCGCCGCAGGTTCTGCCGGCGCTTTTGAGCCTTCTGCTCCGCTTCGAGGCGGGCTTGGCGGCCGGCCTTCTGACGTTGACGCTTCTCGGTGGGCACGGGGCATCAGGGTAGTCGCTCCTCCTCGGGCCGCCGGTGTCGGCTACCTGGTGCCGGGCGGGACGGTGGAACCGTCCCTGTAGCCTTGACCACCATGTCGCTGACGGTGCAGAAATTCGGCGGAACGTCTGTCGCCGACGCCGACAGGATCCGCGCTGTTGCCGACCACGTGGCGCGAAGCCGGCGGACGGGCGACGAGGTGGTGGTCGTGGTCAGCGCCATGGGCCGCACCACGGACCAGCTGATCCGGCTGGCCGGAGACGTGAGTGCCGTCCAGCCCACCCGCGAGGTCGACATGCTCCTGAGCGCCGGCGAGCGCATCTCGATGGCGCTGCTGTGCATGGCCCTGGCGGAGCTCGGAGTCGAGGCCACCTCCTATACCGGGAGCCAGGCCGGCATCATCACCGACGCCGTGCACACCAGGGCCAGGATCGTCGAGATCCGTGCCGACCGGCTCCGGGCCACTCTCGACGGGGGTGGCGTTCCCGTGGTGGCCGGCTTCCAGGGGATGTCCGTCGAACGGGATGTGACCACACTGGGACGCGGCGGGTCGGACACCACGGCCGTGGCGCTGGCTGCGGTGCTCGCTGCCGACGCCTGCGAGATCTACACCGACGTGCCGGGGGTGTTCAGCACCGATCCTCGCATCGTGCCCGAGGCCCGCAAGCTGGCCCGGGTCAGCTATGAGGAGATGCTGGAGATCTCGGCCACCGGGGGCCGGGTGCTCTCGCTTCGCTCGGTGGAGTTCGCCCGGAACCACCATGTTCCCCTCCACGTGCGTTCGAGCTTCACGTGGGAGCCAGGGACCTGGATCGATGAGGAGGATGCAACCATGGAGCAGTCCGTCGTCACCGCGGTGACCCACGATGTCTCGGAGGCCAAGGTGACGGTCATCGGCGTGCCCGATCGCCCGGGGTTGGCCGCCCGACTGTTCAGGGCCCTGGCCGACCGCAATGTGAACGTCGACATGATCGTGCAGAACACATCGGTGCACGGCACCACCGACATCTCGTTCACGGTGCCGGGCCACGACCTGGCTGTGAGCACCGAGGTGTGCCACGGTCTGGTTCCCGAGTTGGGCGCCACCGGCGTGAGTAGCGACGACGCCGTGGCCCGGGTCTCCCTGATCGGGGCCGGGATGAAGACCCATCCGGGGGTGACAGCGCTGACCTTCGAGACCCTCGCTGCCGCGGGCATCAATATCGAGATGATCTCGACGTCGTCGATCCGGATCTCCTGCATGGTCCGCGCCGGCGCCGCCGAGGATGCTGTTCGCGCCCTGCACAAGGCTTTCGAGCTGGCGTGATCGACGCTGGGGTGCGGTTCCCGGCGCCGGTGGCCTCCGATGGATCGGAGCGCTCGTAGACTGGTTCCATGCGTATGGCAGTGGTCGGTGCGACCGGGCAGGTCGGGACGGTCATGCGTGCCATCCTCGCCCAGCGGGACTTCCCCCTCGACGATCTGAGGCTGCTGGCATCGTCCCGCTCCGCCGGCCGTCGTCTTGCCTTCCGGGGACGCGAGGTGACCGTCGAGGACGCGGCGACCGCCGATCCGGGTGGTGTGGACATCGCCCTCTTCTCCAGCGGCGCCGCCGCCTCCAGACAGCTGGCCCCCAGGTTCGCCTCGGCAGGGGCCATCGTCATCGACAATTCGTCGGCGTGGCGGATGGACCCGATGGTTCCCCTGGTGGTCCCCGAGGTCAATGCGGCGACGCTGGCCTCCATCCCCCGGGGCATCGTGGCCAATCCGAACTGCACGACCATGGTGGCCATGCCGGTCCTCAAGCCGCTTCATGATGCCGCGGGTCTCCGTCGCATCGTGGTCTCCACCTATCAGGCCGTGTCCGGCTCCGGTCTGGCCGGGGTCGATGAGCTCGAAGGACAGCTCATCAAGACGGTTGACGGGGCCGCCGCCCTGACATTCGACGGGGATGCCGCGGACTTCCCCGCACCGCGCACGTTCCCGGACACCATCGCCCACAATGTCATCCCCCTCGCCGGCCATGTGGTGGAGGACGGCTCAGGCGAAACCAACGAGGAGCAGAAGTTCCGCGATGAGAGCCGGAAGATCCTCGACATCCCAGGGCTCGACGTCGCCTGCACCTGTGTCCGGGTCCCGGTGTTCACCGGCCATTCGCTGGCCATCGTGGCCGAGTTCGACCGGGCCTTGAGCCCCGATCAGGCGAGGGACCTTCTGAGGGGCGCCCCCGGGGTTGAGCTCGCCGACCTGCCCACACCGCTGCGCGCCGCGGGGCGTGACCCGGCGCTGGTCGGCCGCATCCGGGCCGTGGACGGCCGCCCCGATCGGCTGGCGCTGTTCATCAGCGGTGACAACCTGCGGAAGGGGGCTGCGCTCAACGCCATCCAGATCGCCGAGTCGCTGGTCTCGTTGGGCGTCATCGGCTGATCGTCCCTCAGGGAGACGGGACCAGGCGCATTCGGGGCCCAGCGGTGTTCAGGTCGGCCAGGCCGTCTGGGTTGTCGATGGGGTCAGCACCGCGACCCGCTTGGCCAGGTTCACTGCATGGTCGCCGAACCGCTCGTAGAAGCGGGCCACCATGGCCAGTTCGACCGCCACTGGCAGGGGCATGGTGCCCGCCACCACCTCCATGGTGAGGCTCACATGGAGGTCGTCCATCTCGTCATCGAGCGTGTCGACGAGCGCCGCGGCCATGGGCTGTCGCTCTGCGTAGGCGTCAGTGGTGGCCCGCCACATGTGGATGGCCACCTCGCCCATGCGCTCGATGAGCCCTCGGCTTCGCGCCGAGAGCTCGGTACCGAGCCCCCGGGCGGCCCGTCGGGCCACGTGCTCGGCCAAGTCTCCGTTGCGCTCCAGATCCGGGACCATCCTGATCACGGTGACCAAGAACCGGAGGTCGCTGGGAGAGGTGATGCCAGCCACGGTGAGCTGCTCGAGAGTGAGCTGCTCGATGTCGTGATAGAGGGAATCCACCACTTCGTCGCGGTCGGCCAGGGCCTTGGCCGCCTCCCGGTCTCCCGACAAGAGGGCGAGCGTGGCGCCGGCCACGGACTCTCCGACCAGGGCGAACAGCTGGAGGACCTTTCGGTCTATCTGTTCGAGGGCGTCATCCACCTGTTCCACCGTACTGCGCGCGATGGGCGGAATTCACCAGGGCGCGCCACAGGTGGCCGGCCGGGGTTATGGAGAATCCCCCGGCTCCGACGGCACCGGCCTGCCTGCCATCGGAGGCACCGGCTCGTCGGCCAATTGAATGGTGTCACCCACGATGACCCTCGGTCCCGATCCCCACGAGAGGTACCTCCACGACCAATTGACCAGCACGACGATCCTGTTGCGGAATCCGATCAGGTAGACAAGGTGAAGACCGAGCCAGGCCAGCCACCCGAGGGTGCCGCGCACCAGGGCGCCGTTGGGGAACTGGGTGATCGCCGCTCTCCGGCCGATGGTGGCCATGATGCCCTTGTCGTGGTATCGGAATGGCTCCGTGGACCGGCCGTCGAGCCGACTGAGGATCTGGGCGGCGGCGTGCGCCCCGGACTGGATGGCCACCTGGGCCAACTGGGGGCAGATCTTGCCGGGCTCGTTCGAACCGGCTCCCCACGGAACCGCGGCGGCGTCCCCGATGGCGAATCCGTCATGGTGGCCGACGAGCGAGAGATCCGCTTCGACCAGGAGCCGGCCATTGGGTCCGACCGCCGCCCCGAGATGCGAGGCGACCGTTTTCTCCACCGTCACGCCACCGGCCCAGACCACGGTCTCGGTGGGTATCTGTGAACCGTCGTCCAGCTCCACGCAGGTGTCGGTCACCAACTTGACCATGCGCCCCAGCCGAAGTTCGATCCCCCGACCTCGGAGGGTGTCGGCGGCGTAGGAGGCTGCCGAGGGCTTGAACGGGGTGAGCAGCCTGTCCAGGCCGTCGACGAGGATGATCCGGCCAGTGGTGCGATCGAAGCGGAAGCCGTCGTGACGGACGGCCACATCCAGCAGCTCGGCCAGGGCGCCGGCCACCTCGACGCCCGTGGGCCCACCGCCGACGACGACAAAGTTCAGCGGGCCCTCGGCGGCCCGCGCCGGGTTGGTGTCGGCGTCCTCGAGCCTCCTCAGCACGTGGTCCCGCAGCCTTCGGGCGTCGGTGAGGGTGTAGAGCGGAAAGCTGAACTCCGAGGCCCCGGGGATCCCGAAGTACCTGGCGGTGGCGCCGCTGGCCACGATGACCGAGTCGAACGCCAGGGGATCGGAGCCCTCGAGGAGGACGTGGCGACGCTCCCAGTCAACGCCCCTCACGGCGGCGAACCTGAAGCGCACGTTGGGCGCCTTCCCGAAGATGACCCGGATGGGATAGGCGACGTCCCCGGACTCGAGTCCGGCGGTGGCCACCTCGTAGAGCATCGGCTGGAAGGTGTGGAAGTTCCTCTGGTCGACGATCGTCACATCGACGGGCTTACCCACCAGCGCCTTAGCCGCCGAGAGACCGCCGAACCCGGCACCCACGATGACGACTCGATGCATGTGTCCATGGTGGCACACACGGGGCTGGGGCCATCCGGGCGGCACCCGGTCCCCGGGACCGTCGCACCCCCTCGGTACGCTGGCCGTCTAGGGCCGTGAGGGCCCAGGGAGGACTTGCCATGATCACGGGACTGATACTCGGGCTCGTCGCTGGTGGGGCCGTCGGACTGGCCGTGGGCCTTCTGGTCCGCGCCGGCCATGTGACGGCGGCGCGCACGGCTGAGGCTCGGCTGGCCGATGCCCTCGGACAGAACCAGGTGCTGGCGGGAGACCTGAACGGACTGCGATACCAGATGGCCGAACAGCAGCAGCACCTCGTCACGTTGCAAGGCGAGGCTGCCCGCCTGACCACGGAACTCGACCATGAGCGCAAGGCCGCCGAGCAACGGGCCGTCACCTTCGATGAGACGCGTAGCCAGCTGACCGGGGAGTTCGCCCGACTGTCCACCCTGGCGCTGCAGCAGAACAACGAGCAGTTCCTGCAGCTGGCCGATACCAAGCTCAAGGAGACGCGCCAGGCGGCGGAGGGAGAGCTGGCCAAACGCCAGGAGGCCATCGAACTGCTCCTGAAGCCCATCGGTGAACAACTGGGCAAGTACGAGGCGGGGATACAGCGGCTCGAGGTCGAGCGCCAGCGGGCCTACACGACCTTGACGGAGCAGATGAAGAACCTCTCCGCCTCTCACGATCACCTGCAGAAGGAGACGCGTAACCTGGTCACGGCGCTGCGTTCACCACAGACCCGTGGACGTTGGGGGGAGTTGCAGCTACGCCGCGTGGTCGAGATGGCCGGGATGCTGGAGCACTGCGATTTCGATGAGCAGGTCACCTCGGATGGGGACACGGGGCGCATGCGCCCCGACATGGTGGTGCACCTCCCGGGCAACAAGAACGTGGTCGTCGACGCCAAGGTGCCGATGCAGGCCTTCTTGGATGCCAACGAGGCGGACGACGAGTCCGGTCGCCGTAGCCATCTGGCGAGCCACGGCCGGCAGATGAAGGCCCACGTCGACGGCCTCTCGAAAAAGGAGTACTGGAAACGGGTCGAACCGTCGCCCGAGTTCGTGGTGGCGTTCATTCCCGGCGACCCACTCCTCACCGCAGCCCTCGAACATGAGCCAGGGCTGATGGAGTACGCCGTGGCCAACCACGTGCTCTTGGCCACCCCGACCTCGCTGATCGCGCTCCTTCGGGCCGTGGCCTACGGGTGGCAACAGGATGCGCTGGCGGAGAACGCCCGCGAGGTGCAGCTGCTCGGCGCCGAGCTCTACCAGCGGCTCTCCGTGCTGGGCGACCACTTCTCGAGTGTCGGAAAGGGCTTGAACAACGCGGTCACCGCCTACAACCGGGCCGTCGGCTCGCTCGAAGGGAGGGTCCTGGTCACGGCACGACGGTTCGTCGAGATGGGCGTGGTGGGAGCCGGCGACAAGGAATTGGCGGCACCCCCTTCGGTGGACAGCACCACCAGAACGCTCCAGTCACCCGAATTGACCCCGCCGATGCTCGACCTGCCCCTCATGGACAGCTCGGTGGGCGCCGGCCCGAGCCGGGGCACCTGACCCACGAGGTCCGCCGGCCGTGCCGATTGTGCACGGTTCGTTCACTTTGGAGGTCATAGGATGACTGCCGGCGTAAGAATTGCACCCCCAATGAACTGCTCTTTGTCTGTAATATGACGATTGGATTGCAGTTCTCAGGCGATTCTCAGGTGGGTGGGTGATAAAAGTAAGGGCCGATCAAGTCTTGCCGTGGACGGCGAATTGACCTGGGTTGCGCGGCACGTGGCCAGACGAGAGGGAGATACGACGTGAACATTCTGGTCCTCGGTGGTGACGGCTACCTCGGTTGGCCCACTGCGCTGTACCTGTCCCGTCGGGGCCACCACGTCGGAGTGGTCGACAACTTCGCCCGCCGGGGCTACGACCTCGAAATGGGCGTCAACAGCCTGGTGCCGATCGTCACCCTCCAGCAGCGGGTACGCCGGTGGCACGACATCTCGGACCTCACCATCGACGTCTTCGTCGGCGACCTCACGGATCCGGTCTTCGTCGGCGACACGCTCGCCTCGTTCCAGCCCGACGCCGTCGTGCACTTTGCCGAGCAGCGGTCGGCTCCGTACTCGATGATCGACCGGAAGCACGCGGTGTACACCCAGGTCAACAATGTGGTGGGGACGCTCAATCTGCTCTACGCAGTGGCGGAGCAGGACCGGGACATCCACCTGGTGAAGCTGGGCACCATGGGCGAGTACGGAACCCCCAACATCGACATCGAAGAGGGCTTCATCGAGATCACCCACCGGGGCCGCACCGACGTGCTGCCCTACCCGAAGCAACCCGGCTCCTTCTATCACCTGTCCAAGGTCCACGACAGTCACAACATCATGTTCGCCTGCCGCATCTGGGGCATCAGGGCCACGGATCTCAACCAGGGAATTGTCTACGGCCACGAGACCGAAGAGACCGTCCTGCACCCCGAGCTGGCCACCCGGTTCGACTACGACGGGGTATTCGGCACGGTGCTCAACCGGTTCTGCGTCCAGGCCGTGACCGGCCACCCCCTCACCGTCTACGGATCGGGCGGCCAGACCCGAGGGATGCTGAACATTCTTGACACGCTTGCCTGTGTGGAGCTGGCACTGGAGAACCCTGCCGAGCGGGGCGAGTTCCGGGTGTTCAACCAGTACACCGAATCGTTCTCGGTGGCCGAGATGGCGGACCTGGTGGCCGCCGAGTACGTCGGCAACGCCGTGATCGACCACTCGCCGGACCCCAGGGTCGAGAAGGAGGATCACTACTACCGGGCCGCGCACACCAAACTGCTCGACCTGGGTTTGGTGCCCCACCTGCTCACCTCGTCGGTCATCCAATCGATCCTGGCCGCCTCCGACCGGTTCAAGACGAACGTCGATGTGGCCGCAATTCTGCCCACCGTGCAGTGGCGCAGCACCGCCAGTGATCTGGCTACGGCGGGAACGCCGTCCCGCCACCTGGCCGATCTGGGCCGGCAATCCGTCGTTCCGTCCCCATAGCCCGCCTGGTGGCCGGACGGCGTTGGCGGTGAGCCTCCGCTGACGCCTCCCCGGGGTTGCATGCGGCGCAACCCGCACGTTCGCAGTTGACCCCTAGCACTATCGTCGTCGGGATGCCGCGGGCCCGACGGAGACGACATGGCGCCGTCGCCCAGCGCGGTTGGGGCCGGGTGCTCCTCCTCACTCTGCTCGGGGCGCTGGGAGTCGTTCTGGTGGTCGGCTCCTTCGTCGAGATCCACAACCAGTCGCAGCAATTCCGTAACTCCACCACCACGGGATACGGCGCCCTGGCCACGCGTGTGGTGGATTCGTCCAATCAGACGGGAGCCCGATTGGCAGTGGTGATCGACACGGCTCCTCAACTGAGCAACCAGGCCATTCAACTGCCCAACCAGACCGTCCCCTATCTGAATTTGAATCTGGCCCGGGCGCAGCTCCAACAGGGTCTTGACCAAGCTGTCAGCTCCAGTTCGCAGGAAGCCAGCCGAGCCGCCCACCTGGTGCCCCCTGCTCCCGTCGGGGACGTGAGCACCCGATTCACCCAGGTGATGACGGACCGGGCCACGGCCGCCTCGGATATCCGGACCGCCATCGATCAGAGGCTGGGCATGACTCCGCTGCCGATTGCCGGCGCGCCCTCGTCATCGGCATCGTCGGCAGCGTCGAGCGCCGCGCCCTTGATCTCGATCGACCAAGCCGCGTCGGCCCTGAGCGCGGCGGGAAGCCTGCTCGAGCAAGCCGATCGCTCCTACGGGGCCCTGGCGGCCGACCTGCGCCGCACGCGAACCCCGATCCACTTGCCCACGTCCGCCTGGGTGCCGTCCCCCGTCGACGCTTCCCCCCTCGGCGCGGCGCGGCTGGGTGCGTCTGCCTCCCTGTTGTCGGCCTCCGTGCCCCTCACCCCGTTCCATCAGATGATCTTCACCGCCGTCGGGCTGGTACCCCCGGCGGTGTCGTCCGGAGCCGCCAGGGTGGTGGGTACCGGGTGCGGGGCCAACCCCCCCGTATCGACTGCACCGGGGGCCGCTCCCACCGTGATGCCGCCGACCGGATCGGTCAGCGCCGCCGCCACGGTCACCAACTGCGGGACCGTCGTCGAGTCCGGGGTGGCGGTATCTGAAACTCTGGCGCTCGCGGACCCACCGGGAACGGCCCCCCCGCCGGCGGGCGCCAGAGGCAGCACGTCGCAGACGACCGTGACCCTGAGGCCGGTGTCCTCCATCGCACTCTCGCTGCCGCCGTCGACCGTGGCCGGCGGGCACCGCTACCTGCTGACGCTGGCCATCGCCATCTCGCCCACCCAGGTCGCCAGCAATCCGGGGGGCTCCACCGAGCAGTTCCTCCTCCAGATCTCGAGCTGAGCCGCCGGATGTCACCGGCGGGCCCGGTTCGACGCCGGCGATGGCTCTGCACCCGACAAAACGTCCCGACCGGGTTGGTCAGCTACAGGGGGCGACGATCTAGGATTGGGTGAAGCGAGAGATCAGCAGTCAACAGAAGGGCCTGAGGACCAGTGGCCGAGAGCATCACGATCACCGACAACCGCACCGGCGAGTCCCTCGAGATCCCCTTCGAGAACGGGGGCATCTCCGCGGCGCAGTGGTCGAAGCTCCTGCCGGGTGTCTGGTTCTACGACCCGGGGTTCGTGTCCACGGCAGCCTGCGAGAGCTCGATCACCTACCTCGACGGTGACGTGGGCATCCTGCGCTACCGCGGCTATCCGATCGAGCAGCTGGCTGAGAATTCCACTTATCTGGAGGTCGCCTACCTGCTGTTGAACGGGGAGCTCCCCACCTCGGAGCAGTACGAAACGTGGCAGCACGAGGTGACCCACCACACGTTCATCCACGAGAACGTGCGCAAGCGGTTCCTCGAGGGATTCCACTACGACGCCCATCCCATGGGCATGTTGGTGTCGGCGGTGGCGGCTCTGTCCACGTTCTACGGGGACGCCAAGGATATCTTCGACACTGAGTCCCGTGACAAGCAGATCATCCGACTCATCGCCAAGATGCCGACCTTGGCGGCAGCGGCCCATCGCTTCAGCGTCGGGATGCCCTTCGTCTATCCGGACAACTCCTTGCAGTTCACCTCGAACTTCCTGTCGATGATGTGGAAGACGGCCGAGCCCCGCTTCGATGCCAACCCTGCGCTGGCCCGGGCGCTCGACGTCCTGTTCATCCTCCACGCCGACCATGAGCAGAATTGCTCGACCACCGCCATGCGTGTGGTCGGCTCGTCGCATGCGGATCCCTATTCGGCCTGCGCCGCCGCCGCCGCTGCGTTGTACGGGCCCCGTCACGGCGGCGCCAACGAAGCTGTCATCCGCATGTTGACCGAGATCGGCTCCATCGACAATGTCGAAGCCTTCATCAAGTCGGTCAAGGAGGGATCAGCGGGGAGGCTCCAGGGATTCGGTCACCGGGTGTACAAGAGCTACGACCCCCGGGCCAAGATCATCAAGAAGACGGCCGACGAGGTGTTCGAGATCACCGGTAAGAACCCGCTGCTCGACATCGCCCTGAAGCTTGAGGACATTGCCCTCTCCGATGATTACTTCATCTCGCGCAAGCTCTACCCCAACGTCGACTTCTACTCGGGCCTGATCTATCAGGCCATGGGATTCCCTCTCGAGATGTTCCCGGTGCTCTTCGCCATCCCCCGGACGGCCGGTTGGTTGGCGCATTGGCAGGAGATGCTCGATCAGGACTCGAAGATCGCTCGGCCCCGTCAGCTCTACATCGGTGACGACGCCCGCGACTACGTCCCCATAATCGCCCGCTGAGCAACCCGGCTCCCGCCCAGGGCAGCGCGTCGAGGACGCCGCCGGGCAGGCAGGTCAGGGGCTCGGGTGGCGGGCCACCAATCGCATCAGGCCCTCCTGGGCCATGGACACGACCAGTTCCCCCCGCTGGGTGAACATGAATCCCCGAGCCAGCCCCCGGGCCCCGTACGCCGCCGGGCTGTCCATGTCATAGAGCAGCCATTCGTCCGCTCGGAAGGGTCGATGGAACCACATGCAGTGGTCGAGGCTGGCGCCCATGAAGTCGTTGTCCTCCCAGTTCACCTGGTGGGGAGCCAACATGGTGTCGAACAACGACATGTCCGAGGCGTAGGTGGCAATGCAGGCGTGCAGCAGAGGATCGTCCGCCAGGGTGCCATCGGCCCGAATCCACAGTCGTTGGATCGGCTCCTTCGCGGCTCGGCGGGTGAACGGGAGCTCCCCGATGTATCGCTGGTCGATGGGATGGAGACGCGAGAACCAGTCCCCGAAGGTCTCCCGGTGGGGCTCGAGCCGCTGCTCGAGGGACTCGAGGGTCTCCGGCGGTGGAACGTCGGGCATCGGGAGCTGGTGGGACAGCCCCGGTTCGTCGATGTGGAAGGAGGCGGACATGTTGAAGATGGCCCGGCCGTGCTGGATGGCAACCACCAGGCGGGTGGTAAAGGACCGACCGTCCCGGATCCGGTCGACCTCGTAGAGGATGGGCACATTGGGATCGCCAGGCCGCAGGAAGTACGCGTGCAACGAGTGCGGTCGCCCGTGTTCGACTGTTCGCCCGGCGGCCATCAGCGACTGTGCTGCCACCTGGCCGCCGAAGACGCGCTGACGGTCCTCATTGGGGCTCACGCCTCGAAAGATGTTGACCTCGATGGACTCGAGATCGAGAAGGTCGACCAGAAAATCGAGGGCTTCACTCACGCCTCCATCCTGACAGGTGGTCGGGAGCCGTTTCGCACGAGGACCGCCGACCCCATGGGTCTGATCCGATGGAGGTCGGAGCGCCCGGGGAAGCGTGGCGCATCAGGTGATGCGCCACGCTACGGTTCCCTGCGTGCCTGAGATTCGCTTTCCCGACCGCTTCGTCTGGGGAACGGCAACTGCCGCCCATCAGATCGAAGGGGGCAACGTCAACAACGATTGGTGGGCGTTCGAACACGACCCCACTTCAGGTTGCGTCGACGTGAGCGGGGATGCGTGCGATTCCTTCAATCGCTATCCCGAGGACATCGCCTTGGTGGCGAGCCTCGGTCTGTCGTCGTACCGATTCTCGCTCGAATGGAGCCGGATCGAACCGGAGGAGGGGGAGTTCTCCCGAGTGGCCCTCGACCACTACCGCCGCATGGCAGCCGCCTGCCACGAGCACGGCATTCTCCCCGTGGTCACCTTTCACCACTTCACCCATCCCCGCTGGTTGGCGGCGGGGGGAACCTGGGAAGGCGCCAGGGCCCCGGACCGCTTTGCCCGATTCTGCGAGCGAGCAGCCTCTCACCTCGGTGACCTGATCGGAATGGCCTGCACGCTCAACGAGCCGAACGTGGTGGCCACCATGGGTTGGCGCCACGGGATCTTTCCGCCCCGGGTGCGGGATCGAGGCCGCCGGGACGTCGTGAACCAGGCCCTGGTCGCCGCCCATCGGCGGGCGGTCGATGCCATCCGGTCCGGCCCCGGCGACTATCCGGTGGGCATGACCTTGTCGATGACCGACTACCAGCTGCAGCCCGGGGGGGAGGAATGGCTCGAACGGATCCGGCGCCCTTCCGAGGATGTGTTCCTCGAGGCGACCGGGGGCGACGACTTCATAGGAGTGCAGACCTACACCAGGACGAGGGTCGGGCCGGACGGTTCCGTCCGCGGCGAGGAGGGTGTGCCCACCACCCAGATGGGTTATGAGTTCTGGCCCGAGGCCCTGGAGGGGACGATCCGCCGAGCCTGGGAGAAGACCGGGCGAGTGCCGGTCTACGTCACGGAGAACGGCATCGGGACCGACGACGACGCCCTGAGGATCGACTACGTCCGGCGAGCGCTGACCGGGCTGAAGCGCTGTCTCGACGACGGGATCGACGTGCGCGGCTATTTCTATTGGAGCCTGTTGGACAACTTCGAGTGGGTGCTCGGATACGGCCCGACGTTCGGGATGGTGGTTGTGGACCGGGACACCTTCGAGCGGCGCCCGAAGCCCAGTGCCGCTTGGCTGGGCGGCGTCGCCCGGGCCAACGCCCTCTGAGTCCGGCACCTCGACCGGTCGGTGTCCTCTCGACAATCGTGCCTGCTCACGGTGGCCCGGTCCATCTGCGACCCGGGTCCCACACCCCCGGTGGCGGGAAGGGCCGGAGGATATTACGGATTGATGACGACTAGGGTTTCGCCGTGGCCGGACTACCTCTTCGTGTGGTGCATCTGTGGCAGAAGCGGGGTACTCCCGAGGCGTGGCAGCTGTTTCGCTACACCGCCGTCTCGGGCATATCGACGGCCGTCTCGTTCGGGGTATTGGCCATCGTCTTCGGAGTGTTCCACCTCTGGGGCGAGATCGGCAGCACGGTCTTCGCCAATATCGTCGCCACCGTTCCCTCCTACTTCCTCAACCGGAAGTGGGTATGGAGGAAGGGTGGCCGATCCCACCTCATGAAGGAGATCGTCCCGTTCTGGACGATGTCGGCCATCGGCATCGTGGTGTCGATCGGCGGCGCCGCCGTTGCCCGGCACCTCAGCATCGTGCACCACCTGAGCCATCTCCAGCAGACCGCACTGGTGCTCCTGGCCAACGTGCTCTCGTTCGGGCTGTTCTGGGTGCTCAAGTACATGCTGTTCAACCGGCTCTTCCACGTGCACCCTCTCGAGGAGCTCGACGAACTTGTGGAGGCGGCCTGATCGCTCACCGGAGCTGAACCTCTGGATCTGGGCCCGGCGGTGGTGCCCCGATCAGTCCCGGAAATTGCTGAACTGCAGGGGAATACCGAAGTCCTCCGCCTTGCACGCGCTGATCACGGCCTGGAGGTCATCTCGTTTCTTCCCGCTCACCCGAAGCTGGTCCCCCTGCGTCTGCGAGCTCACGCCCTTCAGCCCCAGGTCCTTGATGAACTTGTTGATCCTCTTGGCATGGTCGGAAGAGATGCCGGCCTGAATGGTCAGTCGTTGGCGGGCGGAGCCACGCGATGCCTCTTCGATCTTCCCTATGTCGAAGGACTTGAGGGAGACCTCGCGCTTGACCAACTTCTCCTGAAGAACCTGAAAGAGGGCACGCAGTCGATCGTCCGTCGACGAGGAGAGGACCAGCTCCTTTTCCGTGAGCTCGATCGAGGAGTCGGTTCCTTTGAAATCGAAACGGGTTGCCGCCTCACGGTTGGCCTGGTCCACCGCGTTACGGACCTCCTGCATGTCAACTTCGGAGACGACATCGAAGGTGGGCATGACGAAACAGTAGCTCCGCGCCACGGGATATCCTTGCGCCCTGCGGGTCGGTGCCCGAGCGGCCAAAGGGAGCAGACTGTAAATCTGCCGGCACTGCCTTCGAAGGTTCAAATCCTTCCCGGCCCACCGCATGCGTCGGCCGGAGGCGGCCGGGACCCTGGGTCCTGCGCTGCCTCCGGCACGACTGCCCGCTTCGTCAGGCATCGGGGCCACGCCATTTCAGTCGCCGTCGGGTGACTTGCCCGCCCCGGACAATTGGTTACAATAAAGTTACGGATTCATTGCGGTCATGGTGGGCCCTGGAGCGGGCGGCACTGGTCGGGGACACGCTTTTGACGCCGTGGAGGAGGATCGTAGGGATTCGCTCCTCGTCCACCAGATGGACTGACTGTCTCGATTTCAGCGGTTCGACCGAGGAGAAGCCCCCAACCTCATGCCAACGGAGATCTCGTCTGCCGAGGGGCTTGAAGGCGAGCGCGTGGCCACCGATCCCACCTCCGCCGGTCTGCGGTCGCTGGCCATCGAAGCGAGCAGCGCCGGGCTGAGGTTCGTCGACCGGTGCTTCGAGTCGGTGCGCCAGCGGATGGACGGGGCAACCGGTTTGCCCGGCGAGCAGCCCTCGGCTGGGGACCTCGGTGCCCAACCACGCGGACTGGTCCTGCGCCCGGCCCTGTTGGGGTTCGTGGCCATGCTGGCGATTGCCATCGGTGGGTCCCTTCCGAGCTCGCCGTTCAAACTGGAGATGCCGGGGGTGTGGTTCTTCGGGGTGCCCTCGACACCGGGGGCCAGCCATTGGGGGGTCTATTTCACGCTGGCGGCCGTGTACGGCGGGCTCCTGCTGCTTATGCGGGTGTGGTGGGGCATGTCCCGGTTGTACTCCCGCCGCCCCGGCGTCCCCATCAACCGGATGATGTGGGTGCTTGCCCTGTGGTCGCTGCCCATGATGGTCATTGCCCCGCTGTTCAGCCGGGACGCGTACTCCTATGCGGCCCAGGGCGAGATGGTCAGCCATCACATGAACCCGTATCTCTACGGTCCGTTCGAGCTGGGCAACAACGCCTACACGGCCCCGGTCGACAACCTGTGGGGCAATGCCCCGGCTCCCTACGGACCTCTGTTCCTGCAACTCGACGGGCTCGTCGCCCGGATCACCCTCCACAACGAGCTGGCCACCATCGTGCTCCTGCGGCTGCTGGCCCTGGCCGGGGTGCTGCTCATGGCAGCCTGTGTCCCCCGGCTGGCGCGCCTCTACCACCGGGACGGCGCCGAGGTGTTCACGCTCATGGTGTTGAACCCGGTGACGATCCTGCATCTCGTCGGCGGAGCTCACAACGACGCCTTGATGCTCGGCTTGCTGGTGGCCGGCCTGACCGCGGCGAAGGAGAAGCGTCCCATCGTCGCCATCCTGCTGTGCGCCCTGGCCACGGCCATCAAGGCACCGGCGGCCATTGGGATCCTCTATGTCGGGTGGAGCTGGCTGGGATCCCAGGCTTCGACGCGCGACCGAATACGACCGGTGGTGACCGCGGGCCTGCTCGGCGCGGCCGTGCTCGCATTCTTCTCGTACGTCAGCGGCCTGGGCTGGGGATGGGTCACCATCCTGGGAACTCCGGGGGCGGTGCGGTCATGGACGGCCCCCACCACATCGCTGGCCCTGGTCTTTGCCGGCATCGCCCACATCGCCCACATCGGTGTGGGCCTGGGGGGTGTGCTCACGGTGACCCGGTTCTTCGGGCTCCTGACCGCGGGCATCGCCGGCGTGTGGCTCCTGCTGAACAGCGACCGGATCGGCACCCTGAAGGCTTTGGGTATCACCTTGTTGCTGTTCGTGGTCCTGGGTCCCGTGGTGCAACCCTGGTATCTGTCCTGGGGACTGATCCTGTTGGCGCCGGTGGCATTGGGTCGACTCCGCTCGCTGATCATCGGGCTCTCCATGGTCACGGCATTCATCGAACTGCCGGGCGGCACCCAACTGGTCGGCAGCCTGATCCACGGCGATCCCCTGTTGATCGTGTTGACCCTGCTGTGGATCCTCGTGGTCCTCACCGTTCCGCTGGCCACGTGGGAACGCCGCGACGCGGTCCCACCGGCGCCTTCCGTCGGCATCGGCCGCGTGGTCTCGGCTCCTGTCGGCTGAGGCAGGTCGACCCCGGAGCGGAGTGGCCGGCGGGCTCAGAGCAGGCGTTGGAGCACGGTGACGTCGAGCCAGCGATTGAACTTCCGGCCCACCTCCTGTTCGACACCCACCATCCGGAACCCGCACGCCTGATGCAGGCTGATCGAGGGCCCGTTATCCTCGCCGATCCGGGCAACGACGGCGTGAAAGCCATGCCGGGTGGCCAGCTGGATCAGCTCTTCCATGAGGAGCCTCCCCACACCCTTCCCCCGATGGTCCTCTCCCACGTACACGGAGTCCTCGACTGTCGTGGCATAGGCGGGACGGTCCCGGTACACGGACAGCGAGCCGAAGCCGAGGACCACGTCATGGTCATCCATCGCCACGATGGCCGGATACGGCCCGCTGTGTTCCGACAACCAGGCGATCTGCTCGTCGGGCGTGCGGGGCACGAGATCGAAGGTGGCCGTCGACCCGGCGACCTCGGCGTTGTAGATCGACCGGATCGCCTCGGCATCGGCAGGTCTCGCCAGGAGCACGCGCATTCGTCGATGGTAGCGAGGCAGCGCGCTCTATCGGCCTGCTCCGCCTTTGGCTATGCTCTTCTCTTTGCTGCTCGATCGAGCCGCACTGCCCCCTTAGCTCAGTCGGCAGAGCACAGCCATGGTAAGGCTGGTGTCGTCGGTTCGATTCCGACAGGGGGCTCGCCCCGTGGCGGCGTAGCTCAGCTGGTTAGAGCGCACGGCTCATAATCGTGAGGTCGCCGGTTCGAGTCCGGCCGCCGCTACCACCTTCGGGACAGGCAGCAAGAGAGCACAGGGCAAGCATCGGAACTATCTTTGGCCGGCTTCGGCGAAAGAGTGCAAGAGGAGTCACCGTGGCAAAGAATGAGAAGCGTATCCAGGTCACCCTGGCATGCGAGCAGTGCAAGCGTCGTAATTACATCACGACGAAGAACAAGATCAATGACCGTGAGCGGATCGAAATGAAGAAGTTCTGCCGCTGGGACCGCCAGCACACGCTGCACAAGGAGACCCGATAGGGATCGACCCATCTGGCGGGACCCGATAGGGATCGACCCATCTGG
>JADMIJ010000168.1 GCA_015478655.1 Acidimicrobiales bacterium | reverse complement strand
GCGGTGTTCTCCCTGGCGGTGGATCAGGTGGTCAGGGGCCCTGAATAGTTACGAAATGCTTACCGAGTACGTCGGCGGCGTGGTGTTCGGCTTCTTGGACCACCTCGGCGTAGACTTGCAGGGTAAGCCGCGGGTCTGAGTGCCCAAGCCGGGACTGGACCGTCTTGATGTCGATTCCCTGGCTCACGAGGGCCGTGGCGTTGGCTCGACGAAGATCGTGGAACCCGGCGCCGGCGTGTCCCGCAGCATGAAGGGTCCGAAAACCCCGACGCACGGTCGTCTGCAGGGAATTGACACGAATGCTGAGCCAGCGATGCCCCGGGATGCGCAGTTGACCCAGAGGAGCCATACAGTGGCCAGGGGGAGTTCTTACGTATCCGATCATCGAGCCCGGCGTTATGGGGGCGACTGACACGCACGCAGAACCCGCCGTGGGGCGACTTGTGATCAGGCGGCTCGCTCGTACTCGTGGATGATGCCACCGAGTACGTCTCGGCGGGTGACAGCGCCATCGTCGATAGGCGGGGGTGGAACGCAGCGGGGGATCGGCTGTCCAAGGTGCAGACCACGGTGCGGACGAGCATGGTTGTAGTGCTGGACGTACTCGGCGAGCACTGATTCGAGATGTGGTCGTGAGACGACGAGCAGACTATCGAAGCACTCTTGGCGGATGGTGCGGACGAATCGCTCGGCGTACGCGTTTGCACGAGGCGAACGGACCGGGGTGCGGACCTGCTCGATACCGATCGAGGCGAAGACTTCGTTGAAGCTCTTCGTGAACTTCGCGTCACGGTCGCGGATGAGGAACCGGAAGCGCTGGCCGGCATCCTCAAGATCCGAGGCGAAGTTGCGGGCCACCTGGGTCACCCATGGGCCGTTCGGGTTGGTGGTGGCGCCGAGGACGTGCACGACGCGGCTGTCCACCTCGATGACGAACAACACGTAGTAGCGCCGGAGGAGGACGGTATCGACGTGGAAGAAGTCGGTGGCCACAATGCCTTGCGCCTGGGCCGAGAGGAACTGGGTCCAACTCGGGCCCTTTCGTCGGGGTGCCGGTGGGAGACCGTGGCGGCCCAGCACAGTCGCTACGCTTGTCTTCGACACCGTGACGCCGAGTTTCTTGAGCTCGCCGACGATGCGGAGATAGCCCCAACGGGGGTTCTCCCGGGCCAGGCGGCAGATCAGTTCGACGGTCTCCTCGGGAAGGGTGGGACGACCCGGGCGGCGGCGCGGGTAGATCCAGCGCTTGCGGACCAGCGAGCGGTGCCAGCCGAGGATCGTCTCCGGCGTGACGAGGAACGATCGCCAACGTTCTCGAGGCACAAGACCGGCGAGGAGGGCGACGAGAGCCCGGTCGGACCAGGTGAAACGAGGCCGGACGACCTGCCGGCGCAGCACGGCCAGCTGGTGGCGGAGCACGAGGATTTCCGCGTCCTTGCCCGCTGCATCCATCCGATGGACGCGAACGAGCTCAATGACGCGCCGGTGAAACGGAAGAGAAAGGACAGGGCCACGAACAGCAAGCCTCGCCGAGCGTGTTATGGCTGGTCAAGCTGGGTCAGGGAGTTACTGGACCCTTCAGGCCAGCGATGGCCGCGACGCAGACCCGGGTGCGACGATGGGTTGTGGATAGTAAACTGCTCTTGAAGTACCACTAGGGACAGTATAATATACATATGTGAAACGAGCTCATCCCTACTCTCCGCTAACTGTCGAAGCTGCCCGCCTACTCGGCAATCGCGTCCGTTTGGCGCGCCGAGAGCGACGCTGGACCCTGCAAGAGTTGGCTGACCGCGTGGGAGTCAGCCGGATCACCATGCGTAAGGTCGAAGGTGGCGATCTGACCGTCGGGCTTGGCGTCGCATTTGAAGCCGCTGCCATCCTCGGCGTCCCGCTGTTCGATGGGGACCGGTCACGGCGCCGACTTGAAGCCGCTCGTATTGACGACCGGCTTGCGGTACTGCCGAAGACAGTGCGCAAGCGTGTCGACGTGAACGATGACTTCTGAGCCAAGCGACGCATATGTCTGGGTCTGGCTGCCGGGTGCGACCGAACCGGTCGTAGCCGGACGGCTCGACCATGAGGGCGAGATCGTCACCCTCACCTACGGCCGCAGCTACCTGGAATCACAGGGCGCTATTCCTCTTTACCTCCCTGAACTGCCGCTGCGGCCCGGAACGATCTCACCGCTGGTCGGCGACATGGCCGGTTGCATCGCCGACGCCGGCCCTGACGCATGGGGGCGGAGGGTCATCCAAAACCGCCGAGCCGGTTCCGATGTCGATGGGGTCACCGACCCGAGTGCTCTGGCGTACCTGCTGGAGTCCGGTTCGGATCGGATCGGAGCCCTGGACTTTCAAGCTTCGGCAACGCACTACGTTGCCCGTTCACTCGATCACCCAATGCTCGAGGAGCTCGCACAGTCAGCCGAGCGAGTCGAGCAAGGAGTCCCGCTCTCGCCGCAGCTGGACGCAGCACTTCTCCACGGCAGCTCCGTGGGTGGCGCCCGGCCGAAGGCGCTCCTCAACGACGGACCCCGCCGGCTGATCGCGAAGTTCAGCTCGTCGACCGACACCCATCCTGTCGTCAAGGGCGAATTTCTAGCGATGGAACTGGCGCGCCGAGCCGGCCTGAACGTCGCAACGGTCGAGCTTACGGAAGCGATCGGCAAAGACGTGCTGCTGATCGACCGCTTCGACCGTCCAGCGAGTGGCTCTCGACAACTGATGGTTTCAGCGCTCACCATCCTCGAACTAGACGAACTGAGTGCACGGTACGCCAGCTACGCGGATCTCGCTGACGTCATCCGAGCGCGGTTCGCCGATCCGATCCCGACACTTCGAGAACTCTTCGCTCGGATCACCTTCAACATCCTGACCGGCAACACCGATGATCACGCTCGCAACCACTCCGCCTTTTGGGACGGTGCCGCCCTCAGGCTCACCCCCGCCTACGACATCTGCCCGCAACTGCGTTCCGGCGGTGAGGCCGCCCAGATCATGGCGATTGGGAAGGATGGCTATCGGATGAGCCAGGTTGCAGGTTGCGTGTCGCATTCCTCTACATACCTGCTGTCAGAGGAGGAAGCCCGTGAAATTGTCGACTACCAAATCGCCGTCATCGAATCCGAATGGGCCGACGTCTGCGAGCAGGCTGCTCTGACCGAGGTCGACCGGGCCGGGTTCTGGCACCGGCAGTTCCTCAACCCGTACGCAATCGAGGGCTATTGACGCCGGCGTTGGTCCCGCGTCCGCGAGCCGCTGGAGGCGGATGGTCCCCGGTTCCGGTTTGACATCGAGCTTGGCCAGGATTCTCTGCAGTTGGTACCGCTGTTAGTTGTAGAGTCCACCATAGGTTAATCCGCGCGATATAGACTCTGCGTGTGGAAGCATCGGCAG
>JADMIJ010000044.1 GCA_015478655.1 Acidimicrobiales bacterium | reverse complement strand
GTAGCGAAATTCCTTGTCGGGTAAGTTCCGACCTGCACGAATGGCGTAACGACTTTCCTACTGTCTCAACCACAGACCCGGCGAAATTGAAGTACGAGTAAAGATGCTCGTTAGCTGCATCAGGACGGAAAGACCCCGTGGACCTTTACTACAGCTTGCTGTTGAGTTTTAGTACATATTGTGTAGGATAGGTGGGAGACTTTGAAGCATTGGCGCTAGCCAGTGTGGAGTCAACCTTGAAATACCACCCTTTATGTGCCGGAACCCTAACCTCGGTCCGTTATCCGGATCAGGGACAGCGTCAGGTGGGTAGTTTGACTGGGGCGGTCGCCTCCTAAAACGTAACGGAGGCGCCCAAAGGTTCCCTCAGGCTGGTTGGCAATCAGCCGTCGAGTGCAATGGCACAAGGGAGCTTGACTGCGAGACCTACAAGTCGAGCAGGTGCGAAAGCAGGGCATAGTGATCCAGCGGTTGCTTGTGGAAGCGCCGTTGCTCAACGGATAAAAGGTACCCCGGGGATAACAGGCTCATCTTCCCCAAGAGTCCATATCGACGGGAAGGTTTGGCACCTCGATGTCGGCTCGTCGCATCCTGGGGCTGAAGCCGGTCCCAAGGGTTGGGCTGTTCGCCCATTAAAGCGGTACGCGAGCTGGGTTTAGAACGTCGTGAGACAGTTCGGTCCCTATCCGATGCAGCCGTAGGAGATTTGAGGAAGGCTATCCCTAGTACGAGAGGACCGGGATGGACGAAGCTCTCGTGTGTCAGTTGTCCTGCCAAGGGCACTGCTGATTTGCGACCTTCGGGTGGGATAAGCGCTGAAAGCATCTAAGCGCGAAGCTCGTTCCAAGATGAAATCTCCCACAGGGTTAACCTGGTAAGGCCCGTGGCCAGACGACCACGTTGATAGGCCGGAAGTGTACGTGCGGTAACGCATTCAGCTGACCGGTACTAATCGGCCGAGGGCTTGGGAACTTGCTCGTGCTCGCTATGGAACGCTCAGGGGTGATCGACAACGGTCACGCCGGGCTCGGACGTCGACCCTGGTGGGAGGTGTCCTCGAGCCCTGGGAGAGCGCACAGTTTCCGGTGGCCATGGCGGCGGAGAGACACCCGTTCCCATTCCGAACACGGCAGTTAAGCCCGCCAGCGCCGATGGTACTTGGGGGGTAGCCCCCTGGGAGAGTAGGACGCCGCCGGGATTTCTCCAGACAATGCCCTCCGGGTTCGGGGGGCATTGTCGCGTCCGCACTAGTTCAATGAGGATCCTTTCGGGACCAGCTGAGCCGTGATTCGGTGCCGATACACTTGCAGGCATGGCATCGCGCAATCCCCCTGGTTCCCCGCGCCCGCGAGGATCCGGAGGAGACCGCCGACGTCCGACTCCGGGTGGCTCAGCCGGAGGGCGCAGTCGGGCGGTGCGAGGTACACCGGATCCGGAGGAGCCCGGACCGACGGGTGGTACTCGCCGGCCTGCTCGCCCGTTTGGCACATCGGACGCTGGTCGCTCTGAGCGCCCAGGTCGCACGCAGAGGGGTCAGGGAGCCCGTCGGACCGAAGGGACCCGTGGGCCGCAACGGTCTGCTGGAGGGCAAGGCCAGGGGCAGGGCGGCGGCCAAGGGCGGGGTCAAAGACGGCGGGAGGACCAACCTCAGGGCCAACAGAGATCTCGTCGTGCTGACGGCCAGGGTCGGGGAGACGCTCCGACGAGAGGCGACAGCCGTGGCTCCGCATCCGGGTACCAGGGCTCGCGAGGTCGACCTCCGGGTGGAGGGGCTCGTACGTCTTCCCGGCCCAGGAGGGATGGCTCGGACGGACCGACTCGGTCTTCCCGCCGGGACGCCCCGCCGAGGACAGGATCCCAGTGGGAGGGTCGGTCCTCCCGAACCCCGGTGGTGCGAAAGGGATGGGGGAGTGTGGCCCGGCGGGGCGCCAGCACGGTACGGGACGGCACCGCAGGTCACGGACCGGACGACGAAACCCCGGAGGGTCGCCGGCGGACCAGGACCAGGCAGGACGAGTTCGTACCCGAGCGATGGGTGCGCACTGACGATCGCAACCGGGGAGCACCTACGAGGGCGGAGAGGGCGGAGAAGCTGCGACCCCCGGCGCACCGGGCGGTGCCGGCGCCCGCCGACCTGCCGCCCGACATCGCCAACGAACTGGCGTCGGCCGCAGGTCCGGACTGGAACCATCTCCGCGACCGGATCAGCGAGCGGATGGCCGCCGGCATCGGGGCCTACGAGCGCGAGCGTTACCGCGATGCCTCCCGGATCCTGAAGACCGTGGTGGACGCGGTCCCCAGCGCCCCCTCGGCACGGGAGCTCCTCGGGCTCAGCCAGTATCACCAGAGCTACTGGAAGGCCGCCCTGCCCAATCTCGAGGCGTTCGCCGCCCTCACCGGCTCCGTCGACCAGCACCCCGTCCGGATGGACTGCCAGCGGGCGCTGGGCCGTCCGAAGAAGGTGGAGGCGCTCTTCACCGAGCTCCGGCGAGGGTCTCCCGACCCCGAAGTGCTCTCCGAGGGCCGACTGGTGCTGGCCGGCACGCGGGCCGACGGTGGCGACCTCACCGGTGCCATCGCCCTGCTGGTCGAGGCCGGGGCCGGCCGCCTGGTCCGGAATCCGGCGGAACGGCATCTCCGGCAGTGGTACGTGCTCGGCGACCTCATGGAGCGGTCCGGTGACCTTCCGAAGGCCCGAGAGCTCTTCCTGCGGATCCGAGCGGTGGATCCGGACGCCTACGACGTGGCTGACCGGCTCGAATCGCTCGGGCCCCCGGCAGGGGCCCGCCGGGCGCGGAACAGGCCGCGTGGCGCCCGTTAGGCTCTGCGTTCATGGACCTCGAACAACTCCTCGGTGACGAGGCAGAGTCGCTGCTCAAACACTCAGCCACGGCATTCAAGGCCGGCGACCTCACCCTTCCCGGCCCCGACCACTTCGATCAGATCTTCATCGACTCCGACCGGTCGCCGACCGTGCTCCGCAACCTGGGCACCGTGTACAACACCGGCCGGCTCGCCGGTACCGGCTATCTCTCAATCCTCCCCGTCGACCAGGGCATCGAGCACTCCGCCGCGGCCAGCTTTGCCAAGTTCCCCGCCTACTTCGATCCCGCCAAGCTCTGCGATCTGGCCATCGCCGGCGACTGCAATGCCATCGCCACCACGCTCGGTGGACTGGGCATCGTCTCCCGCCGCTACGTGCACAGGATCCCCTTCATTGTCAAACTCAACCACAACGACTTCCTCAACTACCCCAATACCTACGACCAGGTGATGTTCGCCGGCGTGGGTCAGGCGTCCGACCTCGGGGCCGTGGGGGTCGGGGCCACCATCTACTTCGGCTCGGAGGGGGCGGACCGTCAGATCGTCGAAGTGAGCAAAGCGTTCGCCGAAGCGCACCGACGGGGCATGTTCACGGTCCTGTGGTGCTACCTGCGCAATGCCGCCTTCAAGCAGGGCGACACGGACTACCACCTGTCGGCCGACCTCACCGGCCAGGCCAACCACCTGGGGGTCACCATCGAGGCGGACATCATCAAGCAGAAGCAGCCCGAGAACAACGGCGGGTACAACGCTCTCCAGTTCGGCAAGACCGACCCCCTGGTGTACAGCCGGCTTACCACCGACCATCCGATCGACCTCACCCGTTGGCAGGTCGCCAACTGCTACGCCGGAAGGATCCCCCTGATCAACTCGGGTGGCGAGTCCAAGGGCGCCGACGACCTGGCCCAGGCGGTGCGCACCGCCGTGATCAACAAGAGGGCCGGGGGAGCGGGCCTGATCGTGGGGAGGAAGGCCTTCCAACGGCCGACCACTGAGGGCGCCGCCCTGATCCACGCCATTCAGGACGTGTACCTCGACGAATCGGTGAGCATCGCCTGACGATCGGGGGACGCCATCGCCTGCACCTCCCCGGTGGGGCCCATCACCCCCAGGCAAATCATCGCCCCTCCGGTGGACCGTTGCCCTGGTGGAGCGAATGGGTTCGCTACGGCGACGGGGGCCGACGGTAGACTGCCCTGCGGGACCGAAAAACTTGAGTCTTGGGCGTTCATCCGGGCGAACGCCCACGGAGGATGACAGCGCCGAGCACGCATCCGGCGACTGAGCGCGGTAATCAGCAGAGGAGCATGGTGTCCGACACCACGACCGATCCGAAATCCCCTCACCCGATCGACCGCGTGGTCATCCGCTTCGCCGGAGACTCGGGGGACGGCATGCAACTGGCGGGCGACCGGTTCACGACCACGTCGGCGCTCCTGGGGAACGACCTGGCCACCTTCCCCGACTTCCCCGCCGAGATCCGGGCCCCCGCCGGGACGCTGGCCGGCGTGTCGGCGTTCCAGGTCCATATCTCCGACCACGACATCTCGACCCCGGGGGACTCACCCAATGTGCTGGTGGCCATGAATCCCGCCGCCCTGCGAGCCAACATCGACTCGCTCCCCGGCGGGGCGACGGTCATCGTCAACGTGGACGCCTTCGAGGAGCGCAACCTGGCCAAGGCCGGATACGAGGCCGACCCCCTGGGCGATGGCTCCCTGTCGGCGTACACCGTCTACGAGGTCCCGATGACCTCGATTACCACCGAGGTGTCCAAGGACGCCGGCGTGAAGCCGAGGGACGCCGAGCGGTCCAAGAACTTCTTCGCCCTGGGGTTGATCAGCTGGCTCTACACCCGGCCCATTGAGGCCACCATCGGCTGGATCGGGGAGAAGTACGCGGGAAAGCCGCTGGTCATGGAGGCCAACCTCCGCGCCTTCAAGGCCGGCTACCACTTCGGCGAGACAGCTGAGCTGTTCGAGTCGTCCTACGAGGTGAAGCCCGCCGTCCTGGCGCCGGGGGAGTACGTCAACATCACGGGCAACACCGCCACCGCCTGGGGCCTGATCGCCGCCTCCACCCGGAGCGGCCTCCCGCTGTTCCTCGGGACCTATCCGATCACTCCGGCCTCGGACATCCTCCACGAGCTGTCGAAGCACAAGCAGTTCGGGGTCCGGACCTTCCAGGCCGAGGACGAGATCTCCGGCATCGGCGCCGCCCTCGGCGCCGCGTTCGGCGGCGCCCTCGGCGTGACCACCACCTCCGGCCCGGGCATCGACCTCAAATCGGAGACCATGGGCCTGGCCATCAGCCTCGAGCTCCCCCTGTTGATCATCGACATCCAGCGGGGCGGGCCCTCCACCGGCCTTCCCACCAAGACGGAGCAGGCCGACCTGCTCCACGCCATGTACGGCCGCCATGGCGAGGCCCCGCTCCCCATCGTGGCGGCCAAGACGCCCTCCCACTGCTTCGAGGCCACCATGGAGGCGGTACGCCTGGCGGTCAAGTTCCGCACGCCGGTGATGCTCCTCTCGGACGGGTACCTGGCCAACGGCACCGAGCCGTGGCGGCTGCCGGACCTGGACGACCTCCCGGCCATCGATCCCTCCTTCGCCACCGAGACCAACCACACTGATTCCGACGGCCAAGAGGTCTTCTGGCCCTACATCCGCGATGAGGAGACCCTCGCCCGCCCGTGGGCGCCTCCCGGGGTGCCCGGCCTCGAGCACCGTATCGGCGGGCTCGAGAAGGCCGACGGCTCGGGCAACGTGGCCTACGACGGGCCCAATCACGAGCGGATGACCCGGCTGCGGGCGGCCAAGATCGCGGGCATCGCCCGCGACATCCCGCCCACCGAGGTGGACGACGAAGACGGAGCCGAGGTGCTGGTCATCGGGTGGGGCTCGACCTACGGAGCCATTGCCGCCGGGGTCCAGCGGGTCAGGGCCCGGGGCCACCGGGTGGCTCAGGCCCATCTGGTCCACCTCAACCCGTTCCCCGCCGACCTCGGTGCTGTCCTCGGCCGGTACAAGCGGGTGCTGGTGCCCGAGGTCAACCTCGGACAGCTCAGCCGCCTGCTCCGGGCGGAGTACCTGGTGGACACGGTGTCGTTCACCCAGGTGCAGGGAATTCCCTTCCGGGCCGCGGCCATGGAGGCGGCGATCATCCACCAGATCGAGGGGATGACCGACATCGCCACCGACACGCCGGGCGACCTCCTCGCCGTCGTCCCCGGTGGTGCTCCGACCACTCCGACCCGCCCGAGCGGCAACGCCAATGGTGCGGTGGGCGGGTCCGGCACCGGCAAGGCCACGGCAACCGGTGAGCCCAACCGCACCGGCGACGGACACGCCCGGCCCACGGCCAACCCCACCCCTCCGACCGGAAAGGTGTCCGAGTGATGACCGACCTGGCCCACGCCGAGGAAGCCGGGGTCCCGGTCCCGCTCACCACCCGCAAGGACTGGTCTTCCGATCAGGAGGTCCGGTGGTGCCCGGGATGTGGGGACTACTCGATCCTCTCCGCGGTGCAGATGCTCATGCCCGACCTTGGCGTTCGCCGCGAGAGCACGGTCTTCCTGTCCGGCATCGGGTGCGCCGCCCGATTCCCCTACTACATGAACACCTACGGCATGCACTCCATCCACGGGCGGGCACCGGCCATCGCCACCGGGCTGGCCACCACCCGGCCGGACCTCGATGTCTGGGTGGTCACCGGTGATGGTGACTCGCTGTCCATCGGGGGCAACCATCTGATCCACGCCCTACGCCGGAATGTCAACATCACCATCCTGCTGTTCAACAACCAGATCTACGGGCTGACCAAGGGCCAGTACTCCCCGACCTCGGAGGTGGCCAAGGTCACCAAGTCCACCCCGTTCGGCTCGCTCGAGCAGCCCTTCAACCCTCTGAGCCTGGCGCTGGGTGCGGAGGCGACCTTCGTCGCCCGCACTCACGACATGGACCGCAAGCACATGATCGAGACCTTTCGTCGGGCCCACGCCCATGGCGGCGCCTCGTTCGTGGAGATCTACCAGAACTGCAATGTGTTCAACGACGGCGCCTTCGAAGAGATCACCGGCAAGGAACACCGCTCGGACATGCTGATCCCGCTGGTGCACGGTGAGCCCATTCGCTTCGGTGCCGAGGCGGAGCACGGCGTGGTCCTCCATCGCGATGGATCGGTGGAGGTGGTGGAGGTGGCCGACGTCGGCGAGCCCGCCCTGCTCGTCCACGACGAGCATCGTGACAACCCGGGCCTGGCCTTCCAGCTGAGCCGGCTGTCCCGGGGTCCCTACGAACCCACGCCGATCGGCGTGTTCCGCGATGTGGAGCGGCCGGAGTACGGGGCAGGGATGTCGCGACAGATCGAGGAATCGAAGGCCAAGCGCGGCCCGGGGGACCTGCACGCCCTCCTGCGTTCCGGTTCCTCGTGGACGGTGGACTAGGACCTGGACGAAAGGTCGGAGGAGCGGCGGGCCAGCGGGATGGGTACGTTCGTCGGGCTGCTGCGAAGCATCAATGTGGGGGGTCGGAACCGGGTGCCGATGACAGACCTCCGTGCCCTCGTGTCCTCCCTGGGCTTCGACGACGTGGCCACCTACCTGCAGAGCGGCAACGTGGTCTTCACCGGATCCGGCTCGACCACGGCCGTGGCCGGGGCCATCGAGGAGCGAATCGCCTCCGAGCTCGGGCTCGAGGTGCCGGTCATCGTGAGAAGCAAGCGCCAGCTCGAGGCCATCGTGGGGAGCCCTCCATTCGCCGACTTGGACGTCGACCCGAAGACACGGCATGTCACCTTCCTGGCCGCCCGGCCGCAGCCTCCCGCGGTCGAGGGGTTGGAGGCATTGGCCGACCGGTTCGGGGCCGATCAGTTCGTCGTCCGGGGCAGCGAGGTCTTCCTCCACTGTCCGGGCGGATACGGCGTGACCAAGCTGAGCAACACCTACCTCGAGCGGCGTCTGGGGGTGACGGCGACCACCCGCAACTGGCGGTCGGTCACCGCCTTGGCCGAGATGGCCGGCATCGCCGTCGACTGAAGGCGGCAGTGGCGATGATGGCAACGGCACAGGCCACGGCCGACGCCCCGGTCTGGGCCCCGGGCCCGGTGCGGCTAGCGGCCTCCGTCGAGCGTCCGGAAGACCATCCCGGTCTGCGGCTTCGGGTGGAAATAGGTGCTCTTCGGCGGCATTCGTCGCCCGGCATGGGCCCACTCCGCGATCTGGTCCACCGTGACCGGGCGCAAGAGCACGACAGCCTGCGCCGCTTCGGAGGTCAGGGCCTCGGTGGCCTCCCGCCAGCTGTTGAGGAAGGTCAGCTCATGGTCGGGTAGCTCGGCGATGACGAGGGCCACCATCGATGAGTCCAGAGGGGAACCGGCCGCCTCGGGCGTGCCGTCCTTGGGGGAGAGCAGCCAGGCGCCGGCTGGGGTCACCAGGGCCAGGGCCCCGATCTCACCGAGCGCGCTCGACGTGCGGCCGTCGAAGTCCCCTGCCCTCGTCACGTCGAACCACGACGAGAAGGCGTCCACGAGATCGAGGCCGTCGGGGAGTCCGGCCAGCGCACGGTGGATGGGCCCCACCTCGAGCTGCTCCTCGGTCAGCTCCACGACGAAGGCCATCACCAGGTCGGGGCCGGACCCGTCCGCGTCACGGCCCGGTGCCACCCCGGCGGCGCCGAGCCCGCGGCGATAGGCGTGCGCCGTCTCGTAGCGGTGATGCCCATCGGCGATCACCACCGGCGACGCCCCGACCGCGTCCCGGACGGCGCTGATGGCCTCGGGGTCGTTGATGACCCAGAGCTCGTGCCGGATGCCGTCCGCATCCACGGCATGGACATCGGGTACGTCACCGCGCACGAACGTCTTGCTCAACCCGGGACTGAGCGACAGTCCCCAGATGGGTGACAGATTGGCGCCGGTGGCCTGGAGGAGTTCGAGGCGATCGCTCTTGGCCTTGGGCAGGGTCTGCTCGTGGGGAAGGATCTGCTCGGCGCTTCGATCGTCGATGCCGAGGGCGCCGATCACCCCGTTGGTGGCATGGCCGTCGGGCGATGTCATCCGGTAGGCGTAGAAGCACGGCCCTGGGTCGCGGAGCAGGATGCGGTCCTCCTGCCACTGCTCCAACTGCTTGGCCGCATTGGCATAGCGGTCCAGGCCCGTGTGCTGGTCCGGCTCCGGCAGTTCGATCCGGACGGCATTGGCGCTGTGTTGGGCGGCCAGGCGGGACCTCTCCTCGGCTCCGATCACGTCATAGGGAGGAGCGATGACCGTGGAGAGATCGACCCGTCGGGTGTCGTAGCGGAGCCCGGCGAACGGTTCGAATCGAGGCATGGCCCCTGCGTAGCACATGGGATCGGCCTGGGCGAGATCCGGGACACCCTGGTGGGGGAGGACGCCTTCGACGGTCTGCGCCGGGAGTACCGCGCCGGCGCCGAGGCGGTGCGCCGGAAGGAGATCCTCCACGAGGCCTCGGCCATCAACGAGAAACTGCGGGCGGTGGTCTCGGGCCGCCAGGAGCTGCTGGCCACCATGATGCAGTCGCTGGAGGAGAAGGCGGTCCGCTACGGCGAGCTCTTGGCCGAGCTCGATGCTGTATCCCGCTCACCCCGGCGTGCCTCCCCGGGCCGGTCGGGGGCTCCCACCCGGCGCCGCGGCCGGGGTCGCTGAGGATCAGGCGTACTGGGCGACCAGAGTGGCCAGGGCCTGGGCCCCGGCCGGCTCCAGGTGGACCTGGTCCGGCGTGAACCACTCGGGGTGCCCGGTCGAGAGCGCGTTCCAGTCGGCCAGTTCCGCCACCCCCGGGTATCGGGCCACTCCTGCCGCCAGTACGGCGTTGTCAGGCGCCATCCACGAACGGGGCACGTTGATGTTGACGAACACCACCCGCTTGACCCCCGATGCCGCCTGCATCATGGCGTCGAAGTCCGAGGTGGTGACCGAGCCGTTGGTACCGAGCTCGACCACCAGCACGGTGCCGAGGGTGCCGGTGGCCCGCTCGGCCTGGACCACCCCGATCCCGGTCTCGAACTGGCGGCTCACCAGTCCGTCGATGCGGGCCCCGGGAACCTGGGTCTGCAGGTAGGGCTGGATGTCCAGCAGGATCGAATCGCCGACCGCCGAGACGGATCCGCTCACCGGCGCCGGGGTCGGGCCGGCCCCGCGGTTGGTGCTGCCAGTGGTAGCAGTGCTGTCGGTGGTGGAGGCGGTGCCTGTGGAGGAGGTGGTGGCGGCGGTGCCTGTGGAGGCGGTGGCGGCGGTGGTGGTCGAGGCGGAGGCGGCAGATGGGGACGCCGGGGCGATCGCCGGTGGTGCGGAGTGGGCCTGGTCGGAACGATGGACGATGGCCAACGCCAGCAGCCCAGCCATCAGGGCCAGCAGTGCGGCGCCGATGGCGCCATCGACCCTGCTGATGTTGCCCATGCCCACCAGTTTGGCCTGCTCACGGTCATGACGGGGGGCGGACGGTGACCGGAGCCGGTCGGGCGACGGGTTCACCCCGACGGCGGACGACCTCGCTGACCGCCCACAGGGCCAGGCCCGCCCCGGAGTAGAACAGGCCCAGGGCGATGACGCCGGACCACCCGCGGGCGGCGTAGGCCAGTCCGGTGGTGGCCGAGCCGACGGCGCCGCCGATGAAGTAGGTGACCATGTAGCCCGTGTTGAGCCGGGACCGGGCCGAGGGTTCGATGGCGAAGATCAGCTGCTGGTTCTGGATGTGCACGGCCTGGATCCCGAGGTCGCCGAGCACGATGCCGGCCATCAGAGCCCACAGCTGGTGGGCCCCGACGGCCAACAGGGCCATCGAACCCAGGGTGACCACCAGCGAGCCACCGGTCACCCAGCGCTCGAGCCCCCGGTCGGCCAGCCGCCCGCTGAACGATGCCGCCAGGGCGCCGGCGGCACCGAGGAGCCCGAACAGTCCGATGACCGCCTGGCCGTAGTGATATGGCGCACTGACCAGGAGAAAGGCCAGGCTGGTCCAGATCACGTTGAAGGTGGCGAAGGCCAGTCCTCCGATGGCCGAGCGGAGCCTGAGCACTGGCTCGGACCGCATGAGGTGGACAACCGAACCGAGCAGTTCCGAGTAGACCATCGATGGGCGACGGTGCTCACCGGGGAGCCGCAGGTGCAGGATGCCCGCCAGGGAGAGCACCACACCGCCCGCCACCACGTACACGGCGCGCCAACCCGCCGCCTCGGCGATCAGTCCCGAGAAGGTGCGGGCCAGCAGGATGCCGAGCAGCAGGCCGCTCATGACGGTGCCTACGACCCGCCCCCGCTGCTGGTCGTTGGCCAGCGAGGCCGCGAAGGGAACCAGGATCTGTGCCGCCACCGAGCACAGGCCGGCCACGGTCACGGCGACGATGAGCACAGTCACGTTGGGCGCCGCCGAGGCAGCGAGGAGGGCGGCGGCGGCAATGACCAGAATGAACGGAACCAGTCGTCGACGGATGAGGATGTCCCCGAGCGGCACGATGAGCGCCAGCCCGATCCCGTAGCCGATCTGGGCGGCCGTGATCACCAGTGCCGCACGGCCCGACCCGACGTGCAGATCGTGCGAGATCCGGGGGGAGCAGCGGCTGGGCGTAGTAGAGGTTGGCGGCCGAGATTCCGCAGGCCACGGCGAAGAGGGCCACCAGCCCGGGCGTCATGCGGGGCCCGGCGGTGGGAGTCGACGTCACGGGTCGGTCGTACCGAGCGGAGCGGTCATGCACCCCACAGGGTAGGGCCACCCTGCCGGTGGCCCGCAGTGGCGAGGGCGGGAGCGTCCCGGAAGAAGCGAGGTCGCCGTGACCATGCGTTTGGCGGAGTGCGCCATCACCGGTACCGGGGTGGGAGGTTGACCATGGTTCCGACGGGGGGTGAACCGGCTCGTAGACTCGGCCCGGTGGAGGATGCCGGCGTGAAAGCCAGGGGGAGTTCGATCACTGACTCGATTGCAGAGCACGGACCCGGTGAGCCGACGGCCGGCACCGGCGAGACCGCCTCTCCGGAGGAGCCCGGCCTCGATCGGATCGCCACCGTGCCCAACGCCATCACGCTGGTCCGGCTGGCATGCATCCCGGTGTTCCTCTGGCTCCTGTTCGGAGCCGGCCGCCAGACGGCCGCTGCGGTGCTGCTGGGCGTGCTGGGCGCCACCGACTGGATCGACGGGTTCGTGGCCCGCCGTTTCCACCAGGTCTCGACGTTCGGGAAGGTGCTCGATCCCGTGGCCGACCGGGTGCTGGTGGTCACCGCGGTGCTGGCCATCACCATCCACGGGGCGGTGCCGGTCTGGTTCGGTGCGGCCACCCTGGCCCGCGAGGTGGTGGTGTCGGGGGCCGTGCTCCTGCTGGCCTCGCTCGGCGCCGCCCGGATCGACGTCCTGTGGGTGGGCAAGGCGGGTACGTTCGCGTTGATGTTCTCGTACCCGGCCTTCCTGCTCAGTCACGGGAACGCCCCGTGGCAGGACCCGGTCAACGTGGTGGCCTGGGTGACGGGCATCATCGGGCTGGTTCTGGCCTGGATCGCCGCCGGTTCCTATGTACCGGTGGCCCGCAAGGCGCTCGTCGCCGGGCGCCGCGCCAGGGTGGGACGTGCCGGGGCGGGCAGGGACTGGCCGTGAAAGCGGTGATCATGGCCGGCGGCGAGGGGACCAGGCTCCGTCCGCTGACGTCCAACCAGCCCAAGCCCATGCTGCCCATGGCCAACATCCCCATGATGGAGCACGTGGTCAACCTGCTGCGCCAACACGGTTTCGAGGACATCGTGGTGACCGTGGCCTTCATGGCCAACGCCATCCGGACCTACTTCGGGGACGGGTCCGAGTTCGGGGTTCGGATGGTCTACGCCACCGAGTCCACCCCGTTGGGCACCGCCGGTTCGGTGCGGAACGCCAGGGACGAGCTCGACGAGCGCTTCCTGGTCATCTCGGGCGACGTGCTGACCGACATCGACCTGAGCCAGGTGGTGGACTTCCACGACCTGCGGGGCGGGCTGGCCACCCTGGCCCTCAAGGCGGTCGACAACCCGCTGGAGTTCGGCATCGTCATCACCCGTGACGACGGATCCATCGAGCGGTTCCTGGAGAAGCCGACGTGGGGTCAGGTCTTCAGCGACACCATCAATACCGGGATCTATGTGCTCGAGCCGGAGATCTTCGACTTCATCCCCGAGGGCCAGGCCGTCGACTTCTCCGGCGAGTCCTTCCCCGAGGCTCTGGCGGCCGGAAAGCACCTCTTCGGCTACGTGGCCGACGGCTACTGGGAGGACGTGGGCACGCTCGAGGCCTACCTGAAGGCCCACCAGGACATCCTCGATCAACGGGTCCAGGTGGATGTCAACGGGTTCCAGCTCCGCCCCGGGGTGTGGCTGGGCAAAGGGGCCGAGGTCGACCCGGGCGTGACCATCGACGGTCCCGCGGTGATCGGCGACAACTGTGTGATCGGGCCGGGCGCCCGGCTCGGCGGGTACTGCACCCTGGGCCGCAACGTGCGCATCGGGGACAATGCCGTCCTCCAGCGCTCGATCGTCCACGACAACACCTACCTGGGCTCGGGCGTCCGCATCGACGGCAGTGTGCTGGGGCGGGGATCCGACCTCCGTCAGGGGGTGCGGTGCGAAGAGGGGGTGGTCCTGGGGGACGAGTGCTTCGTGGGGGCCCACGCCGAGATCAAGGCCGGGGTCAAGGTCTACCCGTTCAAGACGGTGGAGGCGGGGGCCACCGTCAACTCCTCGATCGTCTGGGAATCGATGGGCGCCCGGTCGCTGTTCGGCCGGGACGGCGTCCAGGGCCTGGCCAACGTGGACATCAGCCCCGAGCTGGCCGTCCGGCTGTCCATGGCCTGGGCGTCGACCTTCGAAAAAGGGGCCACGGTGACGGCCTCTCGGGACACCAGCCGTGCCGCCCGCGTGCTGAAGCGGGCCATCATGGTCGGCTGTAACGCAGCCGGGGTCAATGTCGACGACCTCGAGGCCGCCACGGTGCCGGTCACCCGGTTCCAGATCACCTCGTCGACCAGCATGGCCGGGATCACCGTCCGCCTGGCCCCCGACGACCCGCAGTCGGTCGTCATGCGGTTCTTCGACAAAGAGGGCATCGACGTCGACGAGGCCACCCAACGGAAGATCGAGCGCCTGTACCACCGGGAGGATTTTCGCCGGGTGCTGGCCCGCGAGATCGGCGACATCGGGTTCCCCCCTCGGGCCCTCGAGTACTACACCGCGGCGCTGATCGACTCGTTCGATCTGTCGAAGGCCCGGGACGCCGGACTCAAGCTGGTGCTCGACTACTCGTTCGGGACCACCAGCTTCGTCATGCCCAACCTGCTGGCCAAGCTCGAGGCCGAGGTCCTGGTGGTCAACCCCTACGCCAATACGGCCAGCGTGCTCACGTTCGACCGTCACGCCAGCGCGGCCCGGGTCTCGGAGTTGGTGCGGGCGTCCGGGGCGCACCTCGGCGCGGTTCTCGACCCCGGGGGCGAGCACCTGGCCATCGTCGACGACCTGGGACACCCGCTGTCGGACGACGAGGCACTGCTGGTCCTCCTGACGCTGGTCACCGAGGCGCATCCCGGTGCTCGGGTGGCCCTTCCGGTGGCCGTCAGCGGAGCGGCCGAGGACATCTGCCGCAAGGCCGGGGCCGAAGTGGTGTGGACCAAGCTCTCTGCATCACACCTCATGGACGTGGCCCGGTCGGAACGGGTCACGCTGGCCGCCAGCCAATCCGGGGGGTTCATCTTCCCTGACTTCCTGCCGGCCTTCGACGCCGCGGCCACATTGGTCAGCCTGTTGGCCATGCTGACGGCCACAGGCTCCAAATTGTCCGAACTGGTGGCCGGGCTTCCCACCGTGCACATCGCCCACCAGGCCGTGCACACGCCGTGGGACCAGAAGGGCATGGTCATGCGCACCCTGGTCGAGCGATCGCAGGGCCGTGACCTGGTGCTGGTCGACGGCGTCAAGGTGATCGAGGACGACGGCTGGGCCCTGGTGCTGCCCGATCCCGAAGAGCCCGTGACCCACGTGTGGGCCGAGGCACCCACCGACTCCCAGGCCGAAGCCAGGGTGAACGAGTACGCAGTCCGCCTCGAGCAACTCCTGCGCTGAGGACTCGGATCTCGAGGTGGCCGAGGTCCTCGAGATGACCGGGGTGACCGGGTGAACGCGGACGATCCGGGCAGGGAAGGGCAAGGAGTCGGGCAACGAGTCGGCGCTCGCCGACGCCGTTGGCAATACCCAGACGGGGGTGGTTTGGCGACGCTCCGGCATGAGCAGCGTTCCTCTGTGTCAGGTATCGTCCGCAGCTATGAACGTGCCCGAAGACCTGCGCTACTCCACCGACCACGAGTGGGCCCGCTCGGTCGGGGATCGGGTCCGGGTGGGCATCACCGACTACGCGCAGGACGCACTGGGGGACGTGGTGTTCGTCGAGCTGCCGAGCCCGGGGGCAACGGTGGAGGCGGGAGGCATGCTCGGCGAGGTCGAGTCGACCAAGTCGGTATCGGAGATCTACGCGCCCGTGGCCGGCGAGGTGGTGGCTGTCAATTCGGCACTGGCCGATGCCCCGGAGAAACTCAACGCCGATCCCTATGGGGACGGTTGGATCTGCGAGATCGTCCCCACCGACCCGGCCTCGCTGGACGGGCTGCTCGATTCGGGCGCCTACCGCCAACTCATCGACAGTTGATCGCCGTCGGCGGGCTGGTGGGGCCAGGGAGCGGCGATGTGGGAGCGACTACCGTGGTGGGCGTGTTCTGCCACAACTGCGGCCACCGCAACCCGGCCGGTGTCAACTTCTGCTCGTCGTGCGGCGCCGCCTTGGTGACGGTTGCTCCCGACACGTCCGTGTCGAACGCTCCGGTGGACGACCTCAGCGATGGCGGGCTTGACGACGCGTTGGTCGGCATGCTCGAACTCCCCCGGGGAGTGGGGCTTCTGGTTGTGAAGCGGGGCTCGGACGTCGGAGTCCGATTTGCCCTCGAGGCGGCCATGACCCAAGCTGGCCGCCATCCGGAGAGCGACATCTTCCTCGATGACATCACGGTGTCGCGGCGTCACGCAGAGTTTCTGACCAGGGATCACATCACCACGGTCCGGGACGTCGGCTCGTTGAACGGCACCTATGTCAACCGCGAGCGCATCGAAGAGGCCCAGCTGTCCAGCGGCGACGAAGTGCAGATCGGAAAGTTCAAGCTCTTGTATCTGGTGGCGACAGGCGAATGAAGTCAGCAATCCATGTGCCCGTTGGCGGCTCGGACCGGTGAGCGCCAAGTCCTACCTCTCGATCGGTGACGTCTTGACGCTGCTGCGCCAGGAGTTTCCCGACGTCACGATCTCGAAGATCCGATTCCTCGAGAGCCAGGGTCTGGTCAATCCGGAGCGGACGCCGTCGGGCTACCGGAAGTTCTACGAGCAGGACGTGGAACGCCTGCGCTGGGTGCTCCGCCAGCAGCGGGAGCACTTCCTGCCGCTCAAGGTCATCAAGGACCGACTGGACGACGATCCGAGCGAATCCGAGGCGGTCGAGGTCGCGCCCGTGGCCGGGTCGGGGTCGGGGTCTCCGGCTCCGGTCGGCGCCGCCGAAGGCGGCGCCGAACGACGCGTGCCGAGCCGTATGGAAGCCGGTGCCGAAGACCGTTCCGCGGACCCCACCACCGACCGCGCCGCGCACCGCGCCGAGATGCCGACCGACGACCGACGCGCCGAAGAGCCCGTGCTGGTCGGTCACCGGGTGTCAACCGAACACCGTGCCGGAGCCGAGGAATCCCGCGCTGGCCGCCACGCGCCTTCCAACGTGATCGGCAGCGGGTCGACGTTGCCCGGGATCGAAACGGCGGGCGGCAACTCCCCGGCCGGTGGGGGCTCGAACGCGGCCGCCGCCGGTAGTGCGGTCACGGGTCCGTCCGCAACGTCGCCCGGAGCATCGGTTTCCCACCGTGCTCGCGGTGTCGACCATCCGACGGACCGTACAGCCGCGCTGGGAGTCATGGACGACGGCGATCCCTCGGGCCGGGCTGCCGGGAAGTCGGAAACAGCGGAGCCAACCGCCGCCGCGTCGGGCTCCGGGTCACGCCGGTCACGGGCGACTCCATCTGCCCCCAACCCGGCCTCCAGGTCGAGCGCCGGCAAGTCCCGCTCGTCCGCGGCAGCGGAGCCGTCGGCTTCCGGGCCGGGGGCTCCGTTGGCAACCAATGGGGCCACCGAGGGTCCCGACTCACCGAGGACCAAGGGGGGCTCGGGCTCGGGCCACGGTGACCTGAATGGGGCCAGCTTGTCCATCGATGAGCTGTCGGCAGCTTGTGGACTCGACGTCACGATGCTCCGCGAACTGCAGGAGTACGGCCTCCTGACCTCGGCGAGCATCGCCGGCGTCGAGTGTTTCGACGAGGAAGCCCTGGCTGTGGCCAACCTGTCCGCACGCTTCGCTCGCTTTGGAATCGAGCCCCGGCATCTCCGGCTCTACAAGAACGCGGCCGAGCGCGAGGCCGGATTCGTGGAGCAGATCGTGCTCCCACTGGTCAGGCAGAGGAACCCGGAGGCCCGCGCACGCGCCCACGAAACGGCTGACGAGCTCACCCAGTTGGGCCAGCAGCTCCGCGGCTCCCTCCTGCGCACCGCCTTGGGGAACCTCCTCAACGGCTGATCCGCGCGGGCCGGGGGAGAAGCCCCTGGCAGCGATCTCTGTGATCGCATGTCACCTCCTCGGCGAGTAAGTTGGCGCCATGGTCGAAGTCCGGCTTCGGGCGGTGCGTGTGGACCTTCAGTCCAACACGCCCGTACTGCTCCTCCAAGAGTCGGAGGGGCTGGGCCGGACCCTGCCGATCTTCATCGGCGCCCCCGAGGCCACCGCCATCGCCTTCGCGCTCCAGGGGATGGACACGCCGCGGCCGATGACCCACGATCTGATCCGGGACCTCATGGACGCCCTGGGTGCCGATGTGGTCCGGGTGGTGATCACGGAGCTCAAGACGGCCACCTACTTCGCCGAGATCGTGCTGCGCCAGTCCGAGCGCGAGATCCCGGTGTCGTCCCGACCGTCCGATGCGGTGGCGGTGGCCGTGCGCACCGGTGCGCCGTTGTTCGTGGCCGACGACCTCATGGAGAGCGAAGGCATCATGTTGGCGGTGGACGAGGAGGATGACGCGGACGCGGACACCGAAGACGACGGGTCGAACCCCGACGAGTTGGTCGGCGAGTTCCGGAACTTCCTCGATTCGATCCGACCGGAGGACTTCTCGTCCTGAGTTCCGGGGGCGATCACCGCGACCACATGTCGGTCGGAGTAGCTTGCGGTGCGTCACGGCATTGGTCGCCGCCCCGAACCTGATGAGCAATGACGAGTGCCGGAGCCGGCAGCGTGATATGCCTGCAGGCCGGAAAGAACGCAGCCGCCGAGTACGAGAACGGAGACGTGCATGATCGGTCGCTTACTGGGCGTGGCCAACGTCCGTGCCGTGGGCACGGTCGTTTTGGTTGCACTTGGTGGAGTGGCACTGGGGGCGTGCTCTTCAGGGTCGTCGTCTCCCTCCACGTCCGGGACGCCGGCTACGACGGGCCGATCGTCCACGACGACGACCTCGGGGTCCGCACCGACCTCCCCGTCGACATCGACGACCTCGGGCGGACCCGCTCGCTGCGCCACGACCAGTCTGACCGGGTCCCTCTCCGGGAGGAGCGGGGCGGCCGGCACCATCGAGACCACCATTGCCCTCAAGAGCACCTCGGCCGCCCCGTGCGTGCTGTTCGGCTATCCCGGGTTGCAGATGCTCAACGCCGGAATGGCGAACCTGCCCACCTTTGTGGTCCGCAAGGGGAACTACACCTTCACCTCGATGGCCCCCACCACCGTCACGTTGACCAACGGTCAGACGGCCTCCTTCAACATCGGTTACTCGGACGTTCCCGTCGGCACCGAAACGACCTGCCCGACGTCGGCCTTCCTCGAGGTCACTCCGCCCAATGCCCTCGACCACCTAGTCATCGCGGCCATGTTGGCTCCCTGTGGGGGTGGGACGCTGGTGGTGTCGCCGGTGTACGGGGCCACGGGCTCCAGCGGCTAGTCCGCCAGTTCGCGCCCCGTCATGGGCCGCCGAGCCGGCCCCTCACCCGGGACACTCCGGACATCGAGGACCTGGCAGCCCCGTTTCGGTCTCCGGTCCGGCGAGCGGTCACGGCGCCGGTCTGACCAGCATCCGACCCCTGACGCCGCCCGACAGGATCCGGTCCAAGGCCGGGCCGAGCTGATCCAGGCCCAGTTCATCGTCGACCATGCCGTCCAGGACCGGCGATGGCCATGCGGTTGCCATCTCGTCCCAGACCGATCGACGCTCGCCGATGGGCGTCTGTACGGTGTCGATTCCGATCAGGGACACGTTCCGGACGATGAACGGATAGACGGTCGACTCGAAGGTGTTCCCCCCGGTCAGGCCGCTGGCGGCCACTGCGGCTCCGTAGTCGAGCGTCCGGAGCACCGCGCTCAGGGTGGGCCCGCCCACGCAGTCCACGGCCCCGGCCCATCGTTCGGGGCCGAGGGTCCGCTCCGACGCGCTGACCAGGTCGTGGCGGCCGATGACCTGCGCGGCACCGAGACCGAGCAGGTACTCGTGCTCCGAGGACTTCCCGGTGCTGGCCACGACGCGGTAGCCACGGGAGGCGAGGAGGGAGACCGCCAAGCTGCCCACGCCTCCGGAGGCGCCGGTGACCAGCACCGGACCGCGGGCCGCCTCGAGTCCGTGGTGCTCGAGACGGTGGAGCGAGAGGGCGGCGGTGAACCCGGCGGTGCCGATGGTGGCGGCCCGGCGGGCGGTCAGTCCCTCGGGCAGGGGCACGACCCAGGCGGCGGGGACCCGGGCCAGCTCCGCGAATCCCCCGTGATGGGCAACCCCGAGGTCGTAGCCGTGAGCGATCACCTCCTGACCGACGGCGATGGTCGGCTCGTCCGAAGCCAGGACCGTGCCGACCAGGTCGACCCCGGGGATCAGCCGGTCGAGGCGCGCCACCCGGTTGCCCGGTCGGGTGACCATGCCGTCCTTGTAGTTGACGGCCGACCACCGGACCCTGATGAGCACCTCGCCCGGGAGGAGATCGTCGGGGACGAGCGTCCGCACGCCGGCGTCGACGGCGTCTCCGGCCCGATCCACCACGAAGGCGGCAAAGGTGCTGCCCGGACCCGCGGCTGTCGGTGAAGCTGCGGAGACCGAGGCCTGGTCCGATCCGGCGGGTGGGGGAGTGGCGCCCATTGCCGGGTACCGTACTGACTCCATGGGCGCCGAGCATGCGGCAGACACCGAGGCGGGGCGGGACGACCCGGCCGGCCTGGCCTCCGGGTGGTGGCCGTCTCCGTGGCCCGCTTCGATGGTGGCGGCGGGCAAGGTCGGTCGCAGTGGTTTGCAGGCCGCGGGCGGCGGCGTCTACTGGATAGAGAGCCGCCCCGATGACGGGGGCCGCCAGGTCGTGGTCGGGGCGGCGGGCGGGCAGCTGCCTGTCGACATCTCCCCGGTGGGGGTCAGTGTCGGCTCTCGGGTGCACGAATACGGCGGCGGTGCGGCCACCGTGGCTGCCGGTGCCTTGTTCTACGTGAACCAGGATGACCAACGGTGGTATCGGGTACCCGTCCCCGGCAGCTCCGGATCCATGGCGGACAGCCCCACACCCGGCGCTCCTGTCTCCCTCTCGCCACCGCCACCCGCTGATGGGCCGAGCTGCCGGTATGCGGACGGACGGCTCGCCGGGTCGGGACAGTGGTTGGTCTCGGTGGAGGAGCGGGTCGGTGCCGGTCGGACCGGTCACCGGTTGATGGCGGTGGGAGTGCAGGAGCCCGCCGTCGTGCCGATGGTCGAAGAGGGTGACTTCGTGGGCGCCCCCCGGGTCTCAGGGGACGGCCGGTGGCTGGCCTGGGTGACCTGGGACCATCCGTGCATGCCCTGGGACAGCTCGGAGGTCTGGGTGGCACGCATCGAGGAGTCCGGCGGGTCCATCCGCCTCCGGGGCGGACGGCGGGTGGCCGGGGGAGAAGGGACGTCGGTCGGCCAGCCCCTCTGGTGCCGGGACGGCAGCCTGCTGTTCGTCGACGACCGCAGCGGGTGGTGGCTGCCCTACCGGTTGAGAGCCGAGCAACTGGCTGCGGACGTGCCCGTGGCCCATCCTCTGGTCGCGAGGCAGGCCGAATTCCATGCTCCCGACTGGGTGCTGGGACAGGCGACCATGGCCGAGCTCTCGGATGGCTCGGTCGTCTGTCGCATGCACGAAGGCGGGCGCGACCACCTGGTGTGTCTCCGTCCGCCCGAGTCGGCCGACGACGCGGTCCGGCAGAAGCGGGCGGAGGAGCCTCCATGGTCCATCGACGTCATCGACCAACCATGCGTGAGCATCTCGGGAGTGGCGGTCACCCAGCCAGAACCCGCAGTGGGACCGCCCGGGGTGCTCGATCGGGTGTGGCTCCTCGGCTCGACGGCGACCGAGTCCCAGGCCGTCTTCGAGATCCCCGTGGCCGGGGGCGATCCACCTCGCCGGATCTCGACGGCGCCCGCGGTGGCGGTGTCGAGCCGGGACGTGTCCGTGGGCCGGCCCTTCACCGCCGCCACGCCGTCCGGTCCGGTCCCGGGTCTGTTCTTCGCCCCCAGGAATGCCCATGTCGAACAGCAGCTCGACGGAGGATCCACGGGGCTCCCGCCTCTGGTGGTGTTCTGCCATGGGGGGCCCACCGCCGCGGCCGTGGCCGGCTTCGACCCGGTCGTCCAGTTCTTCACCAGCCGGGGACTGGCCGTCGCCGTCGTGGACTATCGGGGGAGCACGGGCTATGGCCGGGCCTACCGCCTGCGGCTCCTCGGCATGTGGGGCGAAGGGGACGTAGATGACTGCGTCCACTACGCCGGCGCCCTGGCCGATGCCGGCTGGGTCGACGGGAGCCGGATGGCCATACGGGGCACCAGCGCCGGCGGACTCACCGCCCTGGCGGCCCTGATCCGGTCGCAGTGTTTCGCCGGGGCGGCGGCTTGGTACGGGGTCACCGACCTGGAGGCCCTGGCCGCCGACACCCATGACTTCGAGTCCCGGTACGTCGACTCGTTGGTGGGGCCGTGGCCCGAGGCCGCCGAGACCTATCGGGCCCGGTCGCCGATCCATCACCCCGATCGGGTGGCGGGGGAGGTGCTACTGCTCCAGGGTGCGGACGACCGGGTGGTGCCTCGCGACCAGTCGGAGCGGTTCGCGGCCATGCTGCACGAGCACGGCATTCCGTGCCGGTTGGTCATCTTCGAGGGCGAGTCCCACGGCTTCCGCAGAGCCGCCACCATCGAGGCCTGCCTCACCGCCGAGCTCGACTTCTACCGCTCGTTGTTCAGCCATCCGGTGTCGCCCGAGCCCACCCCGACCGCCCCCTGACGCCACGGGCGGCGCCCGTGCTTGCCCCCTGGAAACGTGGTGCCGGTGGTACCCTCGACCGTGCTGACCGATCGCCTTCGGGTGCACCGGATTGCCCCGTCCTCCTCTGCACATTCGCGGTGGTCCTCGTGGCCGGGACCAGCCCGCCGGAGCCTGGAGGCGTTGAGCCGCCTGTCGCCCGAAGGGCGCGACGCCTTCCTCTACGGATGTTCGGCCCTGTTCGCCGGGATCACGGCGTTCGTCGTGGGAATCCCCCTGTACCGCCAGTGGGGCCAAATGGCCGTCGGCTTCTACGGGGCTGCGGCCGGACTCATGGCCTACGTCGCCTGGCGGGTCGCCACCCGATCGGGGGAGAGCCGGCGGGCATCCGACGGGACTCCTCCGCCGGGAATCGGCTCCGCGGGAACGGTGGTGTCGGCGCGCCGCCCCGCGCCGAGCGATCGACGCCGCAAGGCCGTACGAGTGGTCGCCTTCGCCATCGTCCTGTTCGGGGCCACGATCCTGCCACTGACCATGGAGGTCATCTGGCGCTCCGAGGGCAACGCCGCCCTGCACGTCCAGCCCGAGGTGCTGGTCGTCGAGCAGGCCGGGGTGCGCGCCGCCCACGGCAAGGATCCCTACCAGGTGATCGACCGCAACGGCCACATCCTCATCCACCAGACCGCCGAGCCGACCTACGAGCTCTACTACCCCTACCTTCCCGGGATGGTCGTCTTCGGATTCTCCAGCGGGAGCAAGGTCGAGGCCCGGTTGACCGACGCTCGGATCCAATTCCTTCTGTTCACGGCTCTGGTGGCGCTGCTCGCCCTCAGCCGGCTCCGGCCCCCGACCGACGCCCGCGCCCGGGCCTTCCAGGTCATCACCGCGCTACCGACAGCGGCACTGCCGCTGGCCACCGGCGGGGACGACATGCCGGTGGTGGCGTTGATGTTGCTCGGGCTGGTGGCGCTCCAGCGGCGAAGACCCCTGCTGGCCGGGTTGGCCCTGGGGGCGGCGTCCTCGCTCAAATTCTCGGCGTGGCCCCTGGTCGTCCTCGCCCTGTGGGCCGCCTACGACCTGCGGAGGCAGCGGGCGATCGGTCGCTACGCACTCGGGGTGCTGGCGGTTGTCGTGCCGGTGGTCGTCCCCGTGGCTCTGCACAACCCGTCTGCGTTCATCGACAACGTGATCCGATTCCCCCTCGGCTTCGCCGGGGTGCACTCGCCGGCGGCCAGCGCGCTTCCCGGCCACATCCTCATCTCGATCCTCCCGCAGACCCATCGGGCCTACGTCGTCGTGGCCGGCCTGGTCGGGGGCCCGGTGCTCATCCGCCGCCTCATCAAGAAGCCGCCTCGGGACGCCGCCGAGGTGGCCAGCCTGACGGGCTGGGTGATGTTGATCGCCCTCCTGTTGGCCCCGGCCACCAGGGTCGGCTACCTCCTGTACCCGATCAACCTGTTCATCTGGGCCTGGATGCTCAGACGGGCAGCTGACCCGGCCGTGCCCGAGGGAGGAAAGGACTCGCAAGCCGCAGAGGCTGGCCAGGGTGCCGGCCCGGAGGTCGATCCGAGCATCGCTCCTGTCGGTCAGCTCTCGTCTGATCGTTCGAACAACTGGAGGGAGAACGGGGTCGTTCCGGTGGCGGTGGTGGGCGACACCACCGCGCCCACCTCCCAGTAGAACCCGTCGCCACTACCCCTCCTGGCCAGCACTTGGGTTCCCATGCCTCCCCGTTGGGCGCCGGATCCCACATAGATCACCTTCCAGCCGAGGCGGGGAAGAAGGGTCCGGTAGACGTCCACCACCTGGTCGGACGACAGGCCCGTCCGGAAGAACACCGTGCGATCGAACTGGGTCCGGTTCTGGTCGGAGTTGACGGTGCGAATGACAGGGCTCGCCGCCGGCACGGCCAGGTTGCCCAGGATGTCGGCCGGCGGCTCACCGGCACTGACGATGGGTCGCAGCGCGGTGGTGGCGGGCGTGAGGTGGACGACGGTGCCGTCGGGAATGGCGATGGTCCGGATCGAGAGGGTCGGGCTGGTGCCCGAACCAAGGGCGGAGGCGACCATGCCGGCCACCACGATGAAGACTGCGATCCCGAGCACGATGAGCGCCGGCCCCCGAAGTGACATGGGCTGGAACGAGCGGTGGTCGGGGTCGACCTCTTGTGCCTCGTCCAGGGCCGGCGGTGCGATCCCCGAAGGTGGGGTCCCTGAAGCGGTGCTCACCATGACGTTCTCATCGTACCGGGCCTGCCTGGCCCGGCTCCGGCAACGGAACGAGCCGGTGTGGGATCCCGGCGGATGGCCGGCGAGCCCGATCTGCGACGGGCGACCCTCAGTCGCCGGGCGGGGCGGGGCTCGGCTCGGAGGGCACCGGATCGAGGGTGGTGGCGGCCCTGATGGAGGCGGCCGCCGCGCCCACGGTCACCGCAAGGATGCTCCAGCGCCACCGCCTGGGGAGGTTGGCGAAGGCGATGGCGGTGGCCACGGCATCGAGGGCGTCCGCGGTCCCTCCGAGCGCCACCCACGGTCGGGCCTCCTGGTCGGAAAGGGCCAGTGCTCTGAGTGCTCCGATCCCGAGGGCGAGGTCGCGACCCCCCATGGCACGGGCCAGCAAGCGGCTCGCGGGCTGGCCGGCGGCATCGCCGATCCAGGGTCGAGACACCAGGACGGGGGTGGCGATGGCGGTGGCTCCGATACCGACCCGACCCCAGGCGATGTACCGGGCCAGCTTCCGTGACGTGGCGACGTCCATGGCCTACAAGTTAGGGCGCCGAGTCGCAGAGCTCGTGGCGACGCCGGGCTTCCCCGGCCCGGTCGCCCGAACCTCTCGGGGGTCAATTGTGGTCAGAAGCTCACGCACCGTGGGAGCAAAACTGCGGAGGGTGAAAGGTTGTTCAAGTGATGTTTACTTTTGATCGACGTTCATTCACAATGCGATGAGATTGACGGCCGAGGCTGGTTCGTCATGTGGAGGGGTGCCAGATCCAGAACCTGGCGGAAGGATCCTGTGATGGGGGGGCAGTGGCCGGGTCGTCAGACCCGGCCACTTGTGCGTCTCGGGCGCGGTGTGCACTGAGAGGCGGACCCAGACCCGACAGGACCGATCCACAGCCGCCGGGTTCGGGCCGGTCACCGGTCAGAACCGGGTCCTGATGCCGGCGGGCGGCTCCCCCTTCCAACCCAGGTGGTTGAGGGGCCCGTGGCCGCCGCCGAGGTGCCACTCCGCCCCGCCCAGGAGGGCACCGTGCACGAACTCCTTGGCCGCCGTGACGGCCGTCGTCACATCGGCACCATGAGCGAGGTAGGCGGCGATCGCCGACGACAGCGAGCACCCGGTGCCGTGGGTGTTGGATGTGTCGACATGGGCCCCGGTGAGCACGGTCACCTCTCGGCCGTCGAAGAGCACGTCTGCGACCTGCACGGGTGCGGCCCCGGGGTCATGGGACTCGACGCCGGGCAAGTGGCCGCCCTTGACCAGCACCCACGTCGGTCCGAGCCCGTGGATGCGCCGGGCCATCTCGATCATCGAATCGACATCATCGGACTCTGACGGCGTCCCGCCGGCCAGGAGTGAGGCCTCCCACAGATTGGGGGTGGCAATCAGCGCCTCGGGCAGCAGGTGGGTCCGGTAGGCCTCCACGCCCTCGGGGGTCAGGAAGATCCGGCCGCTGGAGGCCACCATGACCGGGTCCACCACGAGTTGGGGCAGGCCGCCCTCCGCAGCCCGGCGCCCCACGCTCTCCACCACGGCGGGAGTCCCGAGCATCCCCGTCTTCACCGACACCACCGACAGGTCGTCGAGGACGGCGTCGATCTGGGCATCGACCATGTCCGTGGGCACGTAGTGCACCTCGCGAACCGACGTGGTGTTCTGGGCGGTGACGGCGGTGACGGCGGTGGTGGCGAACACCCCGAGCGCGGCCATGGTCTTGATGTCGGCCTGGATGCCGGCTCCGGCCCCTGAGTCCGAGCCGGCGATGCTCAACGCCACCGGCGGGTCGTTGATGGCGGTCACGTCTCCACCATGCCCTCGAAGGGGCTCGATGCCCGGGCGTGGTAGCGACGGGTGATCCTGCCGGCCTCTCGAGCGGCGCGTCCGGCCTGCACCGCGTCGCGCATGGCCCGGGCCATCAGCCGTGGCTGGTGGGCCCGGGTGATGGCGGAGGCCACCAGCACCGCGTCGCAACCGAGCTCCATGGCCACGCAGGCGTCGGAAGCGGTGCCGATGCCGGCGTCGAGCACCACCGGGACTCCGGCCTGTTCGACGATGAGGGCGATGTTGTGTGGATTGCGGATTCCGAGGCCGCTCCCGATCGGCGATCCCAGTGGCATGACGGCGGCACAGCCGGCCTGCTCGAGCCGCCGCGCCGCGATGGGATCGTCGCTGCAGTAGGGAAGCACGACGAACCCGTCCTCCACCAACTCCTCGGCGGCGGCCACCAGCTCCACGGTGTCAGGGAGCAGCGTCCGGTCGTCGCCGATGACTTCGAGCTTGACCCAATCGGTCTCGAAGGCCTCCCGGGCCAACTTGGCGGTCAGGATGGCGTCGGAGGCTGTGAAGCATCCCGCAGTGTTGGGGAGCACCTGGATGTGGAGCGATCCCAACAGGTCCACCAGGGAGTGGCGGGTGGTCGGGTCCACACGCCGGACGGCCACCGTGGCCAGGGCCGTGCCGGAATCGACGAGGGCCTCGTGCAGCGACTGCGGACTGGTCATCCCGCCGGTGCCGAGGATGAGGCGTGACGCGATGACCTGTCCGGCGATGACGAGGTCTGCCTCGGGCGTGGATGAGGGGTCGTGGGTTCGGGGTGCGGTGGCGTCCATCAACTCCCACGGTACCGCCGTCCTGATCCCGCGGTTCCTGCTCCAATCCGGCGGCCGCCCGCCCCATCCCACGGCAACCGGTTCCGTCCATGCCGTGGGGGAGGCGAGGGGCGACCGGGCTACCCGCCGGCGGCAGCGGTGACGATCTCGATCTGATCGCCGGAAGCAACCTGCGTTGCCTCCCAGCTGCTCTTCGGGACGACGTCGCCGTTGCGGGCCACGGCGATGCCGCGTGGTGATTCGCACCACTGCGCCACCAGGGCGGCCAGCGTGGTCCCGGGAGGGCCATCCCACGGGGCGCCGTTGACCACGACCTCGGTCATCGGTCCCCCACGGACAGGGGCGCACGACCGGCTCCACCGGCCGGCGCGAACCGGTCGGGACCGAAGGGGGCGAATGCACCCATGAGGGAGGTCTCGTGCAGGCGGTCGCCGATCTTCACCGGCCTCTCCGCGGATCCGGCCTGACCCGCGGCTTCCTCGTGTCCATCAGGTCCAATCAGTCCGACGGCGCCCGAGAGGAGGATCCGGGTCACCTCGTAGGCGGTCACGGGAGCCAGCAAGATGCCGTTGCGGTAGTGCCCCGTGGCCATGATGAGCCCAGCCACATGGGTCTGGCCCACAATGGGAGCGTTGTCCGGCGATCCGGGCCTCAGCCCGGCCGTGCTTTCGAGGAGCTCGTATTCATCGAGGGCCGGGACCAGCTGGCGGGCATCGTCGAGCAGGTCGCTCACCGCGCCGATCCGCACGCTGAGGTCGAACCCCTGTTCTTCGACGGTGGCACCGACGACCAGAGTTCCGTCCCGGCGGGGGACGAGATAGCAACTCCTTCCGTGGACCATGCCCCGAACCGTCCGACGTAGGGAGGGCCCCCGGGAGTCGCCTCGCAACCGGACGGTGATCCCCTTGACCGGGCGCACCGGAGGTCGGATGGCCTCGGGGATCCCCCCGATCTGGCCCGACCGGCAGCCGGCGGCCACCACCACCGCCCCGGCGGCGAGACGGCCCCCGTGGCGGAGGGTCACGCCGGTCACCCGCCCGCCGTCACCGTCACCGCCGTCGACGTCCGACGCCTCATCGTCGCTGAAGGCAACCCGGTGGGCCCGGCACGCACCTGCAAGGGCGTCGACCACCCGACGATTGTCCACCTGGTGGTCGTCGGCCAGCTCGGCCCCCCCTTTGATCCCCGGAGCCAGCAGGGGCTCCTCCCCCCTGCATTCGCGAGCCGAGAGACGGCGGGCACCCAGTCCGTGCCCAAGGTGGAATCCGAGGACGTCGTCGGTGGCGGCCTGGTCCGAGGGATCCATGGCCACCAGCAGGGTCCCGTCGGCCCGGTAGCCGACCGATTCGCCGGATGCCGTTTCCAGGGCCCGGGCGAACTCGGGCCACTCCCGCGAGGCCCGGAGGTTGAGTGCGATCAGGGCCTCCTCGCCGTAGTAAGCCTCCCCGACCGGAGCCAACATGCCGGCTGCGGCCCAGCTGGCACCACGGCCCGGCGCAGGATCGACAACGGTCACCGCCATTCCGTTGACGGCCGCCGTCCAGGCGATGGACAGGCCGATGACACCGCCCCCGATCACAACCACGTCAGTAGGTGCCCTGGTGGCCATGCCTCCATGGTACGGCGGGGTCGCGGACCGTCTGACAGGGCCAATCGGCCGATGGGGCGTGTACAATCTACGGACCACGCATGGGCCAGCGTCGTCCCGAGCCGGTGGATCCCCTTCCTTCGTTGGAGCGACCGATGACGACTTTCGCTGGAACCCAATCTGGAACCCGTCCCGACGCGCAGCCCTCTCTCACCGCGGTCCCGGTGTCCCCGCCCCGCTCCCGTCCGACACCCCCGGTGGGCGGCCTCTACGATCCCCGGTTCGAGCACGATGCCTGTGGGGTCGCCCTGGTCGCCGACCTGCAGGGCCGACCCACCCACACCCTGGTCCGACAGGCGATCTCCGCCCTCGAGCACCTGGCCCACCGGGGGGCCACCGGCAGCGAGGAGGACAGCGGGGATGGTGCTGGGATCCTGATCCAGGTTCCCCACGACTTCTATGCCGCCGTGGTCGACTTCGACCTTCCGGCCCGCGGCCGCTACGCCACCGGCATCGCCTTCCTGTCGAGGAGCGGTGACGAGGCCGACGCGGCCCGTTCGGCCATCGCCAAGTTGGCGGGGGAAGAGGGCCTCGACGTCCTCGGCTGGAGGGACGTGCCCTTCAACCAGGCGTCACTCGGGTCGATCTCCGAGGCGGCCATGCCGTCGATGCATCAGCTCTTCGTGGCCCCTGCCCCCGAAAGCGCGTTGATCGGGGACGATCCGGCCCTCGCCATCGACCAGCTGGCTTTCGTCCTGCGCAAACGGGCCGAACACGAGATCGGGGATTGTTACCTGGCATCGCTCTCTGCCCGCACCATCGTCTACAAGGGGATGCTCACGTCCCACCAGCTGGCCGAGTTCTTCCCCGACCTCTCCGACGACCGGGTCATCAGCGGCCTGGCCCTCGTGCACTCGCGCTTTTCCACCAACACCTTCCCGTCGTGGCCACTGGCCCACCCCTACCGCTACCTGGCCCACAACGGGGAGATCAACACCCTGGCCGGCAACCGCAACTGGATGCGGGCCCGGGAGGCCCTGTGTAAGTCAGACCTCATTCCCGGCCTCGAGCGGGCCTTCCCGATCGTGACTCCGGGAGCGAGTGACTCGGCCTCCTTCGACGAAGTGCTCGAGCTCCTCCACCTCGGGGGCCGGTCCCTGCACCACGCCGTGCTGATGATGATCCCCGAGGCGTGGGAGAACCACCGGACCATGGATCCTGCCCGGCGGGCCTTCTACCGCTATCACGCCTCGCTGATGGAGCCCTGGGACGGCCCTGCCGCGGTGGCGTTCACCGACGGGACCATCATCGGCGCCGTCCTCGACCGCAACGGGCTCCGCCCTGCCCGGTACTGGGTCACCGATGCGGGCCTGGTGGTGCTGGCCAGCGAGGTCGGCGTCATCGATGTCCCGCCCGGCACGGTGGTTCGCAAGGGCCGCCTCCAGCCCGGCCGCATGTTCTTGGTGGACACGGCTGCCGGTCGAATCGTCGATGACGATGAGATCAAAGATGCCCTCGCCGCCGAGCAGCCCTACGCCGAGTGGCTCGACGCCGGCCAGGTCGACCTCGAGGACCTGCCTCCCCGGAACATGCTCACCCCGCAGCACGCTTCGGTCGTGGGCCGCCAGCGCCTCTTCGGCTACACCAACGAGGAGCTGCGCCTGATCATCGGGCCGCTGGCCAAAGCCGGGATCGATCCCATCGGATCCATGGGGACCGACACGGCGATCGCCGTGCTCTCCGACCGGCCCCGACTGCTCTACGACTACTTCACCCAGCTGTTCGCCCAGGTCACCAACCCTCCGCTGGATGCGATTCGCGAAGAGTTGGTCACGTCCCTGGCCTCGACCCTGGGCCCGGAGGCCAACCTGCTCGAACCGACGGCGGCCTCCTGTCGTCAGATCGTCCTTCCGATGCCCGTCATCGACAACGACGACCTGGCCAAGCTGCTCTACGTCAACGAGGACGGGAGCACCCCCGGATTCAGCGCCTTCGCGGTCGACGGCCTGTTCCGAGCCTCCGGTGGCGGAGACGCCCTGCGGTCGGCCATCGAGGACGTGCGGACGCGGGTGAGCCGGGCCATCGCCGAGGGGGCGGACGTCATCGTCCTGTCCGATCGCAACTCGACCGCAGAGTGGGCCCCGATCCCCTCACTGTTGCTGGTCTCGGCCGTCCACCACCATCTGGTGCGGGACAAGACCCGGACCCGGGTCGGCCTGGTGGTGGAGTCCGGCGATGCCCGCGAGGTCCACCACATGGCCCTCCTCAAGGGCTTCGGCGCCGCCGCCATCAACCCGTACCTGGCCTTCGAGACCATCGACGACATGATCGCCTCGGGGACCCTCACCGGGGTGACGCCCCGTCAGGCCCAGAAGAACTACATCAAGGGAGCGTCCAAGGGCATCATCAAGGTGATGTCCAAGATGGGCATCTCGACCGTGGCGTCCTATACGGGGGCCCAGGTGTTCGAAGCCGTCGGCCTGGCGGCGGACGTCATCGAGGAGTACTTCACCGGCACCGTGTCCCGGATCGGCGGAGTCGGCCTCGACGTCCTGGCCGAGGAGGTGGCCGCCCGACACCGCCTGTCCCATCTGGACCGACCCACCGAGCTGGCCCACCGCGAGCGTGAGGACGGTGGGGAGTACCAATGGCGGCGTGACGGCGAGATCCATCTGTTCAACCCCAAGACCGTGTTCAAACTGCAGCACGCGACCCGCGCCAAGCGCTATGACATCTTCAAGGAGTACACCTCCGCGGTCGACGACCAGGCAGCTCACCTCGCCACCCTGCGGGGCCTCATGCACCTCAAGACCGGCACGCTCCCCGTTGTACCCATCGACGAGGTGGAGCCGGCCTCGTCCATCCTGGCCCGGTTCTCGACCGGGGCCATGTCCTACGGTTCGATCTCGGCCGAGGCCCACGAGACGTTGGCCATCGCCATGAACCGGCTGGGCGGTCGTTCCAATACCGGCGAAGGCGGGGAGGATCCCGATCGCTTCACGCGGGACGCCAACGGCGATTTGCGGCGCAGCGCCATCAAGCAGGTGGCGTCGGGTCGATTCGGGGTCACCTCCGAGTACCTGGTCAACGCCGACGACCTCCAGATCAAGATCGCCCAGGGGGCCAAGCCGGGCGAGGGCGGCCAACTGCCCGGGCACAAGGTATCCCCGTCGATCGCCAAGACCAGGTTCTCGACCCCGGGCGTCGGCCTCATCTCGCCGCCGCCCCACCACGACATCTACTCCATCGAGGACATCGCCCAGCTCATCCACGACCTCAAGTCGGCCAACCCCAGGGCCAGGGTCCACGTGAAGCTGGTGGCGGAGGTGGGCGTGGGCACGGTGGCCGCCGGGGTGGCCAAGGCCCACTCCGACGTGGTGCTCATCTCCGGCCACGACGGGGGGACGGGGGCCACGCCCCTTACCTCCCAGAAGCACGCCGGGATCCCCTGGGAGCTGGGCCTGGCCGAGACCCAGCAGACACTGCTGGCCAATGATCTCCGCGACCGCATCGTGGTGCAGGTCGATGGCCAGATGAAGACGGGCCGGGATGTGGTCATCGGCGCCCTGCTGGGTGCCGAGGAGTTCGGCTTTGCCACCGCCCCGCTGGTGGTGTCCGGCTGCATCATGATGCGGGTCTGCCACCTCGACACCTGCCCGGTCGGCATCGCCACGCAGAAGCCCGAGCTCCGGGCCCGCTACTCGGGGACACCCGAGTTCGTGGAGACCTTCTTCGAGTACATCGCCGAGGAGGTCCGTGAGCACTTGGCCGCGCTCGGGCTGCGCTCCCTGGAGGAGGCCATCGGCAGGGTGGACCTCATCGATCCGGCCCAGGCCATCGACCACTGGAAGGCCAACGGCCTCGACCTCACGCCCATTCTGGTGCAGCCGGAGCTCCCCGAGGGGGCGGTGCGCTACTGCATCCACGAGCAGGACCACGGCCTCGACCGCGCCCTCGACCATGCCTTCCTCGACCAGTGCCGTCCGGCCATCGAGCACGGTACCCCGGTGAAGGCCGATATCGAGGTGACCAACGTGGACCGCACGGTGGGCACCCTCCTCGGCTTCGAGATCACCGACCGCCACGGGGCGGAGGGGCTTCCGGAGGGAACCATCGACCTCACGTTCCGCGGATCGGCTGGGCAGAGCTTCGGGGCCTTCGTGCCCAAGGGCGTGACCATGCGTCTGTGGGGCGACGCCAACGACTACCTGGGCAAGGGCCTGTCGGGGGGCCGGATCATCGTGCGCCCCCCCGACGAGTCGACCTTCGCCGCGGAGGACAACATCGTGGCCGGCAACGTGATCCTCTACGGCGCCACCGCCGGTGAGGTCTTCCTGCGCGGGCAGGTCGGAGAGCGGTTCTGCGTGCGCAACTCCGGGGCCATCGCCGTGGTCGAAGGGGTGGGCGACCACGCCTGCGAGTACATGACCGGAGGCCGGGTGGTGGTCCTCGGGCCCACCGGGCGCAATTTCGCTGCCGGCATGTCCGGAGGCATCGCCTATGTCTACGATCCGGAGGGGCAATTGGCCCGCATCTACAACCACGAGGACGTGGACCTCGAGCCCCTGTCGGCCGAAGACCGGGTCTGGCTCAAGGATCGGGTGACGATGCACCGCGACGAGACGGGATCCGAGGTCGCCCGCCACATCCTGACCGACTGGATCAGCGCCTCGGAGCAGTTCGTCACCGTGATGCCGAAGGACTACCGCCGGGTGCTCGAGGCCACCGAGCTGGCCGTGGCCGAGGGTCGTTCGGTCGAAGAGGCCGTCATGGAAGCCTCCCATGGGTGACATCACCGGGTTCTTGAAGTACCCGCGGGAGCTCCCCGCCCGGCGCCCGGTACCGGTGCGCCTGCGGGACTGGAAGGAGGTCTATGAGCCCCTTCCGGTCGAAACCGCACGGCAGCAGGGCGCCCGGTGCATGGACTGCGGGATCCCCTTCTGCCACGAGGGCTGTCCTCTGGGCAATCTGATCCCCGAATGGAACGACCTGGTCTACCGCGACGACTGGTCAGAGGCCATCGAGCGGCTGCACGTCACCAACAACTTTCCCGAGTTCACCGGCCGACTGTGCCCAGCGCCCTGTGAGGGATCGTGCGTGCTGGGCATCAACGACGACCCGGTCACCATCGAGCGGATCGAGTACGAGATCATCGAGCGTGCCTGGGCCGAGGGGTGGGTATCGCCCGTGGTCCCTGCGGTGCCCACCGGCAAGCGGGTAGCCGTGGTGGGGTCGGGTCCCTCGGGGCTGGCGGCCGCCCAGCAGCTGGCCCGAGCGGGGCATCAGGTCGTGGTCTTCGAGCGCGCCGAGAAGCCGGGTGGACTGCTTCGCTACGGGATCCCCGAATTCAAGATGGAGAAGGCGGTCCTCGACCGCCGGCTCGACCAGATGGTGTCCGAAGGGGTGGAGTTCCGGTGCCGGGTCTCGGTGGGGGAGAGCGCCGCCGAGGTGAGAGGGGCGCTGGCCCCCGACGTCACGCTGGTCGGTGCCCGAGACCTGGCCGACCAGTTCGACAGCGTGGTGTTGGCCGGGGGAGCCACCCTGCCCCGCGATCTGCCGGTTCCGGGACGGGACCTGGCGGGTATCCATCTGGCCATGGACTACCTGAAGCCCTCCAATCTGGTGCAGGAGGGCGTGCTCAAGTCGTCGCTCATCTCGGCCGAGGGGAAGCACGTGGTGATCATCGGTGGCGGGGACACCGGGGCCGACTGTCTCGGCACTGTCCATCGCCAGCGGGCACTCAGCGTCCACCAGCTGGAGATCATGCCCCAGCCTCCTCCCGATCGTGCCGGCGACAATCCCTGGCCCACCTGGCCGCTCATCCTCCGCACCTCTGCCGCCCTCGAGGAGGGGGGGGAGCGGGTCTTCTCGGTGACCACGGCCGAATTCCTGGACGACGGATCGGGCCATGTGCGGGCTCTCCGCGGAGAAGAGGTCGAGGTCGTCTACGACGACAGTGGCCGCCCGGAGTTCCGCCCCGTAGAGGGTTCGCAGTTCGAGCTGCCGTGCGAGTTGGTATTGCTGGCCCTCGGATTCCTGGGGACGGAGCGGGACGGTGTCGTGGCCGAGCTGGGCCTCGAGGTGACGGCCCGGGGGACCGTGGCTGCCGACCCGTCGTGGTCGACCAACGTGGGGGGCGTGTTCGTCTGTGGCGACATGACCCGAGGACAGAGTCTCATCGTGTGGGCCATCGCCGAGGGCCGGTCCGCAGCGGCATCGGTCGATCGGTACCTCATGGGTCAGACGGCCTTGCCTGCCCCGATCGTTCCCGGACAACTCGCCCTCCGCTGAGCGGTCTCCGGTACACAGCTGTCCTCGGCGGCGCCGCCCTCCCGGCCCCCCAGACGGACCGGCTCCGGACGACCCGGGTGGCCTACCGGTAGTTTGGCAGTGCGGGTCGCAGGTCGGGCGCGACCGGAGCGGCTAGATGAGCCAGCACCCCATCGTCGTGAGGAGCCGGCGAGCCATCCGTCGCCAGGACTCGCCCGATGTCAGCAGCCCCACCCCGAGCGCGACCAGCGTCAGGCCAATGAACCAGAGGGGTTTGACGTCCACACCAGTGAAGGGCAACTGCTCCGGCGCGGCTGCGGCCGGGACGGTTGCCGGTGACGCCGCAGGGGTCGGTGGTGCAGCGG
>JADMIJ010000167.1 GCA_015478655.1 Acidimicrobiales bacterium | reverse complement strand
ATGTCACTGGCAAAACCAGCGGTCAGCTGGTCCCATGTCGCTGGCAAACGACATCGTCAGGGTACATTCAGCCTAGGCACCAAGGATGGTGCACGGGTCTTAGGGTTGATGACGGCACGAACGTCCGTCGGTTAACTGGCCGTGCCCGTGAACGTCCCCTTCTTGATCACCATCGTGTACTGATCGCCGCTCTGAAGACCCGTGTACTGAGGATCGAAGTAAGAGTCGCCTAGAGCCAGCACAATCTGGGTCTTGGACCAGGAGTTGATCACGAACCCGATGCAGTCTCCGATGTGCCCGGCTTGCCAGCCAGCGGCCCAGTCGTTGAAGTAGAGCTTCTTTCCGTAGTCAAAGCCGCTCGACGGCGAGCCGCAGGCTGTCACGGTGGCCGGATCGGGTGCCGGCGCGGTCTTACCGAAGTTGGTCCCATTGATGGTGATGGTTGGTGCAATTGCCTTGCCACTACCAAGGTTTGTGAAGGTGATCGAGCTGATCACCTGTGCACCGGTCGAGTCAGCCAGCGTGGTGGTGGCGATCGTGCCCCCACTCCCTGGGGTGATCGGTACCGTCGACGCTGTGGCGTAGCTCGATCCTCCGAACCACTGGGTCTGGTAGGCGGGGTCGTTCCCGCAAGTGCCGACCTTTGTCGGCGCGAACTCCAACTTGACCCCGGTAGCGGGCAGGTTGAACAGCGTGAAGTGACCGTTGCTATCGGTGCAGGCTTGATTGACCAGGAGTCCAGTTGCCGGCGTGAACGCCAACACCGAGACGGAGACTGCTCCGGTACTGCTCCTGGCGTCGAGCAGTGTTCCGCTCGTGTCCCCGCCTGCCGCGAGCTGCAGGATGCCAAGGTCCACGGTCGTGCCGTCCTTGACGCTGATCTTCGTCGCGGCAGCCTACCTGTAGGCCTCCCTGCGGGCTGTCGGAATCTCAGCTCTGCCGGATATCGGCACGTATCTGGCACGGCCGGATTCGGAAACAGGTCTTGCCCCCAAAGTGGCCGTACCACCAGGTCAGAAGGTGTCGGAGGGCCGTCATCATCGCTCCCCGACTGGCGGGTTCGGCTGTGGCGCTAGAGACCGCCGGTCCTGGAATAGGGGCGCCGGCTACTTGCCCAGGTGGTGATGAGCTACAAGCTCAATCCAGGTGATACTCGCTGGTGGTCCCTTGACGCCGCCCTTGGCGAGCGCCTCACCGAGTCGTCCCTCCATGAACTTGGCTTGGTGCTCTGGAGTATCCCAGACTTCGATCACGACGAAGCGGCCAGCGTCATTTATGCCTGCTGAGTGAGCGACCAGTCCGTCGGGCCAGTTGCCTTGACCAGTCTTATAATCAATACCGAGTTCCTTGTTGACGGCGTTGTACTCCTTTTCCGTTACACCGTCGAATTCCAAAATGACTTCAGCCGCCATAGTCCCATCCTCCTAGTTCGTGCCCTTCGGACACGGGTCGAGCCTTACAGAGAATCGGGCGCACTGCCACTGGCTCGGCAGTCGGTGGCAAGGGCGAGCCCAGGACCGTCGTCGGCTCTCCCCGACTGGCGAATCCAACCCTGGTGAGGCCCGGACTGACCTGCCACCTACCGCACATCGAAGGCATGCCTCACTTGGATATGGGCCGCGCGGTAGGGGGCATTTCCAGAGCCCTGAGTGGAGGCCTGCGGGCCGATCCTTCCACGGGCGCCTCCGAGTCATCCTTCGACCGGGTCCACACCTCTCCGCAGCTCGTTGGGGCTATCGTTGGAGCGGGTCGTTACTGGCGTCTGGGTGGAGTACCACCGGGGACCGACCCGCCGGCAGCCTGCCGGATATAGCCGTGCGCCTGGGCGAAGACTTGATGTCGTCCGAAGGAGCGCGTGGTGCCCGATCCAGTCGTAGCGAGTGCCTATCGATCGGCGTTGCAGGTGATCTCTGCCGCCGAACCAGATGTGGCAGGGGCCATCGTCGATGAGCTGGAGTCCCAACGGCGTCAACTGAAGCTCATCGCTTCAGAGAACTACGCCTCACCGGCGGTGCTGCTGGCCATGGGCAACTGGCTGTCGGACAAGTATGCCGAAGGCACTCCGGGCCATCGCTTCTATGCCGGATGCGAGATGGTTGACCGGATTTGAGACGTTGGCTACCCGACCACGCCAAAGCACTGTTCGGTGCCGATCACGCCTATGTCCAGCCTCATTCGGGAATCGACGCCAACCTGGTTGCTTACTGTGCCATCCTTGCCCACCGAGTCGAGCAGCCTTTCCTCAACGAGGCAGGGGCGGGTCACGTGAACGACCTTGACTCCGTTAGCTGGGATCAACTGCGCAACGAACTGCACTCCCAGCGCATGATGGGCATGGCTCTCGATGCCGGTGGGCACCTCACCCATGGGGTCCGACCCAATATTTCCGGGAAGCTCTTTGACCAGGCTAGCTACCGGGTCGATTCCGCTTCCGGACTCCTCGACTACGGGCCATCGCGGCCCAGGTGAGAGAATTCCGTCCGCTGGTGCTCGTGGCGGGGTACTCGGCCTACCCCCCCCGGAACCCCAAATTTCGCCATCTTGGCTGAGATCGCCCACGAGGTCGGGCTACTTTCATGGTCGTTTCATGGTCGTTTCATGGTCGACATGGCCCACTTTCGCTGGGCTGGTGGCCGGAAAATGCTGGTCGGTGACCTCGATCCGGTGCCCCACGCCGATGTCGTGACCTCCACCACCCACAAGTCACTGCGCGGACCTCGGGGTGGACTAGTCCTCTGTACCGAAGAACATGCACCCTGCGTAGACAAAGGATGCCCGATGGTCCTCGGTGGCCCGCTGCCCCACATGATGGCTGCCAAGGCCGTTGCTTTGTCTGAGGCTCGCCGGCCCTCGTTCGCTGCCTATGCCGTCCACATCGTAGAGAATGCACGTGCTCTGGCGGAAGGTCTGATACGGCGGGGTGCACGGCTCATCACTGGGGGGACTGACAACCATCTTGTGCTCTTGGACGTGACTTCGAGCTTCGGACTCACCGGCCGTCAAGCTGAGGCTGCCCTGCTTGACGCAGGCGTCGTCACCAATCGCAACTTATTGCCAGGTGACGCCAACGGCGCTTGGTACACCTCGGGAATTCGACTTGGCACATCGGCGCTGACCACGCTGGGATTTAGGCCAGACGAGATCGACGAAGTCGCCGACGTCACAGTCACTGCACTGAGAGCCACGACAACGACACCGGGGACATCCACAGCCAAAGCGAAGTACGAGATCGATCCCCACATCGCCCAAGCCTGCGAAGACCGGTGTTTCAGTTTACTCGACCGCCACCACCTCTATGCGGACATCGAGCTGTAGATGACTTGCTCGGAGAGTACGGACAATGCAGTGAGTTTCTCGAATCAAGAAGGTGTTACCGCACTAGGTGGCTGGTGTCTTTCTCGGGTCTCGATTCGCGTTCTCCGAGGCGACC
>JADMIJ010000043.1 GCA_015478655.1 Acidimicrobiales bacterium | reverse complement strand
TCGCGCAGCTCCCGAGGTCAGCACTCGCCCTTGACAATCCATAGGAGCATCGGTAAGGGGCCCTTGCATCGGACACCCGGGCCCCTTCCGACGCAATCGGTTACCGCAACCATCCTCACGCCTCGTCGAAGGTCAGAACCTCATCTCCGTCGGGGTCGACATCACTTGAATCAGCGCCGTCGATGTATAGGTCAGCGCGGTCCCGCGTGTGGTCCTTTGAGAAGAACTCCCGCTCCTGTTGCATCCAGGCGAGCCAGAGGTGTCGCTTGGGTTCGCCATCGCGAGCCAGGCCGCGGGCGAGCCGGACATTCTCGGGGGCTTCGATCCAGATCTTCGATCCAGATACGGTAGGCAAGAAGGTTCGTGGCAGCTTGGCGCGTGCACGTCACACCATCGAGGATCACGAGCGGCGCCCACGGGGCAGTCTTCCAGCCACCGAGGGACGAGCCGAGCGGATCGTTCTGCCAATCGCGCACTTGGTAGTGGGCGTCCTCGCCGCGCACTAGGGGTTTCAAGACCTGACTGTCGAACCGAGGCCACCAACCCGAGAAATCGGTCCACGAAACGAAGTCGTCGATCTCGACCAGTGTCGCAGGAGCCCGATCCACGAGCCGACGGGTGAGAGTGCTCTTCCCCGAGCCGCTCGGTCCATCGATACCCACGATCCGTACTCCTTCGGACGGTCGAGTAGAGAACGCCGTGATGATGTCAGCCAGTGCTACTTGGCTCATAGGGGAATCATGGCGCACTGGGAGTGGGGGAGCGCTCGGAGAGCGCTTCGCCGTTGCACTGAACTGCAAGGGGTAGGGTGGACTGAGGGACAATGTGCTCCAAATCGGGCGCCATTGCATTCCTTCTGGATCGCCCGAGCCGCGCTCAGTTCGGTGGCCGATTGGAGAAACGTGTCCACAGCAGCCGCAGTTGAAGCAGGCAGCCAGCTCGATGTTCACCACGTGCCAGAGACGAACGGGCGAATGTCCGTGTGTCGACGATGCGGATCCCAAACTGATGGTCCGGAAGGACGACACCACATTCCCGCAGAGCGGCAACTCATTCGGTCCAGTGAATGGCTGGTCGCACAGTCGAGAATCACGCACATCGATCGCATCCGAGAGGTGCGCAAGGGATGAGCAAAATAGGCGTCGCATGCCGGGCGCCACGTGACGGTGGGCCAGTTCTCGTCGCTAAGGATCTTGTGACCCAGCTCCAGACTCTCCCCGGTCCTTGAGCCCCAGCTCACTCAAGTTTCCGCGCCACCGTTGCGTCAGAGTTCCGATGCTCTGCAAATGCTAGAAGCCCCGCCACGATGGCTGCGGGGAGTTTCTGCCTGAGGATCGCTTTGGAGCAGACGTTACGAGGAGCCCGATCAGGAAGTGGGCAACCGTCTTTGCCAATGGTTCCCTCAATGGACAGCCCTGCCTTCAGTGCGCAACTATGTGACCCGCTGACAGAGCGTCCAGCCCAACCCAGTCAGAGCGGGAGCAAGGTCATGTCGCTGAAGGTTGTAGGTGCCGGTGTCGGTCGTACCGGCACCCATTCGCTGAAGATTGCGCTCGAGCAGTTGTTGGGCGGACCCTGTCATCACATGATCGAGATCCTGGGGGACCCGAGTCAAGCGGCCGGATGGATGGACGCCATTGAAGGACGTCCGGTTGATTGGTCAACAATGCCCGTCGGTTACCTCTCGCTTGTCGACTGGCCCGGGTGCTCCTTCTGGCCCGAGCTGTCGGCCGCCAATCCGGACGCATTGGTCTTGCTGTCAGTGCGTGATCCTGAATCTTGGTATCGGAGCGCATCCAACACGATCTTCCAATCGTTTGACAAGGTGCCACCCGAACTGCAGCCCTGGATGGACGCAGTACGCAGGTTGTTTGGCGATCGCTTCAGCGACCGGCTCGGTGATCCCGTTGCCATGATGGACGCCTACGAGCGCCACAACGCGGCCGTTCGGCAAGCCATTCCGTCCGCGCGCCTGCTGGAGTGGGAGCCGGGTGATGGGTGGGACCCCATCTGTGACCGCCTGGGCGTCGATGTCCCGAATGAGCCGTTTCCCGTAACCAATACGACCGATGAGTTCCGGGCGATGGTTGGGTTGACGCCTCTCCCCTAGGGTTCCGACGCTCCACGCCGGTTGCCTCGATCCAACGGATCATTCGTCTCCGCCTTCGATGAATGGACGGGGCGGACGCCGGTGCATCGCAGCTCGCCTACCTGAGGCAGCGAGGCGCTGTGGATTGGGCACCCTCTGTGCGTGACCGGCTACGGAGATGGAGAAATCGGTCTTCACTCCCTGGAGATCGCCGGTTTTCGCGGAACGTTCATCTCGATGTCACATTGACGTTCAACACGTGCGTCAAACTGCCAGCAAGACGTGGGCAGGAGGAACGACGTGGGAGACCTTCATGGATGGCAGGCGGATCCCTTTGGGCAGCATGAGGCCCGCTACTTCTCGCAAGGGCAGCCAACGCGGCTGGTGCGAGATGGTGGCCAGGAGACATACGACGAAGTCCCCACCACCCGTGCGGTCATGAACGGCTCCGCTCCTGATCTGGGGAGTTTCGGCGGCGTACCTCCGGCGGCTCCACCGACCAACGTGGTTCCCCCCGTCGCGCCATCTCCGGCCGCAGGACTCAACCCGCCCCCGTCCGTGGTTCAGCTTCAAGGTTGGGAGGCCGACCCGTACCGGCGGCATGTCTACCGGTACATCGTCGAAGGCCGGCCTACGATCCATGTCAGTGACGGTGGGCCGGTCTTCGAGGACGATCCAACCGCAACGGATTCGGTCAGTGCGCCGGGGGAACCTTCACCTCGTGCCCACACAGCCGTCGGTATCTGGTCGCTGAACGACGAGCAGCCCGAGGGTTGGGGCGCCGAGCCCTCTCCGCGGCATGAAGAGGGCCATTTCGAGGAGACTCCTCCGACGCAACTCATCGGCGAGGGCGAACGAGACGATCGAGCCGGTGCTCGACCGCAGGCCGAGCCCTCGGTTACGGCAGAGACCTTCCCGGAGACGTGGGGACTGCATTCGGTCCGGTCACGGGGTCCAGAACCGGGTTGGTACGCGGGGGTCTCGGGCACACCGGGACTGCACTTCTGGGACGGGACGCAGTGGACCGGGAAGACCTGGCAGGACCCTTTGGCTCAGTCGACCACCGCCCAAGCGGAAGAGATGTCGACGTCGTCAGCCGACCATTCCCTTCGGCCCCCAACTTCCGCGGACACGAGCGCCCAGTCGCTGGTGGAACAAGAGGGCTGGCGAAGCGACCCCCTCGGTCGTCACGAATACCGGTACTTCTCCCTCGGACAGCCCACCGCCCATGTCAGTGACGCTGGGCATCTGTCACAGGACGACCCGCTTCGTGGAGCCGAAGTCCCGGTCGGTCCTGCGGCCGATCCCCGTCCGACTCCGCCCCTCTTGCGAGGATCCGTACTCCAAGGCTGGGAGACCGACCCGTACGGGCGGCATGAGCTCCGGTATTTCAGCGACGGCAAGCCGACAGGTCATGTCTGTGATGCGGGGATTCAATCGGACGACCCACTACCGGAACAGGAGGGTTGGAAAGCCGACCCGTATGATCGTCATGAATTCCGCTACTTCAAGCATGGCCGGCCGACGCGGGTGGTCAGCAACGGTGGTACGTCATTCGACGACGATGGCGGTCCGGCATGAGAATGGCGCAGTTCAGGGACGCGCCATAGGGCGTCCTTGAAGCCAAGTGTCCTGAAATGATGCCCGGCCGGCGTCGGCCACTGATCCGGGCGTACGCTGCTGAACATCCCCAAGCGGTTGCTGCTGAACGCCAGCTGACCTTCGCCGTCGGATGGAGGATCAGTGCCTGGGGGCTATCCAGCGTGGCAGGGTCACCTCGAACGCCGGTGCGGGACCGCCGAGAAGTGACAGTGCAGCCGCGCATTCGATGAGGAACACTTCCCACCAGGTGCCATCGGGTAAATCCAATGGGGGAGCGAGTATCTAGTCGGAGGTGGAGGGCGTGCCAGCAATAACCGTAGAGAACCTGCAGAAGTCCTACGGCGACAAGGTGGCCGTTGCTGATGTCAGCTTCGACGTCCAACGAGGGGAGGTGTTCGCCCTTCTCGGGCCCAACGGGGCGGGGAAGACCACGACCATCGAGATCCTCGAGGGGTTCCGCCGACGAAGCTCGGGCACGGTGGAGACGCTCGGTGTGGACCCGGCCGATACGAACACGCAGCGGTGGTTGCGGACACGCATCGGCGTGGTACTGCAGGAGCTTGCGGTGGAGCCCTTCTACTCAGTCCGCCAGGTGCTGACCCGCAACGCGGGCTACTACCCCTCGCCACGGTCCGTCGACGAGGTCATCTCGTTGGTCGGGCTGGACGAGAAGGCTGACGCCCGGGTCAAGACCCTGTCCGGCGGCCAGCAGCGGAGGCTCGATGTCGGCCTCGGCATCGTGGGCAATCCGGAACTGCTGTTCCTCGACGAGCCCACCACCGGTCTCGACCCGTCTGGTCGACGTGATTCGTGGGAACTGATCCGTCGGCTGGCGGCGGACGGAACCACGGTGCTGTTGACGACCCACTACATGGACGAGGTCGAGGCGCTGGCGGACAGGGTGGCGGTCCTCTCGAACGCCCGGATCGTGGCCACCGGTACCCCGTCCTCCCTGGGTGGTCGCGACACGGGCGTCGTCACCATCCGTTTCAGCCTGCCCGAGGGGATCGCATTGGGTGATCTTCCCGTCCCCGTCCACACGTTGCACGAGGGACGGGTCGAGATCCGCACCGAGGACGAATTGAAGGTGCTCTACGCATTGAGCGGCTGGGCACTCGAGCGGGGACTGCGTCTCCCGGGACTGTCGGTGGCCCGGGTCACTCTGGAGGACGTCTATCTGGCTCTGACCAGGGAGGACGAGAAGTGAGCGCCACGCCGACGGTCGGGTCGTTCGAAGGGCTCGGCGATCTCAGGCTGGTCGTCCGGCAGACCTGGTACGAGCAGCTGTCCTTCTGGCTGAACCCGATCGGCGCCGCCTTCACCGTCGGTTTCTCGGTCATCTTCCTCCTTCTCCTGGGAGCCTCAGCGGGGAACTCGCGCATCTCCTACTACGGCAATATCAAACTGATCCAGTACTACGTGCCCGGATTCGTGGCCTACGGCGTGATGGCCGCCTGCTTCAACATTCTGGCCATCACCCTCGTCAATCGCCGCGAGATGGGCCTTCTGAAGCGCCTGAGGCTCTGCCCGCTGCCCACGTGGGCGCTGCTGACCGCAGTCCTGCTCAGCTCCATGATCATTGCCGCCGTCGAGGTCGTCATCCTGTTGCTCGTCGGCAGAGTGGGATTCGGCGTCCACCTGCCCGACAACATGGGTGCGTTCATCCTGGCCGTGGTGGTCGGCATGGTGAGCTTCAGCGCACTCGGGCTGGCCATGAGCACACTCGTCCCCAATCAGGATGCCGCCGGACCCATCGTCAGCATCGTCTTCTTCGTGCTGCTGTTCCTCTCCGGACTGTGGTTCCCGCTGAGGCCGGGATCGGGGCTGGCCCAGAGCTCCTCCTACTTCCCCGTCCATCACTTCATCGTTGCGGTCTTCGCTCCCTTCGACACCCAGAAGGGTGCCTCTCCCTGGGCCTGGCACGACCTCCTGGTGGTCGCCATCTGGGGCGTGGCCGGCGCCGTTGTGGCTGTGCGCCGATGGAGCTGGACGCCTCGTCGCCCCTGAGAGGCGGCTGTAGTCTCAGCCTCCATGAAGCCCGCATCCGGTGGTCGACGATGACGTTCGTCCTCATCCACGGTGGGGGTTCAACGGCGCGGTTCTGGGACCGGCTGCTCCCGTATCTCGACCGACCTGCGGTGGCGGTCGATCTGCCCGGTCGCAACGGAAAGCCGGCCGACCTTGCCACCCTGTCGGTGGAGGACGAGGTTGCATCGGTCGTTGCTGACCTCGAATCGTCGGCGCTCGACGGGCCTTTCACTCTGGTTGCCCATTCGTCGGGGGGCCTGGTCGTGCCGGGCGTGGCCGCCGCGTTCGAGGGCCGGATCGGTTCCGTGGTCCTGAACGCGGCGCTGGTCCCCACCGAGGGCGGATGCGGAATCGATTGTATGAAAGAGCGACATCGCCAGGGCCTGGTGCAGGCCCGAGCGGCCGCCGAACGGGACGGCAGGGCGATCACCCTTCCCGGGCCACCGGAGGATCCCGAGTCGTTCCGCCACGCCTATGGCGGCGATCCGCTGGATGATGACACGCTGGCCTTCGTCATCGACCCCGCACGATGCGTTGAGGACACGGTGCATCATTACTTCCAACCGGTCCATTGGTCAGCGGTTGCCGGAGTCCCGATTGTCTACGTCCTGAATCAGCGCGACCGCCCGATTCCGCCAGAGACACAGGAACAGATGGCCCACCGGCTTCCGGAGCCGGTGACCGTCGTTCCTGTCAGCTCGGGCCACCTCCTTCCGGTCACGGCGCCCGCCACCTTCGCCGAGATCCTGGCGGAGTCACCGACCTGAGCAAGGGCGACAGTGGTGGTTGTTAGGCTGCCGCGATGATCGATCATGTTTCGCCCGACCCGGCGCGACTCGAAGCAGTGGGCCACAGTGCTGATGGCGGCCCGGTCGTCATGCTCAACCTGAGCCGTTACCGAGCCGTGGCCATGGTGCTGGCCACCCGGGGTGACCCCGAACCGCGTCTCGGTGTTAGCTTTTCCCGGTCTTCGTAGTTTGAGACCATGTCGTTGAGCCGCAGGAAAGGTGGGCACACGTGACGTCCGGAACGAGGCTGACGCCCATCGCACGCTCGGTGCCGCCGGGCCCGGTGGAGGCTCATCGGCTCCGATGACCCGCTTCCTCGCCAGTACCATCACGTTCCCCTACAAGCGATCCCTCGGCCCGGTGGTGGGTGCGTTCATGACCGCCCTCACCGAGCGCCGTATCCTCGGCATCCGCAACGGTGAGACGGTCCTCGTCCCACCGATGGAATGGGATCCGGCCACCGGTGCCGAGTTGGAGCACGACTTCGTCGAGGTGGGCCCGGCCGGCACCGTCAAGTCGTGGACCTGGGTCTCCGCCCCCTCCGAGCAGCACCCGTTGGCCCACCCCTTCGCCTTTGCCCTCATCCAGCTCGACGGGGCCACCACCCCGCTCCTGCACGCGGTGGACGCCGGCTCGGCGGAGGCGATGGCCGAGGGCGGCCGGGTGGCACCCCGGTGGCGGGGCACCCGCCTCGGGCGAATCGATGACATCGTGTGCTTCGTTCCGGGTGAGACACCCGAGACCGAAGGGGAGGACACCGGCCCGGCCGAGCAGCCGGTGGAGCGCATGGACTACCTCGCCTCCATCACCTACCGCAACCCGGTACCCGATGCGACCGATCGGGCGGTCGAGGCCTCGAAGGACCATCGCCTTCTCGGACTGCGATGCCCGACCTGCCAGCGCGTGTACGCCGGGGGTCGTGGGTACTGTCCCATCGATGCGTTGGAGCTCGGGCCCGACTGTGAAGTCGAGCTGCCCCACGCCGGAACCATCACCAACTACTCCATCGTGACCCCCGTCCAGTACCCGGGTCAGACCGAGACCGAGCCCTTCGTGCGGGCCTTTGTCCTCCTCGACGGCACCGACGTCATCGTCCCCTACGCGGCGGTGATCGACCTTCCGGCGGACGAGGTGCGGGTCGGCCAGCGGGTGGCGGCGGTCTGGGCCTCCCCGGCCGAGGAGATCGACGAGGGCGGTGGCATGGGGGGCGCGTGGGGCGCGCTGATCGGCTGGATCCCCAGTGGCGAGCCCGATGTCGCCGATCCCGATCTTGTGAACCGGATCTTCTGATGGCTGGTAGCAAGGACACCGGGCGCGGTGGCGACATCGCGGTGGTGGGATGGGCCCAGACGCCGATGGAGCGCCACACGGAGAAGTCCGAGACGCAACTGCTCATGGACGTCATCACCGACGCCCTGGCACCCCTGGCGCTCACTCGGGCTGACATCGATTTCACCTGCCTCGGCAGTTGTGACTACATCACCGGCCAGGCCTTCTCGTTCGTCTCCAACCTCGACGCCATCGGGGCCTGGCCACCCAAACGGGACTCGCACGTCGAGATGGACGGTGCCTGGGCCCTGTACGAGGCCTGGCTCCGGCTGCAGGAGGGCGACATCGAGATCGCCGTCGTCACCGGGTCGGGACGCTCCTCCACCGGAGACCCGGCGCTCATCTACCCCATGGAGATGGACCCCTACTTCCTGGCCCCGCTCGGAGCCGACCCCTTGACGTTCGCGGCGCTGCAGGCCCGGGCCGTGATCGCCGCCGGTATCGCCGACGAACGCTCCATGGCCGAGGTGGCGGTTCGCTCCCGGGGCAAGGGAGACGTCGATGCCCTCATGGCCGAGGACTACATCCGCCAGCCCCTGCGCCGCCACGACGTACCCCCCATTACCGACGGGGCCGCGGCCATGGTGTTGGCGACGGGAGACCGCGCCCGCCGACTGGTCGAGCGACCGGCCTACATCACGGGGTTCGACCATCGGACCGAGTGCCACAACCCCTCCTTCCGGGCCCTTGACGATTCCCCGTCGACCCGGCTGGCCGCCGAGGCCGCCGGCCTGGGCGACGGCCCGGTCGAGGTGGCCGAGCTGCAGGCGGCCTTCACCCACGAGGAGCTGCTGCTGGCAAGCGTGCTCGGCCTGGGCGAGGGCGTGGCCCTGAACCCGTCGGGCGGCGCACTGCGAGCCAACCCGATCATGGCCACCGGGCTGTGCCGCATCGGCTACGCCGCCGACCACGTGATGGGCGGGGGACACCGGGCCTTGGCCCATTCCACATCGGGGCCGTGCCTGCAGCAGAACCTCGTCTGCATCGTGGAGGACGCGCCGTGAGCGCCCGACCCTGCGCCGTGGTCGGGATCGGCCAGACGCACCACAAGTCGCGCCGTCTCGACGTGTCCTTCGGTGGTCTGGTGCGTGAGGCGGTGTTCCGGGCCCTCGACGATGCCAGGATGACCATGGCCGACATCGACGCGGTCGTCCTCGGCAAGGCGCCCGACCTGTTCGAGGGCGTCATGAAGCCCGAGCTCTACCTCTCTGATGCCCTGGGTGCCGTGGGCAAGCCCATGTTCCGTGTCCACACCGCTGGTTCGGTCGGAGGCACGACGGCCATCGTGGCGGCATCGCACGTACAGGTGGGAAAGCATCGCACCGTCCTGGCTGTCGCCTTCGAGAAGCAGTCCGAGGGCAACGCCCAGTTCGCCCTCGGGAGCGGCCGAGGGGCCTCGCTCGGCGCCGGAGGCGCCTTCGCCCCGTTCATCCGCGCCTACATCCACCGCAGCCGGGCTCCCGAGCACATCGGGTGGAAAGTGGCGGTCAAGGACCGCCTGAATGCGTTGAGGAACCCCTACGCCCACCTCCGGATCGAGGACATCTCCATCGAGAAGGTGAAGGCGTCACCGATGATGTGGGAACCGATCCGCTTCCTCGAGTCCTGTCCATCCTCGGACGGCGCCTGCGCCATGGTGCTCACCGACGAGGACGGTGGAAAGGCCGCCGCCGCCGACGGGCGACCGCCGGCTTGGGTTCTGGGCACGTCGTCCCGCTCCGAGCCGCCCAGCTTCCCCGGACGCGATCCCGTCCGGCCCGCGGCCGCCCTCCAGTGCGCCGCAGACGTGTACAGCCAGGCCGGGATCACCGAGCCCCGGCGCCAGATCGACATGGCCGAACTGTATGTCCCCTTCTCGTGGCACGAGCCCATCTGGCTGGAGGCCTTCGGTCTGGCCGATGAGGGCGAAGGCTGGAAGCTGGTCGACGACGGCACCACCGAGCTCGGTGGCTCCCTGCCCATCAACGCCTCGGGCGGGGTGCTGTCGAGCAATCCGATCGGAGCCTCGGGTCTGCTCCGCTTCGCCGAAGCCGCCAACCAGGTCCGGGGGGCCGCAGGTGAGCACCAGGTCGAAGGAGCGAAGGTGGCCATCGGGATGGCCTACGGCGCCAACAGCCAGTACTTCAGTACCTGGGCGGTGGGCAGCTCCCTGCAGCCCTTCGCATGACGAGACCTCCCGATCCGACCGTGGCCTAGCATCTCAACGTGGCTCGACTCGAGGTTCCGCCCGGCAGGGGTGGCGACGCCGTCCAGATCTGGTCGCTCCAGCCTGAACTGGGGACGGCGGCGATGCAGTTGGTGGATGCCGCCTACAACAAGAGCATCCTGCCCGTTCGGGTCCGTGAGGCGGCTCGCATGCGGATCGCACAATTGAATGACTGCACGGTGTGTCTCGCCTTCCGTGCCGACAAGGTCAAGACCCAGGGATTGACCGAGGACTTCTACTGCCGGGTGGGCGTCCCTGACGACGATGCCGACTTCAGCCCGCAGGAGCAGTTGGCCATCGAGTACGCCGAACGCTTCGCCAGCGATCACCTGAGCATCGATGACTCGTTCTTTGCTCGCCTGAGGGAAAGCTTCTCCGATCCGGAGATCCTCGATCTGACCATCTGTCTCAGCGCATTCCTCGGCTTGGGGCGAACCCTCCGGGCCCTCGGGATCACCGAGACCCCGCTGACTGACGTGTGAGGGCGCCAGGTCGGATGCGGACCCGCCGTCGCCTTGGTCAGCGCTCCTGGAATCCGGTGGCGGTGACCGAATAGAGCCGGCGGGACTCGGACAGGCCCTTCAGGTTGACGTCCCTCCCATTGCTGAACTGGAACTCACCGCTCAGGTCGCAGAGCTCCTTGAGCACCGAGGAGACCAGGATCTCTCCTCCTTTGGCCTCTTGGGCGATGCGTGCGGCCAGGATCACCGCGCCACCGAGGAAGTCGTTGCCGTCCCGGATCGCCTCGCCGGAATGGAGCCCGAGACGGACCTTGAGGGGCAGGTCGGGTTGGGAGCGATTGCGGTCCGCGAAGGCCGACTGGATGCCCACTGCGCACTCGAGGGCGTGGCTGGCGCCGCTGAATGCGACCATGAAGCCGTCACCCTGGGCTTTGATTTCATGACCCCCGGACCTGGCGATCCCTTGCCGGATGATGTCGTTGTGCTCGTGCAGTACCGCAACCGCCCGCCGATCACCTAGGCGCTCGGTGATGGATGTGAAGCCTTCGATGTCGCTGAACATGATCGTCACGGTGCCCTCGGGCCAGCTTCCGGCGGCTTCGAGGTCGCCACCGGCGTCGGTGCGTCCCTCGGCGACGGCGTCGATGAGCCTGGGAGCGGGTGGCGTCTGGCTTCGGTGTGGACCCCGGCCGATCGGGGGTCCGGTAGCTCCGGGCAGGCCCTCGCCGCTGCGTTGGGAGTGGGTCGGCTTGCTCCTGACGTTCACGGCGCCCCAGAAGGCGAACGCCTTCACCCGGATGATCGGCGATCCGGGAAGGATCGGGGCGTGCTTGAGACGCGAATCCTTCCCACCCATGATGGCGATTCCGCCCAGGTCCACTTCAATGCCCTCCGGGACAATGATGTCGATCCCACCCATCACGGCAACGGCGGTGATGTCAACCGCTGGGCCTTCGACCTGGGCCTTGCGAAGATCGAGCTGACAGCCACCCATGACGGCGACCGCACTGGTCTTCTCCCGTAGTCGCCAGCGGCCGCGGCGCTGGGAACCACCCATGATCGAGACCGTCCAACGGGTTGCCGGGCGGGCGGCCACCTCGGGAACTGCGGGTACCACCGCCTCCGGCAAGCGGCCGACCACGCCGGCGAGGTCGGAGCCGAAGCGGTGCGGCAGGTCGGCGAGCACCGGGACCAGGTCCTCGAGCGAGACTGCCTGGTAGGCAGCCCCCACCCGTTCGGAGAACTCGTCCAGTGTCAGCCGCCCCTCACTGCACGACGTCTTGAGGACTTCGACGACTCGCTCTCGGTCCCCGTCGGACAGACGGGGCCCTCCTGAGCCGCTCCCGGGCACGGGCATGGAGACCATTGTGCCTGATGACGGACCCGGAGACCCGATGCCGGCCGGGTGCGTGCCTACGGCGCCCGAGGCGCTCGTCAGCCGAGCGATGACCCCAGGGGGACGGCCGGACGGGCCCGCCACTGTTCCATCACCCGCATGCAAGCCAGGCCGTCTGCGAAGGAAGGGGAAATGACCTTCCCGTGGATCACCGCGTCACGGATTGCCGCCGCCCACGTGGTCATGGCCGAATGGTGCGGATCGCCGGCCGGACGGTCGAATTCGATGAGCTCGTTGGTGCCGTCTTGCCGATGGAGGGAAAGGCGGGCGTCTCCGACGTTCTCGATGGCTCCCTCCGATCCGGTGATCACGATACGCGGCGCCAGGCTGACGCCCGCCGTGAAGGTGCTGTCGACGGAAGCGGTGGCCTTGGAGCGGAGTTCGATCCACCCGCTGAACGCGTCCTCGGCGTCGCAGTGGTGGAGCTTCCCGTCGGCGTCGGGACGTTCGGGAATGTTGATCCACGTGGCGGCGCCGGCCCGCTCGATGTCGCCGAGCAACCATCGGATGAGGTCGATGGCGTGCGACCCGAAGGCACCGATCCAACCGCCACCCAACGAACGGTCGAACAACCATCCCCAGGGCCGCAGCGGCACCCGCGATCCGGAGGTGAATGCTGTGTAGGCAAGGTGCTCCGGTCGACCGATGGCGCCCGTCTCCAGTAGCTGTTGCATGGTGCGGCGAGCCGGCTGGTGGCGGAACTCGAAATTGATGAAATTGGGAACTCCGGCAGCCTCGGCCGCTTGGGTCATGACCAGGGCCTCGTCGACCGACGTTCCGAAGGGTTTGTCACACAGCACCGCCCGACCGGCGTCGATGGCCATGGCCACGTGGCTGGCATGAAGGAAGGGTGGCGAATGCACCGCCACCAGGTCGATGTCAGATCGACAGAGGGACCGAACCGCCGCCGCATCGCGGGCGGTGACGACGTCGGTGACCTCGCATCCTGCGTCTCGAAAGGCGCCCGCAACCACACGCGATCCGAAGCCGGTGCCGATGATGCCGACCCGCATCGGTCGGGCCCCGGGTGCCTCCTCCGGCGGACTGCTGCGCATGATCCCGGCCTCCACGCTCGACAACACGGCTCATTCTGCCAGCGCCCAGGTTGGTGACAGGGGAGCGCTTCGCAGGGCAGTCCGCCTCGACCGGCACCGGAGTGTCAGCAGCGTCACGGAGCCTTCTGGCCACAGGGCCTGCGCAGGTTGGTCGATGACGTCGGCCTCAGAAGTTGGTCCCGCTCCTCGGAGCGGGTCGCGTGGTCAAGAGGGCGTCGGCCACCGACAGGCTGCCGGCCCTCAACTCCTCGATGCGCCCACCGGCGGCAAGGAGCGAGGCCGGGAAGCCTCCCATATAGAGGGACCCGAGAGCAGGGAGCCCGAGGCTGAGATCGGCGTCCTCGCCGGGATGGGCCCGGCGGCACGAGGCGCCTTCCGGTCCGGCCTCGAGCACCCACCGGCCCGGTGCGGCGTCGGCCTCCCCCTCCGACGCCGCGGGTGGCCGCACGTCGAGCACGAGGCGGCCCTCTCCCTGGTACTGGCGGGCCTCGAAGGCGGCAGCGGGATCGAGGATCCTGACGTAGAGCCGGTCCTCGATACTGACGGTTCGCAGTTGGCGGGGATCGGCCAGACGCCAGCGAACCGGTTCGTCCACCGGCCTGCGCATGGCCCTGACCTGGCCGACCAGATCCAGGTCGAGCACGAAGCGCCACAGCGCTGCTTCGACCTCGGGGGTGGTGCCGCGCAGCTCCTCGACGAGGATGGTGACGCGATCTCCCTGGAAGGTGTTCGTCTCCGCCGTGGCCCGGTACAGGACGTACCCGTCGTCGCACACGGCGTGAAAGCGGGCGGCGGCTCCGGCCCGGTGATGGGGGGCATCGGCGAGGAGCAGGGTCCAGTAGCCGGCGTTGCGGCTGACCTCGCCGGCCCGGGTGCGGCGCTGCCGGTCGAAGATGTCGGGGAGCACCTTGCCGGCCTCGTCCTTGTCCACCAGGGCCAGATCCAGGGAGGGGGAGGGGACTGCGAATGCCGAGGACCGGCTGTCGATCGAGAATTCGACGAGGTTGGCGGCCAGCCCGTAGCCGAACCTCCCGTAGATGATCGATTCCGATGCCTCGAGTCCGGCGATCGCCTCTCCGCGTTGCCGGGCATCGTCATGCATGGCCGCCATCAGCTGCCTCAGATACCCCCGCCGACGGTGGGTGGGATGGACCCCGACCGCAGTGACCCCCGCCATGGGGATGACCCGGCAGGGTCGGCCAGAGGTTCCGGGGAGGGTGACGTCCAGGCTGTAGATGCCGGCGTTGCCGGCGAAGTGGTCTCCGGTGTCGACCACCCACGCCCGATCAGGTTCGAGCTTGGCCGCCGCCAGCTCCTGGTCGGCGACCTGATCGGGGTCGCCGGCAAAGGGTGCGAGGAACGGGATCATGACCGACCGTCGAAATGCCGACGACTCTTCTGGCTGCAGTCTGCGTACGACAGGGTCCATGGCGCCAGTCTGCCCATGCCGGGGTCAGGGTCGCCATCGCGGCGTCGACCGCCGTGGCCGTCGGTGAGTGAAACCCACAACGAGCTGGGCGTTTGTGATGAACTCCGGCACGAAGTCCTCAGATCGAGCGCAGTGTCTTTGGGAGTCCACGACATGTGACGATCAGCCCCTGAGCGAAGGAAGCCTGGTCGGACGGCTGACGTCGGGTCGGTTGTGCCACCATGGGCGAGAGAGCCGTGTCAAAGGGGGCGCACCGCGTGTCTGAGCACCTGAGGGGGATGATGCGGGCGGGAACGGCGGCGAGGCGTCCTGGACGACGGAGCCTGACCGCCCTGTTGGCCACCGGGCTGGTGCTGGCTGGCCTGGCCGGATGTACCCGCTTCGGAGCTTCGCTTACTCGCCCATCTGACCCCGTGGTGCTCGATGGCAGTGCGGTGCCGAAGCTCCTCGGCACCGACCCGATGCACGTCGTGGGCTTCTCGTGGGACGGCAGCGCCTGGCATCAGGTGCCCGTGCAGGTCGACAAGCGCGACTACGTGAGCCCTGGTGCGATCTACCACCTCCCACCGTCGAGCTACCCGAACCTGTACGGCACGACGGCGCCCTACAAGATCCTCGTGTACACGCCACCCGCCGGTCTCTCGCCCGGTTACACCTCGGCCGGCACCTACACCCCGCCTGACTCGAACCCGATGCTCGACGCCAACGATGAGGTGTCGTTTTTGGCCGCGGACACCGGCAAACAGGCCGCCACCTCGGTCGTGAACCCTGCCGGCGTCACCGGGAGGACGCGTGAGGAGGTGCGAGCCACTGACCCGCTCGATTCCTCACAGTTCGGTTACATCTACCTGTTCCACAGCGCCAAACTCACCGGGGGCGGTGCCGGCACCGACGGGGTCCACTACAACTTCAGCCTTGACTCAGGTTCCTACACGGCGACCTACAAGATGGGCTCGAACTCGCTGGCGCCCAACAACACCTGGGGCTTCAATCCTGAGCACTCCACCGTGCTGACGCCGTCGTACGGCATGAAGCTCGGTGACCGGTGGCTCAACAACGGATTGGACGTCACGCAGAGCGGCGCCACCGGGGCCAACTTCCTCGAGCGCACCCACTACTACGTCACCGTCGGTTGTGGGAGGTCCGAAGACACCTTCGACGGAGGGGCCAGCAACCCGGGTGAGGGTGCCTTTGTCGTCAACATCTCCGGCCCGGTGCGCGCCATCCGCTCGTACATCGGTGCCAACAGCTACCTGTACACCGTCAACACCGACACCTTCTACCCCGGTCGGGAGGACACCGTCACCGAGGTGCGCGGCCACGCCGGCCTCCCCGGCTACGGCAGCGCCGACGACTTCGTCACGGGCACGAGCGGTCTGAAGTACTCGGACCCGCTCAACAGTGGCGTCGTCATCGACGGGAAGCCCGACACGGTGACGCCCATCACGTATTCCACCGGGGCGGCCGCTCCGGCGACGTGGCAGATGGTCTCAGGCGCCCAGGGCTCGATCGTCACGGTGCGGGTGCTCAACACGGATATCACGGGACTGAACGTGGCCACCGTCTATGAGGACCGGAACCCGGCGTCCCCGCCACAGTGCACGGGTGACGCCGCCGCATGGGGTCAGAACGGGATGAACGTCACGTCGCCGGTGGGCTCTGTTCCGGTCACCGATCCCACCCTCACCGCCACGCCGGCAACCCTGGTGCTCCACCGGTACCGCTACCTGCTGGCTCCTAACGTCCCATCGGCCACGGCCGCCACCGTTGACACCCAGGCCCGCAACCCGATCCAGACGACGGTCAGCGGCTGATCGCCGGCTACGGATTGACCGCTGCAGCCGACGGTGGTGGCTGACCGACACAGCTGGACCCGGTGGTCACACTGGGCGCAAGGCTTCGGAGGGTGTGAGTCGCGCTGCTCGCATGGCCGGGTACATGCCCGCCATCGCTCCGACCACGAGCGCGACCCCGATGGCGGCAACGGGCGCAGGGATGGGGACGCGGCCTCGTGATCTCAGTGGCCATGTCGAAGTGCGATGAGCCACGAGCCGCGAATCCGTGAAGGTCCCGGTGTTGGCTCGACGGCACACGATCAGCGCGCCTCTCGCCTGGCTCGGTGCCTGAACCGTCATGGTCCCGCCCTGACCCACGGCCATCGTGGCATCGGCTCTCGACCTACGATGGCGACGTGGACGATCCGACGGGGCCGAAGCTCTTTGCCGTCTACCTCGGTGGCGATCCCGCCCCGGGCAGACTCACTGAAGACCATGAGGTCGTTCACGTTGTGGCGACCGACATCAACGATGCGAGAGCTGCGGCAAAGGCCAAGTGGACCGGGGTGGCGCGGCCCCATATCGATGCCGTGCGGCTTCTCCGGGTCGTCGACGGCCACCTTGTCGGATTGCAGCGGACACGGGAACGTCAATCCGATGACATCGACGGGACGTACGAGCCAGAGGATCCCTGAGGACTGACCCTTCCCCCGGGAAGGCCGCCATTCCGGCGGACCGGCAACCAATGGTTGACGGTGTAGCCCCTGAGCTCCTCGGTGCGGTCCATGGTTCCGGCGGCGGCGAAATGGAAGACCATCGCCGCCCTCAGACCTGGGCTGACATTGTCGGTCGACCGGTGCATGAGATGGCTGTCGAACACCAGCAGGTCCCCGGGTTCCATGAGAACCGGTTGGCATCCGTCCATGTCGTGGTCGACAATCTCGACGTACCCGTAGTTGGCGCCCACACGTCGATCCGGCTTGTGCTCATGAATCGGCTCCGAGTGCGAGCCCGGCAGGACGTGCAGGCATCCGTTCTCGAGTGTCGCTTCGGTGACCGCCAGCCACACGCCCACCACCGGTCGCGGTGGGTCAAACGGGAAGTAATAGGAATCTTGATGCCAGGGTTGGCCCCAGGCACCGGGATTCTTGAAGATGAATTGGCTCAGGAAGCAGTCGATATCGCCGCCACCGATGAGCTCGGCTGCCACCGCGGTCACGCCTTCTCGGGTGGAGAAGCTACGAAAGGGCTCGGCATCGGCAACTCTGAACACCTTCGAAGCATCCAGTTCGGGAAGGCCACCCTTGGCGAGCGAGGGTTGCTGCTCGGGTAGTACCAGCGCGGGAGAGATGTCGTCGCCGGTTGAAGCGAGGCGTACCAGCTCGATCACCCGATCCAGCATCTCTTGACCGACCGCCGGGTCCACGAAGCCGTTGATGCGGAAGAATCCCTGGTCAGTCCAGAGCTGGCGGTCCCGTTGGCTGAGGGCGCTCACCGGACCGGCCCGTCTTCGGTGCCGGATGTCTCCGCCGACGGATCACCGTGATGCCCCTCTGCAGTTCCCTGCTCGTCCCCTCCGGCCACGCCCCGGCCCCGCTCGCCCGCCTGCAGGAGCCGGCCGATCTCGGTCACCTCGGCGTCGACCGAGCGGGCGAACCACTTGGCCGCCACCAGATCGTGCAACCACCCGAGCGGACCGTGGCCCAGGTCGAGTTCCTCCACGTGGTGGATGCGTGTCCCCCCCTCGACGGCATCGATGTCGAACCAGGCGTGCAGGTGCCGCGGGACTCCGTGCTCCAAGGTGACATCGATGCTGGAGGGCCGCTTCCATCGGTACCGCGTGACCACGGACCCGGGGAACCGACCGAGGAATTTCCCGTCTTCACGTGCCAGCATGCCGTCGGCGGTGTCCGCCAGTTTCGTGACCCAGACCATCTTGGTGTCGGCCTTGGTGTACTGGGCCGGATCGAGCACGAAGTCGAACACCTGGTCGGGGGTCACCCCCTGTGCCACCGTCGTGCCTTCACCCCTGATCATGGCCCATCCGCCTCGTTCGCGCTGGTTGCGTTTCCCATTCTCCAATGACTCTCGACGGGTTGCAACGACGACGTTCCCACCTGGCTACTTGGCGCCGAGGAGCGCATCGATTCGCTGGTTCAGGGCCCCCTGGTCGGCGATGCGAATGTACAGATCGTGAGGACGACTGGGATCAGTGCGCCACGACAGCCCACCCACGGAGTTGATGTACGCAGCGCCACCCTGTCCCACCTCGGTGAACCAACCCTGCTTGCCCCCGATGGCGTAGAGGGTGGTGGGGCCGTCCCAATCCCCGTCCCCAGGCGGCCCACATCCGAACCTCGACTCGTACACAATTCGCATCGGGTTGTTGGAGGCCACGGTTGTACACAGCGCTCCTCCAACCTTGGTCTGGATTCCGGTGTAGCCATCGACCCAGACCATCGGTGTAGGCCAATCCGTGCCCTTCACGACCTCGCTGGCCGAGGCGAGATCCAGCTTTTGGTTCGTCACGGGCGGACCACCGCCGGGGAAGATACCGTCCTCGATCACCAGTCGCTTCACCTTCGCTCGGATGAGGGCACGTCCGCCGAGCGAGCTGTGCTGATCCGGCTTCGAACGCAGGAGACCGGCCAGGTTCGTGTAGGACCCGATGGAGACAAGGGTGACGCTGTGCGGGGGTTGCGATGCCAACAGGCGGCGGTAGAGGGGTACGGCCGGCGGAACGTCATGGCTCGAACGGACCGCATGCGGAAGTTTGCGAGCCAGGTCATCGCTGTAGCCGTGTGGCGCAGTGTTGGCCGCGCTGTGGGCGACGGCCCCCAATGGAATCTTGGGGTGACCGTAGGCAGTGTCGATGGCATCGATGGCAGCAACCGCCACCGGGTTCCGGATGTCGGACATGATGCCCAGTATCCGGACTTGTCCCCGCTGCTGGAGAACATTGGCCATGCCGATGGCGGTGGCATCATCCCACCACAGGGACAAGTCAGAATCGATGATGATCCGCGGCGTGCCTGCTCGCGTCCCTCCGCCCTGGTCGGCTGACGCGGGCCTGCCGGTGGCGGCAAGGACCGCGGCCGCGGCGGCGACAACCAGAGCGACCACCGCCACCATCGCTACTACCCGTCGCCCGACCATCAGCATCCTCCCCCGGAAAGGCAGATGTGGACCATGCACCCCGACATCCAGGTTAGGCGTACCTCCGAGAGCGCACACGGCGTTTGGGAATCTTGGACGATCTTGGTGCAACTCTTGGTTGAAGCCGGCCGAATTCACCGTTCACTGTGGAGGGCGACCCCGATGACGGAGAACTTCGTCGTGTCACTGATGAGCAGCCCTCATCTTCGTAGTTGACCGCAGCTGCTCGATGTGCACTCGGCGAGTAGCGTGCCTGAGGCGATAGGTAGCGGGCGACTGTGAACGCGGTGAGGCCAACGATGTTCGAAGAATCGGTACCTCTGACGATCAGTGGCGAGAAGGTCGCCGGCGCAGACGGGTCGTATCCCGTGTTCAATCCGGCACGGCCTCATGAGGTCGCGCTGGTGGCCCCGATTGCCTCCTCCGGCCAGCTCGACCAGGCCGTGGCCGCGGCCCGAGCGTCCCAGCCGGCGTGGGCCGCCCTCGGCTTGGCGGAACGGCAGGCCGTGCTCCAGAGTGCCTGCGACCTGGCCATGGAGGCGGTCGATCTGGACGCCGTCAGCGCTCTTCTGACCCGTGAGCACGGCAAGGTCCTCGTCGAGGCACTGTTCGACGTGGCCACCACGGCGGGCATGGTCGGGGCTCTGGCACCCCTGGTTGCCGACGCACTCGAGCCTCGTTCGGCGGGCACATCGGTGGTGGAGCGGGTGCCCCACGGAGTGGTGGCCGCCATCCTGCCCTTCAACTGGCCGGCTGCGGTCATGGGGAACAAGATCCTCCCCGCCCTCCTCGCCGGCAACACGGTCGTGGTGAAGACACCACCCACGTGTCCCGGTGCGGTCCTGACCCTGGCCGCCGCTATCGCCGCCGGATTGCCGCCGGGGGTGCTCAATGCGCTCAACGGGCCTTCGCCCGAGCTCGGTGTCGCCCTCGTCGCCCACCCCGATGTGGACATGGTGTCCTTCACCGGCGGGGTCTCGGCCGGTCGCTCGGTCCTGTCGGGTTGTGCCGCTCACCTGCGACCGGCGGTCCTCGAACTAGGTGGAAACGACCCGGCCATCATCGGCCCAGACCTCGAACCGTCGGAAGAGCTGGCCGGCCGACTGATCGAGGCCGCCTTCACCACTTCCGGACAGGTGTGCATGGCCATCAAGCGGCTGTACGTTCCGGCCGATCGCCTCGAGGGCTGGAGAGATGCGCTGGCAGAGACGCTGTCCCACGCTGTGATCGGAGACGGCCTCGAATCTGAGGTGACCATGGGGCCGGTCCACACCGAGGCTGCCCGTGATCGGGTCGAGGCGATGATCGCCGAGGCTGCCACGGAGGCCACCGAAGTGGTCCGCCCGGCCACCGTCACCGAACCGGACTCCGGGTGGACGGTGTCCCCGGCCCTCGTCATCGCACCGGAACCGAGCGCTGACCTCGTGCGGCAGGAGCAGTTTGCCCCGGCCCTGCCACTGCTCCCCTACGAGGAGATTGACGAGGCGATTGCGGCGGCCAACGACACTGGATTCGGTCTGTGTGCGTCAGTGTGGAGCAGCGACGCCGATCTGGCTGACGCAGTTGCGACTCGATTGGCGGCCGGAACGGTCTGGACCAACGCCCATGGCATGAGCGCCATGGACCACCTGGCGCCGATGGGCGGATGGGGCGAGTCGGGGCTCGGCACCGAGCTGGGCCTCGAGGGAATGGCAGCCTTTACCCGGCCCCGGGTTCTGCGCCGGGGCTCCCTGTAGTCGACCACCCCAGATTCGCCGATCCAGAATGAAGAGGAGAAGTCGGTGCCGACCCACGATGTGGAAATGAGCATCCCCACCACCAAGGTGGTGTTGCACGCGGATGTGGTCTTCGAAGTCCGGAGCGACGGCGAGAAGCTGGGCGAGCTCCGGATCAGCAAGGGCACCCTCGATTGGGCACCGTCGAGCGCCAAGATCCCCATACGGATGACCTGGGAGCAATTCGACCGTTTCATGAGGGAGCAGTAGTCCCCAAGTCGAATCTCATGCTGCGTTACGTGGCGACCGATCGGTCACACATCGTTCACACAGCGGCCTCGCCCAGAGCCAGATCCGATCTGAATTGGCACCTCCGGGTCGTCAGCTGACGGGTGCGGCAAAACGGCGCGAAGATCGATGGGGAATGGCGAACTCACTTCAGGACGTGATCGACGTTGGTGGCCAGGATGGGTTCTTGGCGGTCGTGTCGACGCTGCGATCCGATGCCACGATCCAGAGCTCGGTCGTGAACGCGGGCGTCCTCAGCCATCCGGTCGACCATGCCGAAGTCGTCGGCTTTGTCACCTACGGAAGGATGAAGTTGGCCAACCTATGGATTCGGCCGCAGCTGAGCGTCACGTTTCGGGCCGGGTGGCGTTGGGTGACGGTCGAGGGTCGGGCCGAGTTGATCGGACCCGACGACCCGGGCACTGACCTCGATGCCGAAGGCCGTCGCCTGCTGCTGCGCCATGTCTTCACGGCCGCCGGAGGAGTGCACGACGACTGGGATGCCTACGATCGCACCATGGCGGAACAGCGACGCACGGCGGTCCTTACCAGACCGTCGCGTATCTACAGCAACTGATCTCTGGATTGTCGGGGGTGCGGGCGACCGGCCTGCAGGCCTCGTCGACCGCTTTGGCAGGAGAGGCACGCACAATGTCAATTCTGCCACTTTCGGGGACCGCCGCCGACATCCATCATGGAGGCATGGCCCCCACAGGATTGCATCGAATCGTCGCCGGCGAAGGCACGAGCGAGCGCAGGATTGACCGCAGGCAACGCTTGCAGACGTTTCAGTCGACTCGCCCCCGACAGGAGGAAACAACGACCAAGCCGTCGACGCTGCTGGTCATCGACCCCGACAACCGCCAGCAGTTCACCGCTCGACCCAATCGATGGTGGGTGCGCCTGATGGCCCGTTTGGTCGCCTCCTATCTCGATCACCAACTGGCACGAGGACGATCGCCGGAGGAATCCAGACTCCTGGGGGCACGAGCTCAGGTACTCGTCTCACCGGTCATGCGCTTCACCTTGGCCGAGATGTGGTCGCACACCCTGGACCAGGCTCGAAGGCCACCCGTCATGCGTAGCCCCAAAGTCCCGATGAATCGCGACAGCATCATCGCCTCCGGTGAGGAGATACAAGCGATGATCGAGGCGCTGCTGGCGCCGGCGCCGGTTTCCGTCCGGGGCCCGGCCATGGTCAGCTGGATTCTCAGCGACGGAGCTGGTCCCCTCTATGACCGCCGTCGTTCGGCTGACTTGGCCGACGCGCTCACGGAGGCGACCGCACAGCTGGATCCTCGGGACCTTCTCTAAGTTGGCGCCTGTCGAGGCTCACTCGAGGTCCACTCGGCGAGCTCGATGGTGACGTCACCGGGCCCGACAATGAACACGAGTCTCCGGTCGTGGAAGTCCATGACCTCGTTGCGAGATTGCGCTCCCCCTGCCCGCAGACGAGCCAGGGTGGCATCGAGGTCGTCCACTGCGAAACAGACGTGGTTGAACCCCAGTCTGGCCAGATTCGATTCTTGGGGATTGGCGGGCAGGCTGGGGTGATGGAAGCGGAGAAGCTGGACTTCCTGGTGGGTGGCGGCGCCGTCCAGCGTCAGTGTGACGTGGTCGGCCTCCCAGTCCGGGATCCCCATATAGCGGGACATCTCGTCACCTGACACGACCGTCTCGGTGGTCTTCACGAATCCGAGCAATCCGAAGAACCGGATGGCCTCGGCGAGGTCCTCAACGGCAATGGTGACGTGGTCAAAACCACTGTGTCTGGTTGCACCCACCAACGGAGCGTAGGTCCCCGGCATCTGCTCGTTACAACCGCAGCACCACGGTCAACCCGGAGAGTGGGCTCGGCTCCCCATGTCGCCCCTTGACCGCGCCAAGTAGGTAAGCTATAACTTACCGTAAGCTATGACTAACGAACTGGCACTGGCGGCGCTCGGAGACCCGACGAGGCGCACGATCTTCGAGTGCCTTTCGGATCGCCCCTCGGCGGTTGGGGAGCTGGCCCAGCTCCTGCCGGTGAGCCGACCGGCGGTCTCTCAGCACCTCAAGGTACTGAAGGACGCCGGACTGGTCGTTGACCAAAAGGTGGGGAACCGACGGATCTACCGGCTCGACCCGAACGGCATCGGTGACCTGCGCGACTACCTCGAGCGGTTCTGGGGCTGCGCCCTCACCACCTTCAAGATGAAGAGTGAACAGAAGGGTCAAGAGTGACCAGAGACAGAGGAGATGCATGATGGATGACGTGTTGAGTACCCCTGTCCGTTCATCGGTTGTGGTTGATGCGCCGATTGATCGGGCATTCGCGGTGTTCACCGAGGACCTTTCCAGTTGGTGGCCTCCCGAGCACCACATCCTGGAAGGTGAACTGGCCGACATGGTCTTTGAACCCCGGATCGGCGGCCACGTCTACGACCGCGGGGTCGACGGGAGTGAGTGCCGGTGGGCCCGGGTGCTCGCATACGACCCTCCGAACAGGGTGCTGATCTCCTGGGACATCAGCTTGCAGTGGCAGCGGGAGACCGACCCCGAAAAGACGAGCGAAGTGGAGGTCTTGTTCGTCTCCGAATCCCCCGAGCGGACCCGGGTCGAGCTCGAACACCGCAACATCCATCGCCACGGGGAGGGTTGGGAGACCATGCACAGCGCGGTCGGGTCCCCTGATGGATGGGCCGTGGGATTGGCCCGATTCGCCACGAGGCTGCAGGGGGCGTCGACCCCCAACGCCTCGTGAAGGGCTTCGTCTTTCGGCTCATTCCACCTCGCCCGGACTTCGCCTTCACCATGACCGATGCCGAGCGATCGACGATGCTCGAGCACATGGCCTATTGGACGCGCCTCGCTGAGGAGGGCCAGGTGCTGGCGTTCGGGCCGGTGAACGATCCGAGTGGGCCTTATGGAATCGGAATCGTGCTGGCCGATGACCCTGGAACGGCTGAACTCATCAGAGATGCTGATCCGGCAATGGCCTCGTCACATGGGTTCCGGACCGAGATCGCCCCGATGCTGGGCGTGGTCACGCCCAATGGTCGTTTCGACTCCCGATGAGAGCGGTATCCCTCGGCGCTGCCCCAGAGCGAGCTCAGTGTCGAGGGACGAGTGTGTTATCGGCGACCTGCGGAGTGGTCACAGGTCAGGTACCCGCCCCCACGATCGGTGCGTTGAGCTTCATGCCACCGGTCGACCCAAAGAACGAGGCGTCACCGTAGGAGAAGACCCCTCCGTCCGAGGCCACCAGCCAGTAGCCGTTGCCGCTGGCGGTGGGCACGATGGCAACGATGGGTCGGTTGAGGGCAATGCTGCCGGCGGATCCGGAGAACACGGCATCACCAAAGGTGAAGATGCCGCCGTCGGAGGCCACCAACCAGTACCCCCGCCCGTCGTTCGTCGCCGCCATACCGACGATCGGCTTGTTCAGGGTGCCGCCGACCGAGCCCAGTGTCTGTGCGTCGCCGAACGGCGTGACCGATCCGCTGGCCGTGACAACCCAGTAGCCCTTGGCGTCCGCGGTGGAGGCGATGGCCACCACGGGCTGAGCGGGTCGATTGCTACCCAACGATCCGAAGCTGTGGGCGTCGCCAAAGCTGAAGACGCCACCATCGCTCGCCACCAACAGTAGCCGAGGCCGGTCAGCGGTGGCCGTCATGCCGACGATCGGAGCATTGAGCTTCAGGCTCCCGGTCGACCCAAAGAACCCGGCATCGCCGAAGGTGAAGACGCCGCCGTCCGAGGCGACCAGCCAATAGCCCTGACGGTCCGGGGTGGTTGCCATGCCGACGATCGGGCGGTTCAACACGGTGCCGCCCATCGAGCCGAAGAACGTGCTGTCACCGAAGCTGAACACTCCTCCGTCTGCGGCGGCCAGGTGGTATCCGTAGGGACCGGGGTTGGGCGTCCCCGGGATGAGCAGCAGGCCCTTGGGGCTGCTGAACCCGGTGGCCACCGGCGTGATGGTGCCGGTGGTGAGGCTGACGGTCCCCACGAACCCGGCCACTCCCGAGTCATTCGGCGCGCTGACGAACAGCGTGCCCGGCATGAACGAACCGGACATCGGCGTGACCTTGTTGGTTCCTGCGTCGACCATCAGCAGCGTCCCGGTGGTGGCGGTAGCCCAGGCCGCACCGTCGATCTGCGTCCCTATGGTGAGGCTGGTCAGTGTCTGACCCAGCGTTCCCGCATTGGCCACGAATACCACGGTCGAGTCTCCTTGGCTGTCGACCATGACGTCCCCCGCGAATCGCGGGCTACTGGCGGGCACCACGCTCAGCGAGTCGGGATCGGTGAGCGTGATGGGAAGCGACGGATTGTTGTCGGCGAAGACCGAGGTGAGGGTGGCGATTCCGGTGCCCTCGTTGATGACCACCAGGTAGAGCGCCGGTGCCCCCGGCACCGCGGGATTGGAGCCCGCGGTGAAGATGTTGCCCGACCCGTCGATGACGACGTCGTCGGTCCCGCCTCCACCGAGGGTCACCGGGTCGACGCTGTAGGCCAGATGGACGAGCTGGGCCGCAGGTGGCGCGCTGGGATGGATGACGTACATCGACGAGTGGGAGTCTTCGTTGACGGTGAGAATGACCCGATTGTTGGCCGAGTCAGCCGTCAAGCCATCGCATTTGCCCACCACGGATCACTGGGCCACCACCGTCCCGTCTTGACGGTATTCGATGATGGTGCTGTTGGTGCCTCCACTGGGCGAGGGCTCGCCGTTCGGACCGACGCCATTCTGGTATCCCACGAAGAGGTTGCTCCCGATGAAACCGCTGATGTCATCGGGACCCTTGCTGGGACCGGGCATGGTCAGGGTGTGGCCCGCCAGCCCGGGGGCCAGGGAGAGGCCCGACGATGACTCGTGCACCAGTCCGGTGGCGGGCTCTACGTGAGGTGAGACGGTGGCGGCTCCGGCGAGGGCGCCCGGCAGGGCAACCGCACCGACCAGCGCCAACGCGGCCACGCCGGCGCGCCGGGCGAGATGTCGGCGCCCTCGACCCGAGAGTGCGCGACCACGGGCGTCGATCCCCTGGTTGTTGGTGTCCTCTTCTGGCTGAAGTCGGGAGATGTCCATGCCGTTGAGTAGTGCGTGCAAGCCTCACCGTTTCACGTGAAATTTTGGCGTCCTAGGTGAATTCAAAGTGACACGTCGGTGACAGCCCTCTAACCTTCAGCGGACGGAGAGGAGAAGCCCATGCCCGAGTTCCCGACCATCACCCACGTGGCCCTGACGGTCCGTGATCTTTCCCGAAGCGTGCCCTGGTACGAGCGGCTCTTCGACGCACGGCCGGTGCTGGATGAAGACACCGGGCCGTTCCGGCACGTGGTCTGGCTGGTCGGAGGACAGACGCTCGTCGGCCTCCACCAGTTCCCCGACCCGGCCGACGCCGTGCCGTTCGACGAACGCCGACTGGGACTGGACCACCTTTCCTTCGCGTGTACAGACCGGAGTGAGCTCAGCCAGTGGGCGGAGCGCCTCAACGAGCTCGGTATCCCCCACGGAGGAGTGGTCGACGCGCCGTACGGGTCGGGGCTCTCATTCCGGGATCCAGACAACATCGCCCTCGAGTTCTTCGCTCCACCTTCGTAACGATCCGCTCAGATTGGCGCGGTAGCGCCATCGCCGCAGGCGATCGGCGTAGGGGTCGGTCGGCATGGCTCGGTTTCAGTGGCGGTTGAATCGCCACGCTGAAGACGAGGAGCCTCCAAAGCAACCGACCGGATTGCCAACCTCCGGTCGGAACCCGGCAGTAACGTCTGCGATCATGCCTGAGGTCGGCGCACACAGGACCGCGCCGGTGCGGATCGCGAAATGGAGCGGCAGATGAAGACTCGATCGTTGTTGGGCTGCGCCGCGTTGCTGTCCGCTTCGTTGGCGATGACCGCCTGCTCCAGCTCCTCCACGGCGCAGAGTGGAACGACAACCACCACTGCGACCCGGACCACCACGAGCTCATCGGGATCCCCATCGACCTCGTCCCAGTCCTCGGCACTGGCAATGAACGTCCAGGTCACCGATGCGGTGCGGACGCAGTTGGTGGCGGCCGCCGCCGGGTTGAACAGCATCCCGGTGGCCGAGTTCACCGGCCTCGCACCGGGGTTGACCTACTACGCCTTGGACAAGGAGACCAACATCCATTGGGCCGGCGCCCGGTTGGTCCCCGCTCCATCCTCCAACCCTTCCTCTCCGACCCAGGCCCAGATATCGTCCCAGGACGCCGGCTCGTACTACCTCTTCCAGCAGCCGATGGGCGGCCAATGGATCGCCTACGCCGCAGGAAATACCGGTCAGGGCACGCCGTGTTCCATCACCGTTCCACCCGCCGTGCTCGCGATCTGGGGATGGCCGGCGGGCGGCTGTCGGCCGAGCGGAGCCTGAGCCGCTGTGATCTAGTGCTTCTGGGGCCCGGGGGAACGATCAAGGAGATCCGGCCCAGCACCGAGCGGTCGTGGCTCCGTTCCGAGTGGGGCATGCTTTCGGGATGAGCCTGCCCGCCACCTACGAGCTCGACGGTCATGTTGCCACCATCACATACAACCGGCCCGACTCCCTCAACGCCATCAACGGGGAGATGCGTAGCGCGCTCAATAGGGCCTTCTCCCGATTTCGAGAAGACGAGGAGGCGTGGGTGGCCATCGTCACCGGAGCGGGCACGGCGTTCTGCGCCGGAGGCGACATGCGGGACGGGACCGGGTCCACGGGCGAATTCCCCGGGACGTTCTGGGAGAAGCCCACGGTCAACTCGTTCGAGAGCGGATGGGAGATCTACAAGCCGGTCATCGCCGCGGTCAACGGCTACTGCCTGGGCTACGGGCTCACCCTGGTCACCTGGTGCGACTTCGTCATCGCCAGCGAGCGGGCGGAATTCGGCTTCCCCGAGGTCCGCCTCGGGTTCCCCACCATTGTCGGGGCGATACGACTGCCTCAGCGGATCAACTGGCAGTAGGCCATGGAGCTGCTTCTCACCGGTGAACGGATCGATGCCTCACGTGCCAAGGAAATAGGCCTCGCCGGTTGGGTGGTACCCCACGATCAGCTCATGGTCGAGGCCCGGTCCCTGGCCGATCGACTGCTTGCCGCCGCTCCGCTGGCAGCTCGTGCCACCAAGGAGGTGGCGGTGCGGTCGCAGAGCCTCGGCCCCGTCGACGCCATCCGCTTCGGGGAGACCATGCGCATCGTGGCCGCGGCCACCGATGATGCCCGAGAGGGACGGCTGGCCACCGGTGAGGGGCGGGAACCCCGGTGGCGGGCTCGCTGAGCGGCCGTCCGGTGGAACTCCTGGATGCGACCGGGCTCCCATCTCCCTCCAATGGGCCATCCCTACGGGAGCGCCGGAACGATGGTGACGGCCCTACCCCATGGTCTTGGAGCCGTCGATGGACTCGCGGATGATGTCGGCGTGCCCGGCGTGCTGGGCGGTTTCGGCGATGATGTGGAGGAGGACCCGACGAGCGGACCACCGGCCTCCCTGCTCGAACCAGGGCGCCTCAGGCAGCGGATGGTCGGCATCGAGGTCGGGGAGGCTGACCACGACGCCGTCGGTGCGCGTCGCCACCTCCTGGTAGTGCTCGAGCAAGCCGGGGAGGGTTTCGCCCGGGGACATCTGGAACCTCGCCTCCCAGCTGCCGGCGCTCGAATCGGCGCTCCAATCATCGCCGGCTGAGGCCATCGCCGCCGGACCGTCCAGGATGAAATCCACCCAGCTCGACTCGACGTCGGCAACGTGTTTGATCAGACCGCCGAGGCAGAGGGCGCTGACGGTGGAATGCTGCCCAGCCTGTTCGTCCGTCATGTCCCGCACCGTCTGTCGGAGGAAGCCCCGGTGCTTGGCCAGCGTCTGCAGCAGGTCGGTCCGTTCACGTTGTGCCCTGATCGGTACGTCGGTTTCCATGGTCGGGTCCTTTCGTCGTTTGCCGTCGAATCCAACCTAAATCCACTAGCGGCCATTTTCTGTCCTAAATAGCGGAATACTGGTCGAGATGGCCAATACGAGCTCACGGACCCTTCGACTGCTGTCGTTGTTGCAGACCCGCCGTTTCTGGCCCGGGGACGATCTGGCCGAGCGACTCGGGGTCTCGACACGAACGCTCCGTCGTGACATCGACAGATTGCGAGAGTTGGGCTACCCGGTGGAAGCGCAGCGAGGAATCGACGGCGGCTATCAGCTCGCACCGGGTGCCGTCCTCCCGCCCCTGGTCCTCGACGACGAGGAGGCGGTTGCCATCGGCGTGGGACTGCAAGCGGCCATCCAGGGCGGCACCGTCATCGGGATCGAAGAATCCTCGGTCCGCGCCCTCACCAAGATCGTGCGGGTGGTTCCGTCGCGGCTGCGCCGCCGGATCGACGCCTTGGCCGCCATGACCGTCCCGGCGCAGTGGGGCGACGGTGCTCCGAGCGTCGACGCCGGCGTCCTGACCACGATCGCGCAGGCCTGCCGGGACGCCGAACGGCTGGAGTTCACCTACACCACCCGCGAGAACGAGCGCGCCGTGCGCCACGTCGAGCCCCACCGGCTGGTCCTGCTCGGCCGGCGCTGGTATCTGGTGGCCTGGGATCTCACCCGCTTCGACTGGCGAAGCTTCCGCCTCGATCGGCTGAGCGAGCCCCACAGCACGGGCGCTGCTTTTCCCCAACGCCAATTGCCGACCGGTGATGCCGCCGAGTTCGTGCGGGCGGGCATCGACAATCTGGCCACGCGTTACGAGGTCGAAGCGCTGGTCCATGCCCCGGCCGCCTTCGTGCGCGCTCGCATCGGACGGTGGGGGACCGTCGAGCACATCGACGATGACCGGTGCCTCCTGCGGATGTCCGCGGACTCACTGGACTGGCCGATGGTGGCCCTTGGCGTCACCGGGTCAGACTTCGAAGTGATCGCACCGCCCGCGATGCTCGACCACGTCCGTGAATGGGTTGATCGCTTCGGCCGTGCCGCTCAGCACGACCAACCCGGCTGACCGGCCCACGACCCGGTCACGGTCCAGCCGGGACATCGGCGAATCCGCCACCGCCATCCCCGCCGCTCTCATGGACAATGCGACCTCAGCACTCCCTCGGCGCGTCAGTCGTTGTAGAGACCCTCCCAACCCGGGGGTGGCGGGGCCAGCCGCCAGTACTGCTCGGGAACGTTGGCCGCAATTCGCTCGCGCAGCAGATGGTCCTGCTCCAGCGGTGGGATTTGCGAGGCGTATTCCATCAGCGCCGCGGTCTTGCGATCCACGTCGAGCTCGACGGGCACGAGGGCTGGCGTCGGCCACAGCCCACCTCTGAACAGCTTCGAGATCCGCCAGGCCAGCATTCCGGGGAGGTGCTTGTACCCCTGGTCCTCGTAACAGAACCACGCCGGAGTGCCCTCGCCGTCCCCGATGGCGGCACGGGCCAGGATGCCGGCATCGTGGCTCAAGACGTGATCCGGGTTGGCAATGCCCATGGGAAGGAAGACGGCGGAGGCGCCGGTGGCCCTGATGGCCCGCTCCAGGGCGGGGCCGACGTCGTCGGGCGTGGGCCGCGCATCGACCGGGAGGTATTGATGGTCCGGAAAGTCAAGCCAGATGTGCTCCGACGACAGCCGCGTCATGGCGGCCAGGTCCTCCTGCTGCCTGGCCTTCACCACGTTGTCGCCCTTCGTGAAACCACCGGCCGCGTCCCAGGGCGAAACCTCGTCCGGATAGGAAGGCGGCTCACCGGCCAGGACCGTGATGACGGTGCTCCCCGGATAGGTGAGCAGGAGATGGCCGGCGCCCATGGCGGCGTCGTCGAAGTGCGGCGACACCACTGTGATCCGTTCGAGCACCTCGGGATCGAGGGCTCCCCACATCGCTCTGTCGTCCATCGGCCCAGGGTAGCGCCGACCACGGAGGCCCCCGGTGGCCCGCCCTTCAGCGTTTCGGGCTTGCCCGGATCGGCCCCGGTGCAGCCATCCCCGTGCACCTGAGCAGCGATTGGGTCAGCCGACCTGCCACTATTGACAACCCGCACCCGCGGTACCGAGACTCGGTCGATGAGCGGAAAGCGCCAGACGAAGCAGAGCCGGGAGGATCTCCGGGCCTCCTTGCTGGCCGCCGGGCAGGAGATCCTGCACGAAGAGGGGCTTGAAACAGCGTCGAAAAATCTGACCTTCAAGCGGGTGTTCGAGCGCGTGGAGAGGGAATCGGGGCTGCGGGTGACCAATGCCTCGGTCATCGGGCGCGTCTGGGAGAACCAGGCCGACTACCAAGCCGACGTGCTCGTGTCGATCGCCCAGGACCGGGGACGACCGGAAATAGGTCTGACGATGGAGGCGGTCAGTGGGATCTTCGATGGCCTCGACCTGTCGACGCCGGAGTCGCGTGCCGGCGCCCTCCGGCAGGTATGCCGGGTCGGTGGGGAGGCGAGCAGCCGCGCCCTTGCCGATTCGACGAACTGGTCCCTCTGGATCAGCGTTGTGGCCATGGCCACCACCCCGGCCCACCCTGACCAGGGCAAACGGCTGTTGACAGCCCTGTCCGAGGGCTACGAGGCGGTGGTCGAGTTCTGGGTGGAGACGCTCTCAGGGCTCATGGGGCTCTTCGGCCTACGGATCCGTCAGCCGTGGACCGAGCGCCAGTTCACCATCGCGGTGACGGCCTATTCCGAGGGATGTTCTCTGCGACAGCGCATCGATGGGCACATCGATGGCGTCGTCCTCCCCACCGGGCCCAACGGCGAGGATCAGAAGTGGACGCTGTTTGCCGCCGGCATCGAGGCCCTGATCCACCACTTCTTCGAGCCGGACCCCGACTTCACGCCGACGTCCTCGTAGTCGTCCGTGTGCCGCCGGACTAGTGGTTTATGTCCGAGGACCACCGGATTGCTGTCTGCCCCGTGATCGGCCGAATGGCATTCACCAGCGAGGCGTAACCGACCGGCGGGCTGTAGCCGCCGCCGCCGGTGTTGGCCAGCACCCCGTACACGGTCAGGACCCGTCCGCGTGACATGGCATACGAGATGAGTGAGGCCCACGACGCCACTTCGGAGCCGAAGTAGGCCTCTGGAACTGCGACGTCGGGTCTGAATCCGTCGGCAATCTGCAACAGCTGATCATTGGACCAGTAGCCCGACTCGGCGGAGCCGAAGTCGATCATGGCCGGTTGGAAACCACCCACCGCATTGGCATAGCCGGCCAGGAGGTCATAGGTGTTCTGGTAGCCCGGGTCGAAGGCGGGCTCGGCGTCGTCCCCGGCGACAACTGTCACGCGATCGGTGTAGCCCGAGCGGCTCCGCAGTGAATTGGTGGCCGATTGGGCCTGCTCGACAGCGGCGGCCAGCTGAGCTCCCCATGCGGTGAAGCTTGGCGGCTCGGACTTGCAGCCGCAGACAATGCTCCCGCAGGGTTGCCCCGTCCCGCAGCTGTTGTTCGTCCCGATGACCACTTCCAGACGCAGATTTGGGGCTGCACCGGCGAAGTATCCCCGGACGTAGCTGATGGTGGCGGAGACGATCGAGGCCAGCGAGACGAAGTTGCCGGCGAAGTCCATGGTTCCCGATGTGGCCCCGTTGGCCGCCGGGCGTCCGAAGTCGAGGATGGCCAGACCCTGGGCGCCGGCTTGCCCAGCAGCCTTCCCTTGGGCGACGAGGGTGCCGGCGTCGACGCCCGTCTCGTAATGCGAGATGGTTGTTGGCGGCATGGCCGTGGAGCCGCCCGCGGCCGGGGAGAACGGAAGGCCGGCGGCGAGGGCTGCCATTACCAGGAGGCCGACCGACGCCATCCGACCGGTTCGGCGGGAGACCAACGTTGTCCGTATTCCAGAATTCACGCGGGCTCCCTGTGTAGGACCGTGGAGTAGACGAGCGACCAGCAGGTGGGTGCAGGACTCTGCTCTGAGACCACTGGCTCGATCTACCGGATGCGAGGCTCAGCCTCGTCTCCATTCATCGACCTCAACGCCGCGAAACTTGAAATGCCAAGGTCGGATGGGACACCGACGACGATTGACAACGGTGAGGCCGCTCACTCAGACTTGTCGGTGAGCGGATGATCGGAGCCCAGCCATGACCACGAAGGTGTACCAGTTGCCGGTGGACAAGACGGGGTGGCAGACCGCAGACAAGACGGGCACGGCCAAGTTCACCTGGGACTACGACAACGGCCGCGACAAGCTGATCAACCTCTATGACAAGGGCAAGAGGAAGCAGTGGGACGCCAAGGAGCGGATCGACTGGTCCCATGACCCGAATCCGGAGAACCCCCTGGACATGCCGGACGAGCTGGTACCCATCTTCGGCTCGACGATGTGGGACAAGCTCACCGCCGAGGAGCGTGGCAATGTGCGGCGCAACATGGTGGCGTGGCAGTTCAGCCAGTTCCTCCACGGCGAGCAGGGAGCCCTGATCTGCACGGCCAAGATCGTGCAGACCGTCCCCGACATCGACTCCAAGTACTACGCCGCCACCCAGGTCATGGACGAGGCACGACACGTCGAGACCTACTCGCGCTATCTCGACAAGATCGAGATCGCCTACCCGATCAACGACAACCTCCAGTCGCTGCTCGACGACGTGCTGAGCGATTCGCGCTGGGACATGACCTACTTGGGCATGCAGGTCCTGATCGAGGGCCTGGCCCTGGCCGCCTTCGGCCTCATCCGCAATACGGCCGGCGATCCGTTGGGGAAGGCAGTGAACGCCTACGTGATGCAGGACGAGGCCCGCCACGTCATGTTCGGGCGCCTGGCCCTGCGCGACTACTACCCGCAGCTGACCCAGGCCGAACGTGATGACCGCGAGGAGTTCTGTGCCGACGCCTGCTATCGGATGCGCGACCGATTCCTGGCCAACGAATTGTGGGAGCGCCTCGGATACGACACCGAGGCATGCATCAAGTACGTCGACGAGAGCGAGAGCCAGAAGGTCTTTCGCAGCCTGCTGTTCACCAGGATCGTCCCCACCCTGAAGGACGTCGGGCTGTGGGGACCGAAGATGCGTCAGACCTTTGCCGACATGGGTGTCATCGGCTACGAGTCCACCGATCTCGATGAGGTCATGGCCGAGGACGAATCGGTCGCCGAGCAGATCGACATCGATCGCCGGCACATCGACGAGGCCATTGCCGCCGGGATGGCCGTCGAGGCCTGATCAGGAGCGCCGGGCCCATCACGGTCCGGTGGGAAGGCGGTCGAGCGCGTCAGACTGCGGTGCGTGGAATCGAGGACGGGGCCAGGCTCTCCTGGCGAAAGGAGGGCCCTGTGAGCCCCACCATCACGAAGAGACTGGCACTGACGCTGGTCGCGGTCCTTCTGGGACTGACCTCCGTGGCGGTGGTGGCCCAGACCGGCGCCCGGGCCGTCCCAGCCGCCGCCCTCACCAGGGGCCACCTGTCCATCGTGGTCAGCCAGACCCCGGCCTTCGCGGGTGACGCCCCCGACCCGGACGTGGTCTATTCCAACGGCACCTACTACGCCTTCACCACGGGGACACCGCTCGGAAACCACCTCCAGGCCCTGATCGACACCTCGGGCAACCCGGCCAGCGGCTGGCGTTCGTACACCGGCGGGAACCTTTCGACAGCCCTCCCGACGGTGCCGTCATGGCAGACCAACGACACCCAGACCTCGCCCGGCGTCTTCTTCTACGGCGGGCACTGGGTCATGTTCTACGACGCCTCGGTCAGTCCCAACCCCATCGACAACGGGCACAGCTGCCTCTCGGTGGCGACGATCCCGTCGCTCAGCCCGACCCCGCAGTTCACCGACAACTCGTCCGGGCCGCTGTGGTGCGGGTTCGGGGGAGGCGTGCTCGATCCCAGCCCCTTCGTCGACCCGGCCACCGGTGCCGCCTACCTGGTGTGGAAGTCCAACGACGGCAGCTCGTCCATTCCCTCCCAGGTGTGGTCGGTCCGGCTCGGGGCGGACGGAACGACCTTTGCCGGCACGCCGACCGTCCTGCTCACCGTCGACCAGGCCGATCTTCCCTGGGAGACCACCCTCGACAACCCTCAACTCGTGTTCAACGGGGGCACCTACAGCCTGCTGTTCTCGGCGGGAGACTTCTTGTCCGCCAGTTACTCCCAGGCCCTCACCGCCTGCAGCGGTCCGCTGGGCCCGTGTCAGCAACCCTGGGTGGGCCCTTCCTCACCTCCTACGGGAGCGTGGCCGGCCCGGGCGGGGGGTCACTGTTCACGGATGCCGGTGGGAGCTGGTGGCTTGGCTACGCCGGTTGGCCGAGCACGTGCACCAACTACTCGTGCGGGGGTGTGCGCCGGCTGTTCGTGGCGCCCATCGACATCAACAACTATCTCAACGTGCCCTGCAATCGACCGGCCGGGACCCCTTCCGGCTACCGGCTCACCGCCAGCGACGGCGGCATCTTCAACTTCGGCAACCTTCCCTTCTGTGGATCGACAGGATCGATCCTCATCAACCAGCCGGTGGTGGGCATCGCCGACACCTCCGACGGTGGCGGCTACTGGACCGTGGCCAGGGATGGGGGAGTCTTCAGTTTCGGTGACGCCCGTTACTTCGGGTCGACCGGGGCTGTCCACCTCAACCAGCCCATCGTGGGCATGGCCGCCACCCCCGACGGCGGGGGCTA
>JADMIJ010000042.1 GCA_015478655.1 Acidimicrobiales bacterium | reverse complement strand
TCAGATCTGCTCTATCGCATCACCTCCAACTGTCTGGACGCACGAATGATCGAGGCTAGCAGCCCAGCACCACTACTGTCGCCACAGTGGAGCCCTCTCCGATCGAACAACAGCGCAGCCTGGTCACCGAGTTGCCTGGCCCGAACTCGAGGACGTTGCATGAGCGCCGCGTGGCCGCAGTGGCACCGGGCGTCGGCTCCACGCTGCCCGTCTACGTGCACGAGGCGTCCGGGGCCATCCTGGTGGACGTCGATGGCAATGCGCTGATCGATCTCGGAGCCGGGATCGCCGTGGTCAGCGTGGGCCATGCCGCCCCCGCCGTCGTCGGTGCGGTGAGCGAGCAGATGTCCCGCTTCGCCCATACCTGCTTCATGGTCAGTCCCTACGAGTCCTACGTGGCGGTGTGCGAGGCGCTGAACGAGCTCGCCCCCGGCGATCACCCCAAGCGGACGGCATTGTTCAGCTCGGGCGCCGAGGCCGTGGAGAATGCGGTCAAAGTGGCCAGGCACGCCACGGCCCGGCCGGCCGTGGTCGTCTTCGACCACGCCTATCACGGCCGCACCAACCTGACCATGGCGCTCACCGCCAAGAACATGCCCTACAAGGACAAGTTCGGTCCCTTTGCTCCCGAGATCTACCGGGTTCCCACCTCATATCCCTACCGGGATCCCGACGGGATGGGCGGCCCCGAAGCCGCAGCCCGCGCCCTCGAGCAGGTCGAGCGGACGGTCGGTGCCGACAACGTGGCCTGCATGCTCATCGAGCCGATCCAGGGCGAGGGCGGGTTCGTGGTGCCTGCGCCCGGCTTCCTGCCGGCCCTGGCCGCCTGGTGCCGGGACCACGGTGTGGTCTTTGCGGTCGATGAGATCCAGACCGGGTTCTGCCGCACCGGCGACTGGTTCGCCTGCGATGACGAAGGCGTGGTGCCCGATCTCCTGACGACGGCCAAGGCGCTGGGCGGGGGCATGCCCCTGGCCGCCGTGACCGGCCGCGCCGACCTGATGGACGCAGTCCACGTCGGTGGGCTGGGCGGCACCTACGGCGGCAACCCGGTGGCCTGCGCTGCTGCCCTCGCCGCCATGGACACCATGCGAACGCTCGACTTGGCCGGCGCGGCCCGTCGGATCGGCGGGACCATCGGCACCTGTTTGGAATCGCTCCAGGACAGGTTCCCGGCCATCGGTGACGTCCGTGGGCGCGGCGCCATGATGGCCATGGAGATCGTCCGGCCGGGCACACTCGTTCCGGACGCCGACGCCACCCGACGCATCATCCAATCGTGCCATCGGGCCGGGGTGGTGACCCTCTCCTGCGGCAGCGACGGCAACGTCATCCGCCTGCTCCCGCCGCTGGTCATCGACGGGGCCCTCCTGGCGGAAGGGCTGGGCGTCCTGGCCGCGTCGGTCGAGGAGGTGCTGTCCGCGCCCCAAGCGTGATCTTGCCGCGCAGAGCCTCGGCACCTCGACTGGGACCGAGCCGACCGTGACCAGGTGGAGCGCTCACCGGGGAGTGGGGAAGGGGTGCGGTCCGGAGCCGGATATCCCCGGCCGGTGTCCCAGGCCCGGTTGTCCACCTGACGAGTCATCGACTGCACGCCAGGGTGGACAGCGGATCCACCCTCAGATCCACCCCTGGGCTGATGCAACTCGGACTCCGATCTCAGACACTTGCTGTATGACTATTACCGATTACCTCATGAACATTGGCCTCATCGGCTTGGTCGTCCTCCAGATCCGGGGACACAAGGTGACTCGGGCCCGTCTGCTGTTCCCATTGGTGGCCACGGTCTTCGTGGCCACCCAGTTCCTCCATACCATCCCGACCGCCGGAAACGACCTGGTCCTGATCGTCGGCTTGGCATGCGTGGGCGTCGCCCTGGGGTTGGGAGCGGGGCTCGTGACCAATGTCCGCCTTGACGGGGTGAGCGCTTTCGCCAAGGCGGGCCTGGTGGCGGCTGTCTTGTGGGTCGCCGGCATCGGAGCCCGCATGGGCTTTGCCCTATGGGTGGGCCACGGCGGGCAGGCTGCGGTGACCCGCTTCAGCATTCTCCACCACATCACCTCCGGGACAGCCTGGGGTGCGGCGTTCGTCCTGATGGCCATGGCCGAGGTGGCGAGTCGGACCGGCGTCCTCTACCTCAAGGCTCGCCGCTCAGGTGCCGTCATCGAGCGCGGCGGACTGCTGAGGGCTCCGGTGGCGGCCTGAGCCTTGAAGACGCCGCGATCAGTGGTGGAGTGGGATCATGGGTCCGTGGGGCTGGCATCCCAACTTCGAGCCCAGCTGGGGACGAGAACAGAGCGCATGCTCAGTGCCGCCCGCCTGGTCGGACTGGCGGCACTCCTCTGGGCCACGGCGCACCAGCCACCACCGAACGGTGTAGCGGCCAACCACCCGATGAAGTGGGTCCTGATGACGGGCGCCGGGGTCGGCTGGATCGGCTGGATGGCCAGCCGTCGGCTTCGAGCCCCGGGGCTCATAACGTGGTGCTGCCTCGCCCTCCTGTCTGCTTCGGGGGGCGCTCTTTCGGCCTTCGCTCCCATCGCCATCACCTTCATGGCGGTGGCAGGGCTCGGTGCCGGGATTGCCTTCGAGGGCTTATCGGCGATGGGGGTGGGAGCGATCGGAGTCGGTGGGCTGGCGATGGCCACGTTGGTGGTGGGTGCTCCGGCTGTCATTGTCGCCGAGGGGTCGATCTCCGTGGTCGTCGGGCTGATGGTCGGTGCCAGCCGGCGCCAATACGTGGAACGGACACTCCAGGCCGAACAACTCCTGGCCGAGCGGGTCCGGGCTGATGCCGAGCGGGATCGGGCGGCAGCGTTGGCCGAACGCAACCGGATCGGACGCGAGGTGCACGACGTGCTGGCTCACTCCCTTGGGGCCCTCTCGGTTCAGCTGGACGCGGCCGACGCCCTTTTGGAGAACGGTGACGACGAGGCCCGGGCGCGACAGCTGGTCCAAGGGGCTCGCCGGCTCGCCGTACAGGGGTTGGAGGAGACGCGCCAGGCTGTGCATGCACTGCGCGACGCGCCGGTGGCTCTTGCCGAGCAACTGTCATCACTGGCGGCCCGCGACGGTGCCGAACTGACCGTGACCGGTGCGCCCCGTCCACTCACCGCCGATGCGGGACTGGCGCTCTATCGCGCCGCTCAGGAGGCGGTCACCAATGCCCGAAAGCATGCGCCCGGGGCTCCGGTGTCGATTCTCCTCGACTTCGACCCGCAGTCAACGAACCTCAGGGTCACCAACGGTCTCTGCCCTGACACCGACACCCCAACCGAACTGCAGACGACAGGGGGCGGATTCGGACTACAAGGCATGCGCGAGCGGATCGAACTGTTGGGTGGCCAGGTCGTCGCCGAACCTAGCGCGCTTGGATGGACCGTCCAGGTGGCGGTGCCGGTGTGAGAGTCGTCGTGGTCGACGACCAGACAGTCGTCCGCGAGGGCCTGGTCACTCTGCTGGAGACGCTGCCCGGGATCGAGGTTGTCGGGTCCGCTTCCGACGGTGAAGAGGCGGTTGATTTGGTCGCAGAAGTGTCCCCGGACGTCGTGTTGATGGACCTGCGCATGCCCCGGGTTGACGGGGTTGAGGCGACCAGGCGCATCCGCGCTGACCATCCTGGAACACAAGTGGTGGTGCTCACCACCTATGCCGACGACGAGTCCATCGTGGGGGCGCTGCGGGCGGGGGCGATCGGTTACATCACGAAGGACGCCGGCAGGGATCACATCGGCCGTGCCCTGGAAGCTGCCGCGTCAGGCCAAGCCGTCCTTGACCCGGCGGTCCAGGCACGACTCGTGGACGTGGCCGCCTTGACGCGAACCAGGGAAGGGGGAGGACCGCCCCCGGACGGGTTGACGGAGCGAGAGGCAGAGGTCCTTCGGCTGATCGCCACCGGGCGCTCAAATGCCGAGATCGGGAGGGACCTCTTCGTGAGCGAGGCCACAGTCAAGACCCATGTGAACCGCATTTTCGCGAAGACGGGCAGCAGGGACCGCTCTCAGGCAGTCGCCTACGCGCATCGTCGTGGTCTCGTCGGTTGACCTGTCGCGCCTTCCCCGATGTCGCGCAATACTCGCCCCTCACCCCAGGTTGTCGTCCGGCCGATCACCCAGGATGACCCTCAGGAACTGCGGAGGCGGCAAGTCCCTCAGGCAGCCCCTGGGAAGCCGAACGAAAGCTCCATATGTCGGTTCATTGCGGACCAGACGTTTCAGCGCTGTGGGTGGGGCAACGCGGCCTTGACCGACTCCAGACCGGCATCGAGGCACTGGAGCTCGAAGTCGGCATCGTGGGCCAGGTCCCGCACCCGTTGGCCGTTGATGTCGGCTGCCGAGGCCACCGCGGCGCGTTGGACATCCGCGGCCGCCTTCATCACCTCGGTGGCCTGGTTGGCCACCTCGACGGGCACCACCCCGGCCGACTCCACCCGGAGGACCTGATCGAGGCCGACGGCTGCGTCCTGCAGGCGGCGGCACAGCGAGGGCAGCGATGCGGTGGGTGCCCCGACCCTGGTGGCGGCGCGCACCGCGGCATCGGCCCGGTCGACCGAGCGCCACATCTGCTTGCGAACACGGCGTGCGGTCCACTGGTGCATGTGCTCGGACTCGGCAGTGACCCGAGGCCTCAGGTGGCCCGACCGGGTGGCATCCCACAGAGCGAGGGCACCGATGACCAGACCGTGCGAATGGAACGCCCGCCATTTGCGACGTCCAAAGCGCCAGAGGAGATAGCCGGCGAAGACAACGGCCGCCATTACGACGCCGAGGAACAGCAACACGCTTGCCATGATCGGCACCCATATCGAAGCGCTCATAGCCTCAGTCTACGCGGCGCCAGGGCCCGTCAACGGCAGCTCGCCGGGCTGCGCAGCGCAGCCGGTGCAGGCGGGGGAATGCGCCTGCAGGGCGTCTCGGTCAGGCCGGGGGCTCGAGCAGGAGGTCCGGCAAGCGGTCCACGGACTCGGGAGGGACGCCGGCGGCGACCGCCCAGGCCCGGCCTCCCCCGAACCGGTCGTGGAGCCCGGTGAGGAAGCGCTGCATCGACTGCGCCTGCACCTCGAACCGGTAGGCCGGCACCCTGGCCATTCTCTCCGCCACGGCGGGATCGTCCCGGTAGCGCCCGAGGATCAGCTCCATTCGGTCGGCGGTGATGACGTAGTCGGCCACGATCAGATCGGGGTCCACCCCCACGATGTCCAGCACCAGCGCGGCCAGCACGCCGGTGCGATCCTTACCGGCGGCGCAGTGGAAGACGAGCGGGAGGTTGGCCGGCTCGGCAACCAGGGTGAGGGCATCGACCAGGGCCTGGCGGCCCCCATCGAGGTACCAGAGGTAGCGCTCGCCTAGTTCCTCACCCGGCGCGGTCGGGGCGCCCATGACCTCGCCGTCTCCTTCCGTGATGACCGAGAGGTGCCGGAAGGCAATCGGCTCCGATTCCAGCATTCCCCGTCCGGTGGCGGCGAGCTCGCGCCGTGTCCGCAGATCGACGATGGTGGCCAGACCCAGTGATCGGAGCAACTCGACGTCCGCATCGGTGAGGTCATGCAGTGTGTCGCTCCGGTACAGCCTCCCCCAGCGGGTCGCCCTGCCGCTGCTGCTCCGGTAGCCGCCGAGGTCCCGGAAGTTGAAGGCTCCGGCCAGGGGGACGAGGCGTTCACGTGGGTTCACGTCACCATCATGGCCGAGCGTGATCGCACGGCCACCACAGCCTCGTCGATGGACCGACCTCCCGGGGCCGGCATGCCGGGTGCGGAGGTGACCCCGTTTGGCGTCGCATGCCCCCCATCGGCGACAATGGGACGGCCATCGGCGAGGATGGTCTGGCTGGCCTGATGGAGCGTGCCGGCCCGATACAAGGAGCGTCGCCGAGCCCTCGCGGGGACGGTCACGAACCACCGAGCTCGACTGTGAGGAGTCCCCCAAATGAAGGCTCTTGCCTCCTGGTGTGTCCGCCATCGTGTGGTCGTGGTGCTGTTGTGGCTGGCGGCCCTGCTCGGCACCGGCGTTCTCTCCCAGTCGGTCGGCTCGGCCTACTCGAACAGCTTCTCGTTGCCCAACACCGAGTCGACCCAGGCCCTGTCCCTGCTGCAGCAGGCGGCGCCGAAGGTGGCGGGTGACCGAGAACAGATCGTGTTCCATACCTCCAACGGGGCCAAGGTCACCGACCCGGAGGTGCAGGCCACGATCACCACCATGCTGGACGAGGTGGCCAAGGTTCCCCACGTCTCCAGCATCACCTCCCCCTACGGCCCCGGTGGCTCCACCCAGATCAGCGCCAACGGCACCACCGGATTCGCCACGGTGACCTTCGATCGACAGGAGCAGTACATCTCCACCGCGGTGGCCAAGCAGTTCGTGGCCGCTGCCCAGACGGCCAACCGCGCTCCCAATCTGCAGGTGGCGGTGGCCGGTCAGGTGGCGGAGTCAGCCAACCGCGTCTCGTTCGGTGGCACGCTGCCCGGGGTCATCCTGGCCGGGGTGGTCCTACTGCTGGTGTTCGGCTCGGTCTTTGCCATGGCCCTCCCCCTGGTGTCGGCCCTTGCCTCCCTGGGCACGGCCATCGGTCTCATCGGGCTGCTCAGCCACGGGGTCAAGATGCCCCAGTTCTCCCCCACCCTTGTCCTGCTGATCGGGCTCGGTGTCGGCGTCGACTACGCCCTGTTCATCGTGACCCGGCACCGGCAAGGTCTGATCGCCGGAAGCGATGTCGAGTCTTCGATCGTCAATGCGGTCAACACCTCCGGTCGGGCGGTCCTGTTCGCCGGCATCATCGTCTGCATCGCCCTTCTGGGCATGTTCGCCCTCGGGGTCTCCTTCCTCTACGGGCTGGCCATCGCTGCCGCACTCGGCGTGCTACTGACCATGGTGGCGGCGCTGACCCTGTTGCCGGCGCTCCTGGGATTCATCGGCCCCCGGGTGTTGAGCAGGCGCCAGAAGAAGGAATTGGCCACCACCGGTCCGAGAGTGGTGGGCACGGGAACCAAGGGATTCTGGCCCAAGTGGGCCGCGTTCATCGAGGAGCGGCCGATCCTTCCGGCGGTGGTAGCCCTGGTGGTGGTCGTCCTGGTGGCACTGCCCTTCTTCTCGCTCAGACTGGGGTCATCCGACCAGGGCAACGATCCCGTCGGGACGACCACCCGGCAGGCCTACGACCTCCTGGCCTCGGGATTCGGGCCCGGATTCAACGGACCCCTCTTGCTGGTGACCCAGAGCCCGGCGCAGGCCGACGCCCAGGCACTCGACCGGCTGGCCGCGGCGGTCACGGCGCAGCCCGGTGTGGCCAAGGTGGTTGCTCCCGTATCGCTGCCGGCCAAGAACGGCAATCAGGTATCCCTCATCACGGTGTACCCGACGACCGCCCCTCAGGACGTCGCCACCACCAATCTGATCGACCACCTCCGACAACAGACCATCCCTGCAGCCATCGCCGGCACCAGTGTCAGGGCCTACGTGGGTGGCAACACGGCCATCTTCGTGGACTTCGCCCGAGTGCTCTCGTCGAAACTCCCGCTGTTCATCGGCCTGGTCGTCGTGCTCTCCTTCCTGTTGCTGACGATGGTGTTCCGCAGCATCATCATCCCGCTGACCGCCGCGGCCATGAACCTGCTCTCCATCGGAGCCGCGTTCGGGGTGCTGGTGGCGGTCTTCCAGTGGGGTTGGCTGGGATCGGTCTTCCAGGTGAACCGAGCCGGACCGATCGAGGCCTTCCTGCCCGTCATGCTGTTCGCCATCCTGTTCGGTCTGTCCATGGACTACGAGGTCTTCCTGATCAGCCGGATCCACGAGGAGTGGCTCAAATCCGACGACAACAACGCCGCGGTGCGGAAGGGGCTGGCCTCGACGGGCAAGACCATCACCGCAGCAGCGCTGATCATGATCCTGGTGTTCGGATCGTTCATGCTGGGAGGTCTGCGGGTGATCAAGGAGTTCGGCTTGGGGCTGGCCGCCGGCATCCTGATCGACGCCCTGGTCATTCGCATGGCCATCGTCCCGTCGGTGATGTTCCTGATCGGGAGGGCCAACTGGTGGTTCCCCTCCTGGCTCGACCGGATCCTGCCCCATCTGGGCGTCGAACCGGATCTGCCCCCGTCCGTCGAAGAGCCCGAAGGCCCTGCCGCCCCGGCGGAGCCGGTGCGGGTCTGATCCCGTCCGGGCCGGCGCTCGCCCTGGCCTCCTTGACAACCGGGGTGGGACGAGTCTTAGCTTCAGAGGCGATCAGACAACCGAGCACTGGGGGACCGAGCATGCCCGACTTCGTCATGACCATCGGGGGGGACACGGTGCCGGCGGCGGAGTCGTTCGGTGTGGTCAACCCGGCCAACGGCGAGGACTTCGCCCACGCCCCGGAGTGCAGCCCCAAACAACTGGATGCGGCGTTCGACGCCGCCTCCAAGGCCCAGCGGGACTGGAAGTCGGACGAGGCCGCCCGGCGGGCGGCCCTCCTGAGCATGGCCGACGTGCTCCTGGCCTCCGCAGGTGAGTTGGCGCCGGTGCTCACCGCCGAGCAGGGCAAGCCGCTGGCCGATGCCAACATCGAGGTCTTCGCCTCGGCCATCTGGTGCCAGTACTTCGCCAACCTCGAAACACCTCCCCAGGTCATCCAGGACGATGCCGAGGCGCGGGTCGAAGTGGTGCGTCGCCCGGTCGGCGTGGTGGCTGCCATCACCCCGTGGAACTTCCCGCTCACCCTGGCCTTCTGGAAGATCGCCCCGGCGCTCCTGGCCGGCAACACGCTGGTGCTCAAGCCCTCCCCCTTCACCCCCCTCACCACCCTGAAGGCGGCCGAGCTCCTGCGCGACGCCCTGCCCCCGGGCGTGCTCAACGTGGTCAGTGGAGGCGACCAACTCGGCGCGTGGATGACCGGCCATCCGGTGCCGCGCAAGATCAGCTTCACCGGCTCCATCGAGACGGGCAAGAAGGTGGCGCTGTCGGCGGCCCCCGACCTCAAGCGGGTCACCCTCGAGCTCGGCGGCAACGATCCGGCCATCGTGTTGGACGACGCCGATCCGGCCGTGGTGAGCAGAGGCATCTTCGCGGCTGCCTTCAACAACAACGGGCAGGTGTGCTCGGCCATCAAGCGCGTCTACGTACCCGAATCCATGTACGACGACGTGGTCGACGGCCTGGCCGCACAGGCTTCGGCGGTCAAGGTGGGCGACGGGACCGAAGCGGACACCAAACTGGGGCCGATCAACAATCGCCCGCAGTTCGAGCGGGTGCAGGAGTTGGTCGGCGATGCCTTGTCCCACGGGGCCCGGGCCGTCACCGGCGGGCATGCCATGGATCGGGCCGGCTACTTCTTCGAGCCGACCATCCTGTCCGGGCTGTCGGACGGGACCCGCATCGTCGACGAGGAGCAGTTCGGGCCGGCTCTGCCGGTGATCCCCTACCGGGACGTCGACGACGTCGTCGAGCGGGCCAACGCCACCCATTTCGGACTGTCGGGATCGGTGTGGGGCACCGACGCCGATCGGGCCACCGAGGTCGCCGGTCAACTCGAGTGCGGCACGGCATGGGTCAACACCCATCTGGCCCTTGCGCCACAACAGCCCTTCGGCGGCTTCAAGTGGAGCGGGGTCGGGGTCGAGAACGGGCCCTGGGGCCTGGCCGAGTTCAGTGAGATCCAGGTGGTCCACCGGTCCAAGGGCACTGACGGGCTCAACATCTCGACCGCCGGGCTCGTCTCGTAGGCATCCGCCGCCGGACTCGTCTCGGAGTCGACACCTCGGCCGGGATGTCATCGAGCGAACGGGCTCGCCCAGTCATTCGATAGTCTAACTATGTGACTCTCAAAGAAAGCCGCCCAGACGCGGCGCCGGACGAGTGCCGGACCCTGGGTCGGACCGCGGCGTGGTTGGCCAAGCAGGTGGAGCTCGGCCTGGCCTCGGTGGATCTCTCCCTGCCCCAGTACCGGGTGCTGGGCTTCCTCGACGGGAGCCCGGCCGTCTCCTCCGACCTGGCCGAGCGCCTGGCGGTGCGCCCCCCCAGCGTGACCGCGGTAGTCGACGGGCTGGTCGCCCGCGGCCTGGTCGAGCGCCGGGATGTCGTGGCCGATCGTCGCCAGGTCGACCACGTGCTCACCCGAACCGGCCGGCGGGCCCTCGACGACGCCGATGCGGCGGTCTCCGCCCGGCTGCGTGACATCGCCTCGTGCCTGGGCGATGACCTCGAGTCCGAGCGGGCCTTCGGCGGCCTGCTGGCGTGGAGGAAGGCCCTCCGCGCCTACCGGCTGGCCCAGGGGACGGCCCGGTGAAGGCCCCTACCCTCCGGCCAAGGCGCACCGAGCCACCGGAGCAGGGCACCGAGTTCGTCCCCATCGCCGAGGAGGCCCGCAACGAGGCCCCGCGGGCGACCATCGACCCGGACCGATCGCTCCGCTGGCTGCGGCGGGCCCTGCCGGTGATGAAGGCCCACAAGGGCATCTTCATCACGTCGCTGACGCTGTCCTTCATTGGCCTGGTGCTGCAGGTCCAGATCCCCAACCTGCTGCAGCAGGCCATCGGCAACTCGATCACCCACCACACCGTCCCCCTCAGCCACTACGTGTGGTGGATCGTCGGGCTCGGCCTCGTCGGGGCCGTCATGGGCTACATCGCCCGGCTCCTCCTCTTCGAGACCGCCTACGACATCGAGTACGACCTGCGCAACATCATCTACGAGCACCTGACCCGCATGTCCTTCTCCTTCTACGACCGGGTGCAGTCGGGTCAGTTGATCTCGCGGGCCAATTCGGACATCCGCTCGGTCCAGATGTACATGACCTTCGCCCCGCTGATCATGGTGCAGTGTTCCATCGCCGTCGTGGCCTTCATCTTCATGCTCACCATCAACGTGCCCCTGGCCTTCATCGCCATGGCCACCACGCCCTTCGTGTACATCACCGGCGTCAGGATGCGGAGATCGATGTTCCCGGTGTCCTGGATCATCCAGGCCCGGCTGGCCGAGGTGGCCACCATCGTCGACGAGAACGTCAACGGGGTCCGGGTGGTCAAGTCCTTCGCCGCCGAGCAGCAGCAGCTGCGGGCCCTCTCCGGCGCGGCCGACAAGGTCCAGTGGGGCTACATCAAAGACGCCGACCTCCGCGCCCGTTTCACTCCCCTGGTCCAGAACCTCCCCCAGCTCGGGTTGGTTCTGGTCCTGCTGTTCGGCGGCTACATGGTCATCCACGGACAGCTGGGGATCGGCGCCATCCTGGCCTTCAACGCCTACCTCTTGATGCTCCAGGCACCCTTCATGATGCTCGGGATGCTGATCATGATGGGACAGCGGGCCGCCGCCTCGGCCGAGCGCATCTACGACATCATCGACGAGGAGCCGACGGTCACCGACAAGCCCGACGCCGTCGACCTGACCGACTGCAAGGGCGATGTCCGGTTCAGCCACGTCGACTTCGTTTACGACAGCGAGGCCGAGCGCCTGGTGCTCGCCGACTTCGACCTGCACATCGACCCAGGGGAAACGGTGGCGCTGGTCGGGCGCACCGGGGCCGGCAAGTCGACCGTGGCCCGTCTGTTGAACCGCTTCTACGACGTGCGGCACGGATCGATCCAGATCGACGGTCACGACGTCCGCGACCTCACCCTGTCCAGCCTGCGGGCCAATATCGGCGTGGTGCTCGACGAGCCCTTCCTGTTCTCGGTGTCGGTGCGAGACAACATCGCCTACGGCAAGCCGTCCGCCACCTTCGACGAGGTGGAGGCCGCGGCCCGGGCCGCCGGGGCCCATGAGTTCATCACACACCTGGAGAACGGCTACGACACGGTGGTGGGCGAGCGCGGCTACACGCTGTCCGGCGGTCAACGGCAGCGCATCGCCATCGCCCGCACCCTGCTGGTCAATCCGCCCATCATGGTGCTCGACGACGCCACCAGCGCCATCGACGTCCAGGTCGAACAGATGATCCACGCCAGCCTGCGGGTGCAGATGCTGGGCCGCACCACCCTGATCATCGCTCACCGGCTGTCGACCATCGCCCTGGCCGACCGGGTGGTCCTTCTCGATCAGCAGAAGGTGGTCGCCGACGGGACCCACGCCGAGCTACTCGAGTCCACCCCCCTCTACGCCGAAGTGTTGGCCCAGGCGGCCGAGTTCGAGCGGGACGCCGACCTGGAGGGCTCCGACGCCGACGTCGTGGGCCCAGACGAGGACGGCAGGGGGCTGGCGGACCTCCTCGAGTCGGCGCGAGGCGGTGCCCACCGATGAGCTGGGGCGGCGGCATGGCCGGAGGATTCGGTGGGGCACCTGGCGGGTTCGGGCGTCCGGCCGCGCCCGGTCTGCCCTTTGCCGGCATCCCTCCCGAGCTCCAGGTGGGCGTGGACCGGCTGCTGGCCTCGGAGCCCGAGTACGCCGAGCCCGACATCGTCTTCGAACAGAACGGCTCCGAGCGGGAGCTCCGCCGCCTGACCCTGTGGCGTCTGCTCACCAAGTACCCGGGGATGCTGACCGTGGCCGGGTTGCTGGTCGTGGTGATCTCGATTGCCTCCCAGACCGGGCCCAAGCTGACCGAGATCGCCATCAACGACGGCATGACGCCCGGTCACGAGCACTTCGCCGTCGTGGTGGCCGTGGCGGTGGCCTATCTGGTCTTCATCGTGATCACCTCGCTGGCCCAACGCTTTCAGGTGCAGGTCACCGGTCGGTTGGCGGCCTGGGTGATGAACGACCTCCGGGTCAAGGTCTTCGCCCACCTGCAACGCCTGTCCCTCGGATTCTTCACCGAGGAGAAGGCGGGCGTGGTCATGAGCCGGATGACCAGCGACATCGAGAACCTCCAGCAGCTCCTACAGGACGGACTCTCCCAACTGGCCATCCAGGCACTGACCATGGTGGTCATCACCGGTGTCCTGTTCGCCACCGATGTCCGGCTGGCCGCCATCACCGTCCTGTTGATCGTCCCGGCGTTGGTGGTGGCCTCGCTGTGGTTCAAGCGCGCCTCGGAGCGCGGGTACGACCGGGTCCGCGACGGCATCGCCAACGTGCTGGCCGACCTGTCCGAGAGTCTCCACGGTGTGCGCATCGTGACCGCCCACAACCGTCAGCGTCAGAACGTGATCCATCATCGCAATGTGGTGGGCGACTACCGGGACGCCAACAACTACACCGCCCACGTCAGTTCGGCCTACACCACCGGCACCCAGTTGCTCGGTGTCCTCGGCCAGGCGGTGCTGCTGGCCGTGGGTGGTGCCATGGTGCTGCACCACACGCTGTCCATCGGGGCCCTGGTGGCGTTCTTCTTGTACCTCAACCGCTTCTTCCAGCCCATCCAGCTGCTGGTCCAGCAGTACAACACCTACCAGCAGGGCCAGGCCTCGGTGAACAAGCTCCGTGACCTGGTGGACACCGTGCCCTCGGTGACGGAGGCGGCCGATGCCGTCGAGCTGCCCCCGATCAACGGCGAGATCACCTTCGACCATCTGTCCTTCGGCTACGACCCCGGCCGGCTGGTCATCGAGGACGTCAATCTCGTCGTGGCCGCCGGTGAGACGGTGGCCTTCGTCGGTGCCACCGGGGCCGGCAAGTCCACCCTGGCCAAGCTGGTCACCCGCTTCTACGATCCGACCGCGGGTCGGGTCCTCATCGACGGCCACGACCTCCGGGGCGTGACCCTGCACTCGCTGCGCAGCCAACTCGGCGTGGTGCCCCAGGAGCCGTTCCTGTTCGCCGGGACCATCGGTGACAACATCGCCTTCGCCCGACCCGACGCCACCGACGAGGAGATCCACGAGGCCATCGACCGGGTCGGCCTCACGGACGTGGTCGAGCGCATGGCCGACGGGCTGGACACCGTGGTCCATGAGCGCGGCCAGACCTTGTCCTCCGGTGAGCGCCAGCTCATCGCCCTGGCCCGTGCCTTCCTGGCCCACCCCCGGGTGCTGGTGCTGGACGAGGCCACCTCCAACCTCGACCTGCAATCCGAGACCAAGATCGAGACCGCCCTCGACGCCCTGCTCGAGAACCGCACCGCCATCCTGATCGCCCACCGCCTTTCGACGGCTCAGAGGGCCGACCGCATCGCCGTGGTCGACGAGGGTCGCATCATCGAGGTCGGGTCACACGCCGAGCTCGTGGCGGCGAACGGTCGCTACGCCCAGATGTACGCCACCTGGGTGCGGCAGTCCGAGGGGTCCGAACACGCCCCGAGTGGGACGGCGACCGGCTGAGCGTCGAATCCGGGCCGGCCACCGCGGCCAGCGACTCGGAGGGCCGGTAGGTTCGCGACCGACGGCCGTCGCCGGCCCGGCCGCCGTAGGCAACTCATTCCAACCGTCCCGATCGGAGCTCCCACCATGCACATCGGCGTCGTCCTGCCCCAGACCGAGATCGGACCCGACGTCGGTGGGGTACGCGCCTATGGCGAGCGGGTGGAGGCCCTGGGCTTTCACCATGTGGTGGCCTACGACCACGTGGTCGGGGCCGACCCTGCCGTGCACACCGGGTGGGACGGTCCCTACGACATCGACACCCAGTTCCACGAGCCCTTCGTGACCTTCGGCTTCTTGGCCGCCTGCACGTCCCTCGAGCTGGTCACCGGCATCACCATCCTCCCCCAGCGGCCCACCGCCCTGGTCGCCAAGCAGGCCGCCGAAGTCGACCTGCTCACCGGGGGCCGGTTCCGGCTGGGCGTGGGCCTCGGGTGGAACGCCGTCGAGTACGACACCCTGGGGCAGGACTTCTCCACCCGGGGTCGACGCATGGAGGAGCAGGTGGGGCTGCTCCGGTCGCTGTGGACGACCCGATCGGTGACCATGCGGGGTCAGTTCGATCAGGTGGTCGGGGTCGGGATCGCCCCCCTGCCCATCCAGCGACCGATCCCCATCTGGTTCGGGGGGGCCACGCCGGCGGCGTTCCGGCGGGCCGGGCGGCTGGCCGACGGGTGGCTGCCCATGATGCAGCCCGGTTCCCGGCTGGACGAGGCCCTGGCCCAGGTGGCCGAGGGCGCGGGTGAGGCAGGCCGGGACCCGGCCACCATCGGCATGGAGGGTCGGCTCGACTGGCGCGGCGACCCGGACGAGGTGGTCCGGCGGGCCGAGCGATGGCGGGAGGCCGGCGCCTCCCACCTCTCCATCAACACCATGCGCGCCGGATTGGCCACCGTGGACGACCACCTCGAGGCGCTGGGCCGGGTGGCGGAGGGACTGGCCCTCGGCTAAGGCCGGGGCATCCTCCGGCGTCCCGTGCTGCTCAGGCCACCACCGGCACCGTAGACAGCCCGCCCGGATTCAGTCGAAGCGGGGGTAGCGGTGCGCCCAAGGGTCGGCCTGTTCGAGCTGGGAGGCGACCCGCACCAGCAGCGCTTCGCGCCACGGTCCGGCCACGATCTGGATCCCCACCGGCAGTCCCGAGGCACTCACGTGCAGAGGCAGGCTGATCGCCGGCTGCCCGGTGATGTTGAAGATGGCGGTGAAGGCGGCCATGGCCACGATGTCCATCACGGGGGCGCCGGCCCCGGCATGCACCTCCTCCAGGAGCCCGACCTTCGGCGGCTCGACGGTCATGGTCGGCGTGACCAGCAGGTCGAACTCGTCATCGAAGCGCGTCACGATGGCCCGGGTCAGGCGGTGCAGGTCGGCGAGGGAACGGACGAAGGCGAGACTGTCGACGGCCTCACCGGCGGCATACCCGGCCCGATTGTGCGGCTCGACCTTCGACCAGTCGATGCCGTCCACCTCTCCCAACCCCGAGTTCACCACGTTGAGGAAGGAAGCCAGCCCGACCGGATCGAAGACATCGGCGTCCAACCTCCACACATGGTGACCCGACGCTTCGAGCAGGCGGCCCACGTGCTCCACCGCGGCGGCGGGCTCGTCGGCGACCGGCAGACCCAGGGCGGACACGGTACACAGCGCCACCCGGAGCAGGCCCGGGTCGACTCCCACCTCCTCGAGATAGGGACGCTCGGGGGCCGGTGCGTTCCACCAGGCATGGGGATCCGGGGCGCTGATGACGTCGAGCAGTGCGGCGGTGTCGGCGACCGTCCGGCTGAGGGCCCCCTCGGTGGCCATACCCTGCCATCCGGGCACGGACGAGGCCACCCGGCCCCGGCTGGGCTTGAGACCGACCAGCCCACAACACGACGCCGGGATCCGGATCGACCCACCCCCGTCGCTGGCGTGGGCAACGGCGAACATCCCCGCGGCCACGGCAGCCCCCGCCCCTCCGCTCGAACCTCCGGATGTGTGCGACGTGTCCCACGGATTGCGGGTGGAGCCGAACCGACTGTTCTCGGTGACGGTGATCGAGCCGAACTCGGGTGTGTTGGTCCGTCCGGTGAGAATGAAGCCGGCCGCCCTGAAGGCGTCGGCGATGGGCTCCGTGACGGTGCTGAGTTCGTCCGAAGCACCGAGGGAACCAAAGGTCAGTGGCTGTCCGGCCACAGGTAGGAGGTCCTTGATCGGCAGGGGCACCCCGGCGAAGGGTGGAAGCTCCCCGGTCCCGCGGCCGATCCTGTCCCCCAGGGCCTTGGCTTCGGCCCGGGCGTCCTCGTCGTTGCGCCAGATGACGGCGTTGAGCGCCGGGTTTCGGGCATCAACCCGCGACAGGCAGGCATCGAGCACCTCGACAGGACTCACCTCCTGGGACCGGATGGCGGAGGCGACGTCCAGTGCCGATGCGTGTTCGTCCATTCGTGCAGGCTAGACAGTGCAGCTTGACGCTGCCTCTCCCTCCTCCCTCTCAGCTCGCGGAGCCCGCCCTCAGGACGGCCAGAGGCGGCCGCGCAATCCGGAGGCGCGGGCCACCGGTCGCTCGATGGCGGTGCGGAGGGAGGCTTCGCTGCTGACCACCGTCACCTGCTCTTTGGCCCTGGTCACCGCGGTGTAGAGCAGCTCGCGGGTGAGAATGGGCGACGTGGGCGGGGGCAAGGACACCACGGCATGGGGGAACTCGGACCCCTGGCTCTTGTGAATGGTCATCGCCCACCAGGTCTCGACCTGGTCGAGTCGCGAGGGCGCCAGGTAGCGAAGGCCGTCCCCGGTCATGAAAGCCACCATGGTCTCGCCGTGGTTGGTGGTCACCACGCCGACATCGCCGTTGAAGACGCCGTTGAGCTGATCGTTGGCGGTGACCATGATGGGCCGTCCGGCCTGCCATCGGTGTGACCGGCTGACGGCGGGAACGGCGTCAGCGACGGCGGCCTCGATCCGGCTGCTCCAGTCATGGAGGCCCATCGGGCCGCGCCGGATGGCGGCCAATACCTTGATGCGCTGGGCGGCGGCGAGGGCGGCACCGGCGTCACCACGAACGGCCGCAGCCGCCACCTCGATGCCCGCGGCCACCACCGACTGCTCCAGCATCGCCAGGCCGTCGGCATCATCGTCCCTGACCCAAGCCGTGTCGGCTCGCCCGCCACCCAGCAGATCGAGCGCGGCGTCGGCGTCGCCGATGCGGATGGCCTCGGCCAGTGCGGCGATGCCCGAACCTTCGGCGAAGCGGTGCATCCGCCTGAGCACGGTGACCCGACCGGACAGGACGGAGGCTCCGGCCGGCGAGGGCCCGCCCGCCGGCTCGTGGTCCCCCGGTTGCCCGGCGTCGTCGCCCGGGCCGACGAGGTCTGCCATCACCGTTCCCGCTTCGATACTGGACAACTGAAATGGATCGCCTACCAACACGAGCTGCGCGTCGGGCCGCACCGCGTCGAGCAGTTTGGCCATCAAAGGCAGCGAGACCATGGAGGTCTCATCGACGATCACCAGGTCGTGGGGCAGAGGATGCTGGCGGTCGTGTCGAAAGGGGGTCCCCGGGCGCCACCCGAGCAACCGGTGGATCGTCAACGCCCCCGATCCGGTGAGCCGGGTGGCCAGATCGGCCCCGATGAGGCCGGAGCCGGTCAAAGCCGAGACTTCGGCGGCGACGGCCTCGGCCATGCGAACAGCGGCCTTTCCGGTGGGAGCGGCCAGTGCTGCCTTCAGGTCGCGGCCTTCGGCCGAGGCGGTCAGATGGGCTGCGGCCAGGACCCGCGCCACGGTATGCGTCTTGCCGGTGCCCGGGCCGCCGGCGATGATGGAGATCCCGTCGCTCAACGACCGGCGGGCAGCGAGTCGCTGCCGGTCCCCGGGATCGGCACGGTCGGGGCCGAAGAGGTCGTCGATCACCTGGTCGGAAAGCGCGTCGGCCAGCGTGGGGGCGAGGGGGTTCCGTTGGGACCGCACTCGTCCGGCCCGGCGGAGCAGGTCGGCGGCCACCGCCAACTCGTAGTGCCAGTAGCGCTGCAGGTACACCCGCATCCCATCCCAGACCAGCGGCCGCACCCGCTCGGGGGAGTCGCGGGGGGACGACACGACGCCGGACTCGGACAGCGTTCGGCCCCATGCCTCGACCGAGGGCCAGGGCAGGACTAAGGAATCCCCGTCCTCCTCGAAGGCAACGACCTGGCGAGCCACCTCGTCCAACTCCATGCACACGTGGCCGAACCGCGGGGCCCGGGCGGCAACCGCCAGCGCCAGGAGGACCTCGTCGGTCACGCCGGGCTCCAGACGCGCCACGGTGGCGGCCAGGTGGACCTCGGAGGGACCGAATACTCCGGCTTGGACAAAGGGGGCGAGCACGGCGACCGCCTCGGGAACGGCGACGTCCGCGACGGGTGTCCGCCCGGCCGTTGTGGCGGCCGTCACCGGTGGCCCCCGAGGGCCAGTTGACCGTCGAGGAGGTCACTGAGCCCGGCCACCAGGGCCGGTGGCACCGCCCAGGAGAAGACCCCGTGGGGCCGGCCACTGCTCACCTCGACCAGGGGACCGGTCATGCCCCGCAGGAACAGATAGGCGACCCCCCCGAGGTGCCGGTCCGGTGCGTAGTCGGGCAGCCGCCAGCGCAGGTAGCGATGGAGGGCCACCGAATAGAGGACGGCCTGCAGCGGATAGTCGTGCTGGGCCATGGCCTGGGCGAGGCGCCCCGGGTGGTAGTCGCCGGGTCCGGGGACGCGACCCCAGGGTGTCAGCTGGTTCGTCTTGTAGTCCGCCACGACGAACCTGTCGTCCCCCCTTCGGCTGCGCATCCTCATGATGAGGTCGATCGACCCGGTGAGATGCCCGGACAGGTCCACATCGATCACACCGCCAGCCAGATCGGTGGCCCAGGGGCGCAGCGGGTCCCCGTCGTCGAGATGGTCCACCATCATTGCGCCCACGTCCCGTATGTGGGCCGAGCCGCCGGCCTGGGCCAGGCGCAGCTCGAAGGACATCTCGTTGAGCCGGTTGGCGGGGACGACGTCGACCAGCGCAAGGCCGTCGCACAGGGGACCGAGCGGCGAGTTGAGTGCCGCCCGGAGGCCGTCGACGAGCAGGGAACGCCCGGTGGCCGCGTTTGCCGAGTCCGTCGCCGTCCCGGACTCGGGTTCGAAGGTACCGGCGGGCGGCGCGAGGTCAACGGCGCGCCTCGCCAGCTGCCGGTCGATCCCTTCGGCCAGCGACGCCCCTAGGTCGGTGGCGGCGAAGTCGACGTCCTCCAGAACGGCGTGCACGAGGGTTCCGAAGGAAGTCCCGGCCGGCAGCCAGGCCAGCGGTCCGATCCCACCGGGCGGATGCGGGTCGGAGGATTCAGCAACCTCGGGACCAGCACCCAGGCCCTCGGCAGCCCGGTCGCTGGCCTCGCCCCGGTCTTCGGGCTCGTCGTGGGCGCCCGCGTCGGACTGGGAGTCGTCGTAGGGATCGGAGACATCCGCCGAGGTGTGCTGGGTGATGGTGGAGAACGACCATCGGTGTGCGGACCGGTCCAGGGACGCATCGAAGGGGAGGAAATGGAGTGGGAGGGGTTCCGTTCCTCGGTTTCGGTCGACCCATCGCTCGGGGGCCGCAGTGGCGGGAGCGTCGACGGCGCCGACCTCGATCGTGCCTCCTGCCCGACGCACCAGCGGCTCGAGTGAGGCCACCGCGTCTCCGTCAGGGGGGATCGACACCGTCCTCCTCCCGTACCGATCGGGATCGATCACTCCGTCGACCCGGGCGAACAGGACGCTGGCCAATGCCGTCTTCTCGCTGTTGTATGAGTTCGCCCACCACACGATGGCGTGATGCTGGGCCCGGGTCAGCGCAACATAGAGCAGCCGCAGCTGTTCGCCCATGGCGTCTTCCGCCGCCCAATCGGCTCGCATCTTCGCACTCGCCTTGTCGGGCCAGGCCTGAGCGCCGGTGAGGTCCACGGTCCGGTGGCCGCTGTCCCTGTCCACATAGGTCACCGGCCCGCCACCCCTGGGGGGTCGCCACAGAGAGGGGAGGCAGACGACGGGAAACTCCTGCCCCTTGGCCATCCAGATGGTCATGACCTGGACGGCTTCGTCCTCGGATTCGATGCGGCGGGCGGTCACGCTCCCCTCCATGTCGGCATCGGCCTCGGTCTCCGGTTCGGCATCGAGAAAGGCCAGCATCCGGGCCACACTGGTCAACCCGCCGGGGGTGGCTCCGTAGAACAGTTCGGCCAGGTGATCGAGGTCCGTCAAGTGACGATCGCCGTCCGGGGCGCGCAGCACCCGGGGAACCACGCCGCTCTCCGTCCACACCCGGGCCAGGACGTCAGCGGCGCTGTGGGCGGCCAGCATGTCCGACCAGGTACGGAGTTGGTCCTGCCAGACGTCCAGCTGCGGCTCCGATGCCGACGCCACCTGCTCAGCCCGCCACCCGACGAACCACGAGAGGGCAAACGTGCGGACGCGTCGGGCGTCCGAAGGCCGGTCCATGGCATGGAGCAGGTACCGCATCTGCTCGGCGGCCGGCGACTGCAGCACGCTGTCCCCGCTGGCCAACACGGCGGGCACGCCGTGGCCCAACAGCGCCGCCTGCACCTCCTCACCCTGTGCCCTCGTGCCCACCAGAACGGCGACGTCCGACGGACGCACCGGCCGCGGCTCGGAGCCCTCCCCGGCCACGGGGATCCGGACACCATCGAGGAGCCTACGGACGGCGACGACCAGGTCATCGTTGACAGCCAGAGCGGCGGGGCCGGTCTGGACACGGGCCGACCGCGCGTAACGCTCGATTCGCGGGCCGACCGCCAGGCGAAGCGACAGCGCGGGGAGCGGCTCACCCCCCGCACCGTGAAGGCTTCGGTGCCGGTTCGGTTCCGCCGGCTCCACCGGGACGAAGGGGATCCCCTCGTCACCGAACGTGGCCCGTTCGAACAGGGCGGACAACGAGGTCAGCAGCGCACCGTCCGACCTCCAGTTGGTGACCAGTGACCGGCGCTGCGCGCCCGATCCCTCAGAGATGGCCCGCAGGTAGGTATGGATGTCCGCGCCCCTGAAGCCGTAGATGGCCTGTTTGGGGTCACCCACCAGCACCAACGTCGTGCCCCCGTCGCTCTGTCCGAACAGTGTGGAGAAGATGCCCCACTGCACCGAGTCGGTGTCCTGGAACTCGTCGATCAGAGCCACTTTGAAGCGGCTCCGCACCGCATCGATCACCGCGGCGGACGTGGGGCCATCGAGCGCACTGCGCAACTGGGTCAACAGGTCGTCGAAGCTGACCGTGCCGCGACGGCGCCGGCGTTCCGCCACCTCGTCCACCGACCACACCACGAGATCGCGCAGTTGTCGTTGGGCCGGCGTCACGCCGTCATCGTCGGCTGTCGGCACGATCCGCACGTCGGGTCGGCCGACCAGCTGCTCGCAGATCGACCGGAGATCGGTCAACGAGGGCAGATCCTCGGTTGGGATGTCCCGCACCGCCGCCCCGATGAGTGCATCGGCGCAGGTCTCGGCGATCAGGTCACGGGTGTCGTCCACGAGCCGGGCATCGCCGTCGACATCGGGTGAGACCCCGAGGGCCCCACGGACCTGGGCGGCGAATCCGTGGATGGTGGTGATGGTGGCCGCGTCGAACTCGACGATCGCCCGGCGCACCCGATCGAGGCGGCTCGGACGATCCGCAGCCACCAGGTAGGCGAGGAGTTCTTCTCCGGGCTTGACCGGTCGTTGGCCGGCGAGGCACTCGGCCGCCACAATCAGTTGATCGCGGACCCTGGCCCGGAGCTCGCCCGTGGCGGCGCGGGTGAAGGTGACGATCAGCAGTTCGGCGGCTTGGATGCGCCCCTCGGCGATGAACCGCGTGGCCAGGGCAGCCAGGGCGAACGTCTTTCCGGTTCCGGCGCTGGCCTCGATGGCCAAGGTTCCTTCGGGGAGGGGGCCGGTGAACGAGAACGGGACCGTGCCACGGGCCGTCACGCCGGCTCACTCAGCTGCTCGGCGGGCGCCTCCTCGGCGGGCGCCCCGAACTCCTTGGTCGAACCTTCCACTGCAGCCCAGAGATAGCGGGCGAATCGAGCCACACGTCCGGCGCTCCCGGGCGGATCACCCGGTCGCGCCAGCCAGGACATCACCGTGTCGAAGTCGGGATGGCCAAAGGTCAAGGTGACGGCCTCATCGTCACCGTCACCGAGTCCGCCAAAGGTGCGCCACAGCTTGCGGCTCTGCCTCCCACAGTGGACCTCGTAGGAGAAGCTCGGGAAGAGAGGAAGAGGTTCGGTCATGCCCCGCCGGTAGCAGTCGACGGCCAGGGCCAGGCACGCTTTGGCGCTGGACTCCCTGGCCTCGGCGTCTGCCGATGGAACCAGGTCGGCAACGGCCACGGTGTTCGACGAGCCTCTCCCCGTGACGACCGAACGCCATGGCACCGCCGGGTCGGTCCCGACCAAGGCCATGAGGTCGAGCCACGCCGCCACCCGGTGGAGGGGTTTGCAACGGGAGTAGAGCACCCGGGCCGGCCCCGGTGTGTCCGGATTGAGCTGGAGAGGGACGGATCCGACGATGCGGGTGCCGTCGGCCAGGGTGACCTTGATGTCGAAATCGGTCGCCGGTGCGTGGCTAACGCCATGTCGATCGGCGGTGGCGACCAGCGCCTCCACCGTTGCCATCACCCCGGCGAGGGCCGTGTCCTCCAGGGTTCCGGGGGGCAGGGTACCGAGCCTCCGCTCCACCTCGCGCCACGCGGCAAGCGGGGTCCCCGCCATCCGTGCCCTGAGGAGCCTGTCGCCCACACGCCATCCGTCGAGCCCGCTGAGCTCCATCGGCAGGAGCACCGAGACCTCTTCCTCCGAATCGGGCAGGCGCGCCTCGAGCCGTTGGGTCAGGAATGCCTTGGCGGGGTTCCTGAAGAACGTCTGCAGATCGCTGAGTTCGATGACGGTGGCCCCGATCGGATCGAGCGGGGCACTCAAGAAGGGTGCCGCGTTGGGCACCCTGGCCCGCCTGGCCTCGGCTCCCAGGAAGTCAGTGCGATCAAAGCCCCACGGCCTGTCGTCGTCCAGCGCTCCGACCTCGAAGCATCGGTCGTCGAACGGCTGGCGGGGATGGCTGACCTCGAGATGGGCGGTGAAGTCGTGGCGCTGGTCGGGCTCCACCAGGGCCATGGCTGCGTCGAACAATTCTGCGGCCACTACAGCCCGTGGGACCTCTTGGTTGGTCCTGACGTCGTGTCCGTCTCGCATGACGAGGAGGTGGTCCCCGGCGGCCAGAACCGCGTGGAGCAGCGATTGTCGGGCCTCGCCGCGGGGATCGCGATCCCCGATCCGGGGAGCGGCAGCGGACAGGTCGTCGCCGGCCGCCGGTGGGATGTTGAAGGCCCACTGGTCCATCCCGAGGAGGCAGACCACGCGGTACGGAATCCACTGCAGCGGGGTCATCGACGTGACGGTGATCCCGCCGCGGAAGAAGTCCGGGCGGCCCACCATCGAGTCGAGCCGCTCGTCGAGCAACCGCCGGACGTCCGTGAACGTGAGAAGGAGGGGCGATGGTCCGCTCTCCTTGGCGGCGACACCGGTGACGTCGGCGAACATCGTGTGGAGCGCCTCGACCTGCCATTCAAAGCCGCGCGAGGCGGCGAACAGCGCGTCGGCGGCGTGGCCGAGTCGCTCCAACCATGCCTCGATCGGCTTCGCCTCGGTGGCCTGGCGGGCCAGGTCACCCAGATGCCATATGGCCTCGGCCAACCTTCCGGCCGTCTCGACGTCCGTGCCTTCGACACCGAACGGCGCGACATCCCCAACACCCAGGGTGAGGTCGCCGTCATCGATGGCCGAGCCGAGCAGGAGCCGATCGAGGGCGGCCTGCCAGGTGTTGGTGACGACGGAGGCCGGTAGGTCAAACGTCGCCCGGTGGCCGGGGTCCATGCCCCATCGGACATTGGTGGCCCGGGCCCACTCGCCGATGGTGGCGAGATCCTCGTCATCGAATCGGAACCGCTCCCTGACCGGACCCGAGGAGAGAAAGTCCAGCACGGCCGATGCCTCGAAGCGCCCGGTGACCAATTCCAACAGTTGCGTGGTCGCCCTCACCACCGGATTGGAGCTGCGAATCGACTGATCTGCGATCCGGTACCGGAGCGAGGGCGCCTCCGAGCGTCCTCCCGAACCGGGGACCGGCGACGAGTCTGACGCCGGCGGCTCCGCCGACGGTCCGAAGACGGCCTCGACAACCGGGGCGAATCGATCGAGAGCAGGGCAGAGCACGATGATGTCGTCCTCGGTGAGACCGGGCTGGGAGGCAAGCAGGTGGAGGATGGCGTCTCGCAGTACCTCGACCTGTCGGGTGGGCCCGTAGCAGGCGTGGAACCGGATGGAACGGTCTGCCGGGTCGAACGCCAGCAACGCGCCGGGCTCGGCATTGACCCGGATGTCGTGCTGCAGCCGCCCGAGGACGGTAGAGACATCCGCCGTTGGTGCTTCCTCGACCTGCGCCTTCGGCATGCCCCCGGCCTGTGCGTCAGCCAACAGCAGCGCCGTCTCCCGGTGCAGGCGTCCCCACGACCTGAGCAGTGACGGCCCGACCAGAGCGGCAGTCGGATCGCTGGCCCGCGACCTGGTCCGCCCGCGAGGTGGGCGAAGGCTCAAGCGAACAAGGTCACCGCCGTCGAAATGGGAGGGCTCGAGCATGAACAGGTGCACGTCGCGCTGCTCGGCCAGCGCTCCGACCAACTCGAGGAAGTCGCCACCGGGCAGGAGCGTGAAACCGAACAGCATGAGCCGACTAGGGAGATCGAGCCCCACGGCACCCCGCCCAAGGCGATCGAGGAGGTCGGGCCACCGTTCGGGAGGGCTCGGCTCCCCTACTGCCTGGCGCACCAGCGTCCAGAGGTGCGGCTGCCAGGCGGCATGGTCGGCAATCCGGCGACCGGCGCCGTCGGTGCGCTCACCGGCGGCCCAGGCGCGGATCATGTCCGGACGATGGAGATGGTACCGATCGAAGAGATCGGCGACCCGGCGGGCGTTGGCGTAGCGCGACGCCCCGGGAGCCAGGTCGAGAAAGGGCGACAAAACGGGGTCATCGGCGTTGCGGTCCGCCACGCCCAACACCGACCACACCAACCCCTGGATGCTCCATGGATCGGCGTCCTCGGGTTCGCGGTCGGCCGCAAGCACGTCGGTGCGCAGCGTCCCGGGGTAGGCACGCACGATGTTGGCGGCCACGCCGTCCCGGCATCCGGGACCTGAGGACCCCAGGTGGGCGGCCAGTTCAAGGGTGACCCAGCGTCGCATCCCGTCCGAAGGCACGGCCAGCCACTCCGGCGTCATCGGATCGGCCGGATCGGAAGCCAGCAGGTGAGCAAGGCGGGCGACCAGGGGGCGGGCATGGCCCGCCGAGTACAGGTGCATCATCGTTACGGACCCTACTCATGGGGTGTCATGACCAGGGATGACTTCCCTCCTGGGTATCAGCCCCTCCGGAGCCGAGAGGTGGTAGCAAATGATCAAGCATGTGCCCTTTTCGGGCACGAGGAACCCACAGGGGGAACCATGGGATACCTGTCGGCGGCAACGTACAACTACAACACCCACACGAGTGGAGCGGGCGTGCTGGTGCTCGTGCTGTTGGCTGTGGCCTTCTACATCGTGACAGCTCTCGGGACCTATGGGGCCTACAAGAAGGCCGGTAGTTACGGCGAGCCCGCCTGGTCGGCCTTTGTGCCCATCTACAACTTCATCATCCTCCTGCGGATCGCCGGCAGACCAAAAACGTGGGCATGGTTCCTGTTGATGATTATCGTCCCCTACTTGGGTTCGTTGGCGTTCTTCGTCGTCTACATCATCGTGGCCAACGACATCTCGAAGAGCTTCGGGCACGGAGGAGGCTTTACGGTCGGCCTCGTTCTGTTGGGCCCTATCTTCTGGTACATCCTGTGGTTGGGCTCGAGCACGTACCGCGGTCCCGCGGCCCTGGGCGCATCAGGCGGCGGCTACGGCGGTGGCTATCCGCCACAGCCCGGCTATCCGCCACAGCAGACCGGTTACCCGCCACAGCCGCCCGGTTACCCGCCACAGCAGCCCGGCTACCCGCCACAGCAGCCCGGCTACCCGCCGGCGGGACAGCCGCCTCCTCCGATGTCGACGTATCCGCCACAGCCGCCCGGCTACCCGCCGGCGGGACAGCCGCCTCCTCCGATGTCGACGTATCCGCCACAGCCGCCACCAGCCCCGCCTGGCCAGGCGCCGCCTCCGCCCCCGTCCAGCGAGGAGCCGCCGCCTCCGCCCGGCCAGATGCCGCCGCCTCAGTAGGTCGATTCGCAGACCGGGAGCATTCCGTCGGGTCCGCAACGCCGGTCACCGGTGCCCTCCGACCGGACCCCAAATAGCGGGAGCGGAGTTACGTCGCCAATGCTCAGCGCAGGCCGGCGGGGATGGTGTCCAGCGTCCTGAGTATGGCTTCGGCCAAGGCCCGGGCCGACGACGGATCGAGCTCGAGCGCCACCCGGGCACTCGCGCCACGGGATGGGTTGATCAGATCGACGTTCAACGTGTGGTCCGCGGTGGCATGGACGGGGTGGTCGAAGTAGACAGTGGCGTCGGACACCGGGAACCAACCCTCGGCGCCCTTTCCACTTCCCTCCACGTTCAGCGTGGTCGTCTGATAGGTGCACATGGCAATCTCCGCTCAGTTGGTGCTCAGGGTACGGCCGAAGAACTCCCAAATCCGCTGCCAGCCGTCGCGGGCGGCCTCCGGTCGGTAGCTGGTGCGGTCCGTGTTGAAGAACGCGTGCCCGGCTCCCTCATACATGTGGAACTCGTACTCCTTGCCGGCATCAGTGAGCGCCTGCTCGAGCACGGCGACCTCGTCCGGTGACGGATACTGGTCCTCGGCGCCAAAGAGCCCGAGCAGCGGGCAGGACAGATTCTTGGCCAGATGGACGATGGGCTCCACGCTGATCGGCAGTCCCTCGGGAGGCGGGGCCACCACGAATGCCCCGTAGCAGTCGACTGCGGCATCGATGCTGAGGCTGCAGGCGGCCAGAAATGACTGACGGCCGCCCGAGCAGTAGCCGATGGTGGCGATCTTGCCGTTGGACGAGCCGAACGACCGGAGATAGGAGGCAGCACCGTCGATGTCCCCCACCAGCCGATCGTCGGGAACCCCACCCCCGGCGCGGGCGGCGGCCGCGGCATCGTCGGGGCTGGCGCCGGGGGCCTCACGGAAGTAGAGATTCGGGCAGATGGCGAGGTAGCCATAAGCGGCGAACCTTCTGGTGATCTCCTTGGCGGCCTCGTCGTAGCCGGGCATGTGGTGGATGACCACTACCCCACCGGTGGGAGTCCCGTCGAGGCTCTGCGCCAGGTACGCCTCGATCGGATCACCTTGGTAACCGGTGATCTGCACGGTCTCGGCCCTCATCGCATCGCTCATCGGTGGTCTGCCTCCTGTGGTTGGTCTCGGTTGCACGCCCCCTGTGACGCGGTCTGGTCGCCACGTGACGACCGACCGTGCCGATGCGCGCCACGGGTGCTATTGGCCGAGCTCGTCGCGAAGCTCCCGCAACCGGACGGCCTTGGCCGCCCGCTCGTTCCGGAATGCGCCGATCCGGGCCAGTGTGTCCTCGAGGCGCTCGAGGAGTCTGTCATTGGCCTCGATGGCCTCGTCGACGAGCTCCCGGCGACGAGGTGGTGACGCGTCACCCCACCGGTACTCGGACCGCAGCTGGTCCAGCACGTCGATGTCCTCGGTGTCCAGCACCACCCGCACTTCGGCCAGCGAGAATCCCAACAGCTCCTGGAGGTCGCGAATCCTGATGGCCCGGGCCATGTCCGGCTGGGTGTAGAGCCGCTCCCCTCGGCCCCGATAACTGCTCGGGCTGATCAGGCCCAGCTCTTCCCAGTACCGAAGGGTGCGGGTCGTCAGCCCGGTCAGCTTGGCCACTTCGCCGATGCGCAGGACCACGGGCGCTGGCCTGGTGGCGGTGTTCCGCACCATCATCCGGCCTCCACTTGGGCGATCGAGTTGCTGGAAACATCGTCAGACGAGACGGGCGCTGACGAGACGCGTGCGCCAGTCTGGCTCTCGCCGGCAAACTCGGGCTCGGGCTCGGGCTCGGAGTAGACATAGCGCCCGCCCCGGAGCCAGGACGCCCCCGCGGCCAGCAGGCTGGCCACGACGGCGAAGTCGAAGGCGGCGCGAAGCCCAGCCTGGAACGGGGCGCTGATCAGTCCCGGGAAGAACCGCCGACCGGTGAGCACGTTCTGCTGGGCCAGCGGGAGCTGGCTCAGTGCATGGGGCCCGATCAGGTGCTGGACCGGGTCGTAACCGAGGAACGCAGCAAACAGGGTGGACACCGGAGAGAGGTGGGCGGCGCGGCTGGCCACCTCGGGCGGTACGCCATGGGCGGTCAGCCCATGGAGCAGGTTCTGGGGAAGGGACGACATCAATCCGATGATCATGAGAGTGAAGAAGATCCCGATGGACAGGACCTGGGCGGAGTTCTGAAAGGTGGTGTTCATTCCCGAGCCGGCTCCCCGATGCTGGGGAGGGAGGCTGTTCATCACGCCAGCCCGGTTGGACGAACCGAACGATGCCATGGTGAGACCCGTGAACAGGAGCAGCAGGCCGAACACCCAGTACGGGAAGTCGACTGGCAGCAGCTCCAACAGAGCGAAGGAAATGGCGGTGCCGATCATGCCGCCGGTGGCAAACGGGCGGGCTCCGAAGCGGTCGGACAGGATTCCCGACACCGGGCCGGAGATGAGGAATCCGAGTGTGAGCGGCAGCATGGCGATCCCGGCCCACAGCGGGGTCACGCTGAAGGCATACCCGTGCAGGGGCAACCAGATCCCCTGGAGCCAGATGATCAGCATGAACATCAATCCACCGCGGCTGAGAGCAGCTAGGAAGCTGGCCACCACGCCGCTCGTGAAGGCCCGGATCTTGAACAGCGGGAGGCGGAACATGGGCTCGGGAACCTTGGTTTCGATGACGCAGAAGGCGATCAGCAGCACGACCCCGAGGACGAGGGACGAGATGACCATGGGGTTGGTCCACCCCATGGTGTGGTGTCCGTACGGCTCGATCCCATAGGTGATCCCCACCATCACCAAGACGAGGCCGAGGGCGAACGTGATATTCCCGGGCCAGTCGATGCGGGCAGGACGGCGCTGGCCCGTCTCGCGCAGCTTGATGTAGCCGAACACGGTGGCGAACAGCCCGATGGGCACCGACACCAGGAAGATGAGCCGCCAGTTGATCGGAGCCAGCACGCCTCCGAGCACCAGTCCGATGAAGGTCCCGCTGAAGGCGGCGGCCTGGTTCACTCCGAGCGCCATACCGCGCTGGTTGTCGGGGAAGACATCGGTCAGGATTGCCGCTGAGTTGGCCATGAGCATGGCGGCCCCGACCCCTTGGAAGATGCGCATGGTGATCAACCAGATTCCAGCCGCGTGGCCTGTCATCCAGGTGATGCTCAACAGCAGCGAGAAGAAGGTGAAGACGGCGAAACCCAGGTTGTAGGTGCGTACCCGGCCGTAGATGTCCCCCAAACGGCCCAGGCTGACCACCAGCACGCTCGTGACCACCAGGAATCCAAGGATCATCCACAGCAGGTAGAACGTGTTGCCCGGCTGAAGCGGATCGATGCCGATTCCCCGGAAGATGTCAGGAAGGGCGATCAGCACGATGGAACCGTCGATCGTCGCCATCAGCATGCCCAGGGTGGAGATGAACAGCGCCATCCACTTGTAGTTGTCGGTAACCCCGGACGGCGACCCGTTGGTCCCGGATCCCACGCCTGCCGACTTCACGTGTTGGAGTAGGACCATCGATCACCCGGAGTGGCCGCCATTGACAAGAACGTGAACTTATCTTAACGCACACGTCAATGGTCGGTTGCGTGCGGACGGCTCGGTGGACCCGGTGATGATGCCCCTGGCCGGGAAGAGGGAACCACGATGAAACACCGTTCTCGCGGTCGGGTGGTTTATCGTCTGCCCGAGGAGGGCGACACATGAAGTCAAGGCTGTCGGCCCTGTGCACGCTGGGCGCGATGGGGATGGTCCTGGCGGGATGCAGTACGTCTCTGCTTGGGACCAGCACGCCGACTCCGGTGCCCGCCGCCCCCATCGGCTCGACGACCACCGCACCCCTGAACGGCGAGGTGGCGGTGGCCTTCCCCGTGGTCGCGTGCAACAGCAGCTCAGGTGACTCCCTCGGGGACCAGGGGTGGAGGCCACCCATCCTGCTCGCACCGATCCCCACCGCGCTGGTGGGCAAGGTCGAGTTCTACTCCGATGGGGTCCATACCCTGTTGGGCCCGACCAATTGGAGCTGTGCCCGAGCCAGCCCCGACCAGTCCGGGAAGGGACTGGTCGTCTACCCCTCCAACGATCCCAGTCCACCGGTGTCTGGCCCGCCTGCCCCGGGTACGGAGGGAATCTTCGCCACCTTCGACACCACCGGACGCACCAAGGGGATCGCCTTGGTCTGTCCGTTCTTCACCATCCCGATGTGGCAGCAACAAGAGGTGTCGTGCCCGAACAAGCCCGCTGGTGAAGTGACCTCAATGCCGACCCCCGATGTGGCGTCCGTACTCGACCCCGCCGGTGTCGCCGGCTCCCTCGTCGCCTCCGGCGGAGTGCATCAGGTCACCGGCACCGTCATCTTCCCGCAGGTGGTGCCGGCGGTAATGGACGGATCCAGCGTGAACGTCGCCGCCGAGACCTGCTCTCTCACCGATGCCACTCTGTGCCCCACGGTGCTCTCCGACTTCGAGGTGAGGGAGTTCCCCGTGCCCGCGAGCTCAGGTGGATAAGCCCTGCACACCGACCCGATTCGCCCGCCTGAGGGTCGCTTTTTCCCACGCCCCGACACCAACCGAACACCCTCTGCGAGAGCTTGTTGACTCCCCTGCACCCGAACCTTAGGTTCACAACAGACCTCGCAGGGTTCAGCCTGGCGACGTTTGGTCGCCGTCCACCAGGAGGATCTCAGTCGAGCTGGGGTTGACGAGTGATATCGAATCCGACGTGCCGTCCAGGGCCGTGGATACTAAACGGAGGCAGGCCGTGACGAACGAGGGCACATCGGATCAGTACGGCGAGAGCCCTCAGGGTTCCCCTCCGACAGACCCAGGACCGCGTTCCCGATCGGATCGCCTTCTTCGACGGCCCGCCGGCAGTGGGAGCGCCGTCAACGGCCGACAGGGCACGCCCGGCGACACCCTGACGCTGGACGGCCAGGGTGTCTCTGCCATGGCGACCACCGATGTGGGAGCGCACCAACGTCGCGCCCGCGCCAGCCGATTGCAGCGGGTGGCCATGGTGCTCGCTCCGATCGCCACCCTCCTCATCCTGCGGGACCTATTCGCCCCCGGAACCTCCTTCCCGACGCCCCACTTTCCGGCCTCGCTGCAGCCGATGCTGCCCGCCATCGTCCTCATCACCGTGCTGGTGCTGGTCATGGTCGTCCCACTGCTTGCCGCTGGGCGCTCACCGCACATCCTCTACCGCCCGGACGAGCTCAAGGTGAGCTTCGCGGACGTGCGCGGCTCGGAGACACTGGTCGAGGAGGTCACCAAGACCCTCAACCTGTTCCTCGCCCATCGCAGGTTCGCCGAACAGATGGGTGGGTCGCCCCGCAAGGCGATCCTGTTCGAGGGCCCTCCCGGCACCGGTAAGACCTACATGGCCAAGGCGATGGCCGCCGAGGCCGGCGTGCCGTTCCTCTTCGTGTCCTCGTCCGCCTTCCAGTCCATGTTCTACGGCCAGACCAACCGGAAGATCCGGGCCTACTTCAAAGCACTGCGCCGCCACGCCCGGCGTGAGGGTGGGGCCATCGGGTTCATCGAGGAGCTCGATGCCATCGGCGGCACCCGCGGCAACGGTCAGCGCCACGGCGAGGGTATCCCCGGCGTTGTCAACGAGCTCCTGATCCAGCTCCAGTCCTTCGAGCAGACACCGTTTTCTCTCCGGTTGAAGGGCCTGTTCATCGACGCCGTCAACACCTGGTTGCCGGCCCATAGACGCCTGCACAAACCGGTGCACGTGCCGGCCAACATCCTGGTGATCGGGGCGACCAACCGGGCCGACGACCTGGACCCGGCGCTGCTCCGTCCGGGCCGCTTCGACCGCAACATCTACTTCGGGTTGCCCAGCCGCTCCGGACGGCGCGACATCATCGACTACTACCTGGGGAGGAAGGCGCACGAGCCGGAGCTGGATGAACCGGCCAAGAGGGAGACCTTGGCCGCGCTGACCGCCGGCTACTCGCCGGTGATGATCGAGCACCTCATGGATGAGTCACTAGTCTGGGCCCTGCGGCGGGGGGCCAACCAGCTCTCGTGGAATGACCTCCAGCACGCCAAGATGACCGAGGAGATCGGCCTGGCCCAGCCCGTCGAGTACACCGAGGCTGAGCAGCGGACCATCGCCACCCACGAGGCCGGGCATGCCACAGTGGCGTGGCTGGTGGGCAAGGGGCGAAAGCTCGAGGTGCTGACCATCGTCAAGCGCCGGGAAGCGCTCGGACTCCTCAGTCACTCCGAGGAGGAGGAGCGCTTCACCAAGACGAAATCCGAGATGCGGGCTCTCATTGACATCGCCTTCGGCGGCATGGTGGCCGAGGAGCTCTTCTTCGGGGAATCGTCCTCGGGGGTGGCGGGAGATCTGCAGGCGGCCACGGTCAACGCGTGTCAGATGATCGGACTGCTGGGGATGGGCGCCACACTGGTGTCGTCTGCCGCCATGGAATACCCCGCCGGGGGCATCGTCTCCAAGGTCCTCTCGACCGATGAGGGCCGGGCCGAGGTCGAGGACCTGTTGGCGGCGTCCAAGGCATCGGTGACCCAGATGGTCGACGAGCATCGACACGTGGTCGAAGGCCTGCGGGATGCGCTCCTCCAGCGACAGGAGCTCATCGGCGACGACATCCTGGCCGTGATCAGGGAATCACAGCCCTCGCTCGCAGCCGCCGGCCTTCTGGACCCGTTCGCCCGGCCGAGTGCCGGGGCCGGGGAGTTGCGAATGCCCGACCTGGGTCCTGCCCCCTCCGGACACGCAGAATGAGTCAGACCACGTCCTGAGGTCGGCCATTCTCCACGCAGTTGCGGCAACGACCTCGGAAGACCACTTCCACCGGGTCGTTTCCGTCAAGGGTCGCTTCCGTCAAGGCAGGGGTGCGGATCTCCCGTCGGTCACTGCCTACCAAAGGGCGTTCCAATCCTCTGGGGAGAGCCAGCCCACGGGACCATCGCCCTCGCGTGGGACCGGCAACGAGTCGACGTCGATCCAGGTGGGTTGCTCGAATCCGGCTTGCTTCCAGTGGCGCAGCGGTACCGACTTCCAGTCGCGGCTCTTGACACCGCCCTCCGAGTAGCCGGGACGAACCAGGAGGTGGGTCGGGGTCCCCGCCACCACTACGCATCGCCGCGACTTCCCCTCGAGGTCAGGTTGGGACGGGTCAACGGAATCGAACGGCACCCAGGCGAATACCACTCCGGTGGCCCAGGGGTCGTTCCGATCGAACTCCTCCTCCTGGGCCGGTGTCAGCACGGCGCGCCGGGTCAATCGAGGAGCTGCGCTGCTCGCCGGCACCGCGGGCCCCAGGGGATCGGCATCGGAGCGGGAGGCCGCCTGCGAGCGATCAACCTTCTTTGCCCGGCGGACCTGCTCTCCGGCCTTGCGCGCCACCTCCATCTTCTTCCGGCGTTCGTCGGCGTCCTTCTGCTTCTTCAATCGCCGGGCCTCTCGCTGTTCGGGGGTGATGGCGCTCTTCCCCCGGGAGCCAGGCTTTGGCGTGGGCACGGCAATACCGAATGCGGCCCAACCGGTGAGTCCGAAGCGCGCATCGGTGGCCGCCATGTCGAAGCAGAGATCGGAGGCGGGCATGTCGCCGCACGCCACTGAGGCCAGCATGACTCCGATGGTCACGTCCGAGAAGGAGTCCCCGACGTCATCGAGTGCCTCCTCGAGCTGTGCTCTGGTGGGGTCCTCGGAGTGATCACCCAGGGCCCCGATGGTTCGGGTCAAGCAGGCATCGGAGATCAACGCGGCCAGGAAGGGAAGGGCCGCCCGGTACTGGGGCTTGTCGACCACAGCGACCGGGTCGCGGTGCTTGCCCAGTGCGTTGAGGGCATTGCCGACTGCCTTGGGGGTCTGCGGCCGCGCCTCGGAGGAGCGGGCCAGCGCAGACTTCACCTCGTCCCTCCCCACCTTGGCAACCGCCGCCCGCAGCATCGTCATTCGGTCGCTTTCGGTGATGCCTCCCTCCATCTGCTCCTCCTTCCGCTCTCGGGCCGTTCCCGGGTGATACGGCGCAAGGCTGCTCATCATCGCAGAGCCGGTCGCCCCATCGGACCGACAATTTGGCGATGTCGCCTCGCCACCCCACCCGGACCGCCGGGCTGACCGTTACGGCAGGGTGGGACGCGGGTTGGCTGACCTCAGAAGGGTGCCTTGGCCCCAAAATGGTCGTGGAGCACGGTGCGGGCTGCGTACACGCCGCACATCCCGTGCACCCCTCCCCCGGGAGGCGTGGAGGCCGAGCCCAGGTACACGCCCTTGAGCGGTGTCCGGTAGGGGTTCCATCGGACCGTCGGACGAGCAATGGTCTGGCCCAGGCTGACAGCGCCACCGCCGATGTCGCCGCCGACATAGTTCGGATTGTGCTCTTCCTCCTGAGCTGCGGTACGCGTCGATCGGGCCAGAATCAATTCCGGGAAACCCGGGGCGAACCGCTCGATCTGGGCCTCGATTGCCGCCGCCATGTCCACGGTCGATCCCGAAGGGACATGGCAGTAGCCCCACAGGGTCTCTTGGTCACCGGGTGCCCGGCCGGGGTCCGCCACCCCGGGTTGCACCACGATGCAGTAGGGACGATCCGGGTGCCGACCGGCATGCACGTCGGCTTCGCTGGCCGCCACCTCGTCGAACGTACCCCCCAGGTGGAGGGTCCCGGCCCGCCGACAGGCTTCTGCACTCCATGGGACCGGGCCCGACAGCGCCCAGTCCACCTTGCACACACCCGGCCCGTAGCGGAATCGGTCCAGCGCCCTCCGATAGCGTTCCGGCAGGTCAGCGCCGGCCATGGCCACCAGTCCCTTGGGAGCGGTATCCAGCACCACCGCCGTGGATGGAGGGAGTTCGGACAGGGACCGGACCCAGTGACCGGTTGCGATCGTGCCGCCGAGCCTCTCCAACTCGGCCACCAGCGCATCGGCGATCGTCGAACTTCCCCCGGCCACCACCGGCCACCCCACCGAGTGGGCGGTCATGGTGAGGAGCAATCCGAACGCCCCCGTGAGCGGTGCGCTCAACGGAGCCATGGAGTGGGCTGACACCCCCGCCAGCAAGGCGCGGGCCTCGTCGGTTTCGAACCGTCGCGCCAGACGGCGGGCGGGAAGCAGTCCCGGAAGCCCGAATCGGGCCAGGGCCACCGGGTGGGCCGGTACCGACCGCAAGGGGGCCAGCACCTGGTCGGCGATCTCCCGGGAGCGCGCCACCAGCGGCCCCATGAGTCGCCGGTAGGCGGCTCCATCGCGGCCCAAGGAAGCCGCGGTGTCGTCCAGCGACCGGAGCACCGCGCCCACTCTCCCCCCGTCGAGCGGATGGGCGAACGGGACCGCCGGTTGGAGCAGCGAATGACGGAGACCGTCGAATGCCGGCTGACGGAAGAAAGGGGACGCCAGCACCAGGGGGTGGACGGCGGAGCAGACGTCGTGGCGAAAGCCGGGCAAGGTCAACGACTCGGTGCGGCAACCCCCGCCCGGGACGTCGGCGCCTTCGATCACAGAAACGGAGACACCGGCGGTGGCCAGGGTGATGGCGGCAGCCAGCCCATTGGGCCCCGACCCCACCACCACCACATCGACCGAGCTCATGGCATGACCACACAGCGGGCGGATGGCATCTCCGCAGTCTTACCCGGGGGCACCAACCCGCTCCGAGTGCGTGCCGGTCGGCGACAGAGGCCGGCACCACAGGCCCTGCTCAGGCCCGGGGCGGCCCCGTCGGGCTCACTGAGCACCGAGGCGCGATCAAAGGTCGATGGCAGGAATGGGCGCCATAACCCTTCAGGACCGCGGAAGATCGGACGACAATTTGGTGTTAGGGTCCCCGCCAAGTTAGTGCGCGCGTAGTATGGTGGGGGTGTGGAGGTCA
>JADMIJ010000166.1 GCA_015478655.1 Acidimicrobiales bacterium | reverse complement strand
GCGGTGTTCTCCCTGGCGGTGGATCAGGTGGTCAGGGGCCCTGAATAGTTACGAAGAGCGAACGCATCAAGCGCAAGATGGAACAGGTCGCCGCCGAAGGCCGTCCCCATGGCGGATCACGACGCCCGTTCGGATTCGAGGACGACAAGATCACCCACCGGCCCACCGAGGTCGCCCTTGTCCGCCTACTGGTGGCCCGGTTCCTGGCCGGGGAGAGCGCCCGCTCGTTGACGGTCTGGCTCAACACCCAGGAGGTTCCGCCCTCTGCCGGGGGAGTGTGGCGCCCCGGAGTCGTGCGCCGTCTGCTCTCGTCGCCCCGCACCGCTGGCCTTCGGGAGTTCCGGGGCGAGATCGTTGGCCCCGCCATCTGGCAGCCGATCATCACCCCCGAGGACCGCAGCCGAGTTCTCGCCATCTTCGAGGAAAGGCGGAACTCCGGTCGCCGTGTCCAGCGGCGCTACCTGCTGTCCGGCCTACTGCGCTGCGGGCGCTGCGGGCACCGTCTGTACTCGGCTCCCCGCAAGACCACCCGCCGATACGTGTGCGATTCCAGTCCGGACAAGGGAGGGTGTGGACGAATGACCGTGGTCGCAGCACCCTTGGAGGAGTTCATCGCCGACATCGTCCTCTTCCGGTTGGACACCCCAGCGCTAGCGAACGCCCTCGCTGGCAAGGCAGCGCACGACGAGGACACCACCCGTCTGATGGAAGAGATCAGCGACGACCGTGAACAGTTGGACGAGTTAGCCGCCCTCTACGGCAAACGGCAGCTTCCGATGAGCGAGTGGATCACCGCCCGCACCATCATCGAAGATCGAATGAAGGCGACCGAGCGCCGACTGCGCCGGGCCACCAATACCAGCCAGCTGTCCGCTGTCATCGGCCATGGTGGGGAACTACGCAGTCAGTGGGCGAGTCTCAACCTCGACCGCCAGGCTGCCATCGTCCGGTGTGTGCTGGACCACGCCGTCATCCTGCCTGGGACCCTCGGAGCCACGAAGCTGGACCCCGACCGGGTCAAGGCGGTGTGGCACCTCTGAGCGTGCGCCGGTGGACCCGACGGTGCTGGCGCCCCGTTCGGGTCCCCCCGGCCCTCCGCCTAGCAGGGCCCTCACCCGCTCGATGACCCGCACGTCGGTCACCTTCACCGGCACTCCTTGCGCCAGACAGCTACTCGTCACCCAGGCCACCAGCGCCGGACCGCTCAGGAGTCCCACGACATCGCCACCGCTGAGGGACCGGCCCAGTCCCGCCACTGTTCCGATGTCGAGAACCGGGAGGGCGAACCGCCCATGAGTTCACACGCACGCATGACGGCTTCTTCCAGCGTCGGTCCCGGGACCGTGACCTTTCGAGGCTGGAACCCCTGGGCCAGGTCATAGCGATGGAGGCCCATGGCTCGCTTCTCGTCGAAGTCCTTGTTCATGTACTTGGCGATGTACCGGGCAGCGATCCGAGCCTCGTCTACCGCCGCCGAGCCGACCGGTAGGTCTCCGATCAGCTTGCCGTACACATATCCGTGCCCCGGCACCTGTTGCCAGACTGACTCGATGAGGGATCGCCTGATGTACTGGGCGCAGACGAAATGAGCGTGCAGTCCATGGTCGGTCTTGTGCCACTCCGGCACCCACAGGTAGGGAAACGGTTTGCCGCCCAGACTCGAGCGCAGACTAGGGAAGAACCCGGCCAGGTCTGACCGCAAGACGAGCGGGTCATGACAACCCTGGCCGTCATAGGTGAGCGTCCAGAAGCGATTGGTCCGATTGGAGGCGCAGTAGCGCCGCACGGTACTTCTGGCCCGACCAGCGGCGACCTGCTGCGAGCGTTCCGGATTCCGACTCTCGCCCGGTTCCCCTCGCCTGCCCTCCCAGGTGTCGACAGTGGCGACGAACCTACCGGCCGCCTCTCGGGCGTCCGGATAGACCGTGAGGTTCCATCCGACTGTCGGACGACCCAGCGCCCCGGCCCCCTAGTCCCATATCCGGGACTGTAGTGCGATTCGGCCAGGCAGTCCAGTATGTGGGATTACACCTTGACTGGAATCCCGGTCCCCTTCAGGTACGCCGCTACGTTGATGGTCACACCAGGCATCTTGTATTCATCGGGATGGACACCCATGAACTTTCGGAATAGCCCGATGCGCCGATAGATCGAGGACCGGCTCATGCCCAACCGGCGCAGACCGTCAAAACCCCCTTCGGTCTGCCACACCAACCAGAACCCGAGGAGATCAACCGCACCAGCCGCACCGACCTTCTTGGCCAGAGGATTGGTGATCGGCCCAGCGATCTTGTTGACGCCTTTCACGTAGCCGTCCCACGCCCGTTCGAAGCGACCCTTCGCATTGCCCTTGCCCTCAGGCGTCGCCATCCGATCTGATCGAAAGTCCTCAGTCATCGAGCCTCCTAGTCCAGATTCTGAGACTAGCGGGACATCAGTCCCACCGCAACGGTTTCAGGCACGATGACGGAAGCGGCACTCAGAAGCCGGCATGGCCGGCTCCGGTCCCATTGTCCGTGCGACAGTGCCCGGCCCCGTCAAGGCTTCCCCTGCGGGCGACCGATGGTCGGCCTTGACCGGGCCTGTTCTATCTGTGGGACCGTCCCTGACCGGCTATGTGGGGCAGGATCGGTGCCCCGTAACTCATCGCTGACGGTTGGTGGATCCCGCAGCTTGATTTGTAGTTAGCTAATGAGCTAAACTCGATGCGTGAGCGACGACGCTGGAGTGTTCAAAGCCCTCGCCGATCCCACAAGACGGCAGATTCTCGAAGATCTGCGTCCAGGCGAGCTGACAGCCGGAGAGATCACAGCCCGGTTCAAGATCAGTGCTCCTTCGATCTCCCGCCATCTGAGTTTGCTGAAATCAGCCGGCCTTGTGACCGAGCGTCGGGACGCAAATCGCATTTACTACTCGCTGGTAGAAGAGCGGCTAGCGCTGTGCCTAGGCGGATTCCTGTCCGCTGTGTGTCCAGAACAGATTGTTCTCCGGCGTAGACGTAGCCCGACAAAGCGGGCGCAGTGAACAAGTCGCTTGGATGGATACTTCGCCCGGACCGGTGGCTCATCGAGGCAGTAGTTGTCACCCTCTTCGTCCTCATCGGTTTGAGTGCGGTGTCAGGCTGGAAGTCGGCTGATGCGGCCAACCAGTTCCCTTCTGGTCTTCTGCTTCCTCCGACTCCACAACCAGTCACCGATTTCACACAGCTGACTGCCCAGTCGTTGGAGAAAGTGCAACCCTACCGAGCGCTCACTGGTCTGCAAGTCGAATATGTCTCGCCCGATCAAGCCTCGACGGGCCCGCTTGTCGTCTCAGTGCACCCGATAGATGCGTCGACGTGGGCGGCGGCGGCGCTCGGCTCCAATGGGCACTGTTACGCAGTACTTGTGTTCCAGCCAAGCTCCTATCAGACGTACTACGCACGGTTTCCTGCAGGAACACCTGTAAAGGAAACGAGGCGAACGGATCAACCGTCAGTGTCGCTTGCCAGTCTTATGGGACCACCCCGTTGCCAGCAGCATGGGACCAC
>JADMIJ010000165.1 GCA_015478655.1 Acidimicrobiales bacterium | reverse complement strand
TTTCCGCGGATGCGCGGTCTTCAGATCAGGAGTTCAGTCGGTGCTTCCAGGCTAACTAAGTCAACTACATCATGCGTGAGCAAGGACATACATGAGCCGTGATTCAGGTCGAAGCCATACATCTACCGTGAGCGGTGGCGACGGGTATGGAGGGCGTGGTCGGGTCTGGACCGTAGGCGGCGTGATCGTCTAACTGGGTGCGCCCTCCGGTCGCGGGTCCGGCCCTGCCGGTGGCCTAGCGACCACCTGGCATCGGATCGCTGCCAACGCCACCTCCTCGTCGCGCTCGAAGCACCTGCAAGGGGTCGACCAGTCCACCCGTCTCGCGAACATCTTCGGAAATGTGGTGGACATGACCACATCACCCCCCACCATCGACCCCACCAAGTTCTACACGCGCTCTACGGCCCCGAAGGAGGACGCGGTAGAGGTCGAGGTCATCGTCCGACCGAGGTGGCCGAAGCCATCCGGCTGCTCGCGCGCGATGACCGGTTCCCGACTACGAGACCCCCGAAGATTTCATGCGCGATGCCATGATCCACGAACTCCGCGCCGCGATGCTCCGGGCCACCGATCCGGCACTCAAGGACGGTCTCGCGCGGTACCTCCGGCAATTAGCCCTGGACGAGGAGGCGCTCCGAGGGTACGAATAGACCGAGGCAGCCTCGCACTTGGGACTTCTTGTGCAGCCCCCCCACCCGCTCGGTTGGGGCGTGCATCACCAATCCTCGGTGGCCGGTAGCGGCAACCGGGCCAGGCGTCTGGCCTTGGTAGCTGGAAGGCCGAGTAGTCGGAGGCAGGCCTCGGCGAGCTCGTCGACCGAGCTCTCCTCGACCCGTTCGGGATGCCGCTGATGCAGGCGCAGCAACCCGATGAGGCCGCCCGCTACGGCGCTGAGAGCGACCTCCGTGTCAGCCATACTGAACTGACCCGCGGCTTGCCCGGCCTGGATGTCGCGCACTGCGCGCGGGGCCAGGCCGCCCGGTGCGTCGAGGAGATCGAGGCCGGCGCCGGTGATGAATCGGGCTACTTCGGGGTGGGTCCAGCTGAGGCGGGCGGACAGCCGCAGCGATACGGAGAACACCTCCGCCGGGTCGGCGATGCCAGCGGATGCCCGGTCGATCATGCGCCCCCAGCGCTCGAGGACCTCGCTCGACGCGGTCTCGAACAGCTGTTCCTTGCTCTCGAAGTGGTTGTAGAACGACCCGAAGCCGATGTCGGCGGCCTCGGTGATCTCCTGGATGCTGGCCCGTTCCCCGCGCCCTTCGGCGATCAATCGGACCGCCGCGTCGATCAGTGCCTGCCGGGTCCGGGCCTTGCGCCGGTCCAGCCGGTTCGGTCCCTCCGTGGTGCTCGCGGCTACCGAGGTCATATCAGTCTCCCTCTCTTGACGTCGTAGACGAGTCTCACCCCGACGGTTCCGCCCGGCCGAGGCTCGAGCGGATCCCGCCAGGGTGGGAACCCTGATCACTACTGATGGATTACTACATGACTGACGCTAGCTGGTCCCGCTGCCCCGGCTGCTCGTCAACCAGCGAGCCCACCCTGCGATGGGTCCGGCGCAAGTCGGTGCCCCACGTGAACGCCCAGATCCCGTAGACCAGGTTGAACAGGCCGAACAGCGAGGCAAGGGTCACGGCGCCCACGTCGGGACGGGCGAAAAGGACGATCCCGAAGGCGATCGAGATCAGCCCGCTTACGAAGAAGAGGGCGCGGGTCCCAGCTGGTTCGCCGGCCTCGAAGCCCGCGTAGATCTCGACCAGCCCGGCGATCGTCGCCCATGCGCCGACGAGCAACACCAGCACCAGGGCAGTTGGCCCCGGCCAGGCCAGGGCGATCACCCCGGCGCCGACGTCGACCAGACCGAGCAGCAGATGACCCATCACGGAACCGGCTCGTTCGCTGCTGAAGGCCTTCACGGCCTCCATGCCGGCGGCGATGAACGCGTAGACGGCGAACAGGATGACTAGCGCCAAGATGGAGATCCCGGGCCAGGCCAGCGCCACGATGCCGACGGCGACAGCCAGAATGCCCCGGACGATGAAGGATGTACTCAATGACTTCAACATGACAGCTCCTTTTCGGTGGTTTGGTAGCTGTGGTGATCATTTGTTGTTACATCACCACAGAACTGATGATAGATTACAGAACCGATGACCCAGTGTCAAGTATCCGGTCGACGCTCCGAGATGGAGGCGAGATGAGAGATTCAGCCGATACCGGGTCGGTGCACCCGGTCCTTATCGTGAACCCGAGGTCAGGCGGCGGGAAGGCCCAGCGTTACGACCTCGTCAGTCGGTGCCGCGCCCGCGGGATCGGGCCGGTCGTGATGAAGGAGGGCGACGACCTGGCGTCACGGGCCGCCGCCGCCGTGTCGTCGGGAGCCGACGCCATCGGCATGGCTGGCGGCGACGGTTCCCAAGCGATCGTTGCCGCCGTCGCCTCCAGGCATGACATCCCGTACGTCTGCATACCGGCTGGCACGCGAAACCACTTCGCTCTGGAAATCGGCGTGGACCGGGAGGATGTAATCGGCGCCCTCGACGCCTTCCACCACGGTTCCGAGCGCCGCATCGACTTGGCTCAGGTCAACGGTCGAGTCTTCGTGAACAACGCGTCGATCGGCTTCTACGGGAAGGTCGTTCAATCGCCGGAGTACCGCGACGCCAAGCTGCGTACGGTCATGGAAATGATGCCCGGCCTGCTTGGCCCCGGCGCGGTGCCCTTCGACTTGCGCTTCACCGACCCGGACGGAGCGGAATACGAGGCGGCTGAGCTCGTCCTGGTGTCCACCAACCGCTACCAGCTCGACCCGCTCGGTGAACAGGGCACCCGGGGGACGATGGTCGGAGGGACGCTCGGCGTGGTGGTGGTGCCCAACGGACCGCCCTTGCGCCGCTTGCGGGAATGGACCACGTTTCGCTTCGAAATCGACTCCGGGGCCGCGATCGACGTCGGGTTGGACGGCGAGGCCGTCAGGCTCATGCCGCCGCTCAGATTCGAGTCGCTCCCAGCGGCCCTGCGCATCCGGACTCCAGCCGGGCGGCGCCATCCCGGGCCGCCGCCGCTCAAGGGCCCTCCCTAGCCAAGCCAGTTGCAGCAAGAACCCAGTCGGCGCGCCCCGCTTCCGGCTCGGGTATCAGCTCCTCGCACACCCCCGGGCCCTCGCTCCAACACGCCGATTCCGAGACCATGTTCTGGACCCTGGGAGGCAAGCAGGTCGGCAAGGCCACGCTGGCTGGCTGGCGGGCCTCGACGTCGACCTCAGGGAGTTGGTGGGCGGGCTCCAGCCGAATCTGGGCGCGGTCAGGGCATGTACATGTCAGTACCCTGGACCGGGCTAGGAGATGTAGTGACCCTCATCGTCTGCACATTCGATGACACCAAGGTCGAACTGACCGAAGACCAACGCGATGCCATGTACCTTCAACTCGGTCCAGTGAGCAGATAGCTTCGCCCGTTTCGCTCATCGGCCACCTGCATAATCCCAAGTGAGCACGTAATTGGATAGCGGGGTCCACCGCCTGGTCGGGTTCCGCGCGTACCGTGGG